>NZ_NPKS01000013.1:0-174621 GCF_008329595.1 Methylobacterium sp. P1-11
CGGCACGGCCGCGCCGCCGGCGGTCGCCGCCTTCACGGCCTCCTTGAACGCGTAGAGCGGGCTCGTGCCAATGTCGCCGTACACGACACCCAGCGCGCCGAGCATCAGCGCCCCGCCGGGCCCGTGGCGGACCGCACCGGGCTTGCGTGCCACCGGAGCCGCCGGAAGATCGACCGCCGGGGCAGCCGTGGAATGCAGGGCTTGGCTCACGGGCAGATCCGATCGGTGGCTTCGCGGTCCCGCGAAACCCTAGCAAGTCACTCGCGCGGCGATAGACTCAGGACTTGTCCGATGCGACCACGACGAAGACCTGTCACCCGAACGTGATGACAGTGAAACGACGGCAGGCGCCGGTGAGCCCGGCGCCTGCCGGTCAGGCGGCGTCCAAGCCCAGGTCGATGATCGCGGCCGAGTGGGTGATCCAGCCGCAGGAGATCAGGTCGACGCCCGACGCCGCGACCGCGCCCACCGTCTCGCGGGTGATCCGGCCCGAGGCCTCGGAGAGCGCGCGGCCGTCGATCATCGCCACCGCGCGGGTGAGCTGGTCGGGGCTCATGTTGTCGAGGAGCACGGCGTCGATCCCGACCGAGAGCGCCTCGTCCAGCTGCTCCAGGCTGTCGACCTCGCACTCGATCTTCACGAGATGGCCGGCCCTGGCCCGGGCGCGCGCGATCGCCGGCACGATCCCACCGGCCACCGCCACGTGGTTGTCCTTGATCAGCACCGCGTCGTCGAGGCCGAAGCGGTGATTCGAGCCGCCTCCGGCCCGCACGGCGTGCTTCTCCAGGGCGCGCAGGCCCGGCGTGGTCTTTCGGGTGCAGACGATCGAGGCCTTGCCGTGCGGGCGGGCCGCCTCGACGAGGCCGTGCGTGGCGGTGGCGACGCCCGACATGCGGCAGAGCAGGTTCAGGGCCACGCGCTCGGCGGTGAGGATCGCCCGGGCCGGGCCTTCGAGGCGCAGCACCACGTCGCCCGGAGCGACGCGCGCGCCGTCGCCGCGCTCGACCGTAACGGTCACGGCCGGGTCCACCAGCGCGAACGCGATGGCGGCGGCGTCGGTGCCCGAGATGACGCCATCCTGGCGGGAGGCGATCACGCCGCGCATCCGCGCACCCGGGGGCACGATGGCGTCGGTGGTGATGTCGCCGGCCCGGCCGAGATCCTCCAGCAGGGCGGCGCGCACCACCGGCTCGACCAGGAGCCGCGGCAGCGGCAGGATCTCGTCGGAGAGGACCGATCGGGTCATGGCGTCAGGGCCTCCTCGGCGGCCGCCCGGCCGCGCTCCGCCGCCCGGAGATCGGCCAGCGTGGTCTCGGTGTGGGTCGCGGCCATGAGATGCGGATGGTCGCTGCGCCAATGGGCGCCGCGGCTCTCCTGGCGCTCCAGCGCGCCCCGGGCAATCAGCAGCGCCACCAGCGCCGCGTCGCAGGATTCCGCCGCGGGCGTCAGGGCGGCTACAGCCACCGCGAGACCGGCGGCGTCACGCACGACCCCGACTTGGCGCTCCATCAGGGTGCGGATCGCCGGCAGGTCGCCGGAGGTGCGGGCGGGCACGGCTTGCGGCACGATGGCCGCCGGCACCGGCGCGTCGAGCCCGTCAGCGATGAAGCGCGCATAGGCGAGCCCCTCCAGCAGCGAGTTGCTGGCGAGCCGGTTGGCGCCGTGCAGGCCCGTGGAGGAGACCTCGCCGCAGGCGTAGAGGCCCGGCACCGAGGTGGCGCCGTGCGCGTCCACCTTCACGCCGCCCATGTGGTAATGCGCCGCCGGGCGGACCGGGATCGGCTGCACCGCCGGATCGATGCCGACGGCGGCGCAGAGGCCCGCCACCGTCGGGAACCGCGTCGGCATCGCGGCGCCGAGCGCACCCCGCGCGTCGAGATAGACGGTACGGCCCCGCTGCAGCGCCTGGAAGATGCCGCGGGCGACCACGTCGCGCGGGGCGAGGTCGCCCCCACGGATTCCCGCCATCACGGGCGCGCCGGTCTCGTCGATCAGGCGGGCGCCCTCCCCGCGCAGGGCCTCGGTGGCGAGCGGCATCGGGTCGGCGCCGGCCGCGATGGCGGTGGGGTGGAACTGCACGAACTCCATGTCGCGCATCACCGCCCCGGCGCGGGCGGCCAGCGCCAGCCCGCGACCGACCGCACCCGGCGGGTTCGTGGTCGCCGCGTAGAGGGCGCCGACGCCGCCGGTGGCCAGCACCACGGCGCGGGCCGGGATGCGGAACAGGGCACCGTCGCGCTCGGCGACGATGCCCGCCACAGCCCCGTTCGTGTCCCGGAGCAGGTCGCAGGCGCGCGCCGTGACGACCTCGACGGAGGGTGCGGCCAGCACGGCCCGGACGAGCCCTTCGAGGACGCGCGCGCCGGTGGCATCACCGCCGGAGCGAACGATGCGGCGGCGGCCATGCGCGGCTTCGAGCCCGAGGGCGAGAGCGCCGTCGTCGGCCCGGTCGAACGGCACGCCGATCCGCACCAGCCAGTCGATCAGCGCGGGGCCCTCCTGGGCGACGCGGAGCGCCACGTCGGGCTCGGTCAGCCCGGCGCCGGCCGCTTCCGTGTCGGCGGCGTGAAGGTCCGCCGCATCGTCAGCGCCGACCGCGGCGGCGATACCGCCCTGCGCCCAGCCGGTGGCGGTTCCGAGACCGAGGGGGGATGCGGTGACCAGCGTCACCGGGCGGGGCGCGAGGCGCAGCGCGACGCTGAGACCCGCGACGCCGCCGCCGACCACGACGACGCGGTCGGCAGTGTTCCGGGCAAAGGCGTTCATCGCGTGCGCACCTGGAGCATGCGCTCCACCGCCGCCCGGGCGCGGTCGGCGAGCGCCGGATCGACCGTGACCTCGTGGGTCATCGTCTCGAGCGACCGGCGGATGTTGCGCAGGCTCATCCGCTTCATGTGCGGGCACATGTTGCAGGGCTTGATGAACTCGATATCGGGATTCTGGGCCGCGATGTTGTCGGCCATCGAGCATTCGGTGACGAGCACCACCTGCTTCGGCCGCTTCTCGACGACGAAGTCCATCATCATCGCGGTGGAGCCGGAGAAGTCCGACTCGGCCACCACGTCCGGCGGGCATTCCGGATGCGCGATCACCGTCACGCCGGGGTAGCTGTCGCGGACATCGCGGATATCGGCCGGCGTGAAGCGCTCATGCACCTCGCAATGGCCGGCCCAGGTCAGGATCTCGACCTCGGGGATCTCGGCCTGGACGTTCTGCGCCAGGAACTCGTCCGGGATCATCAGCACGCGGGGGGCGTTCAGCGACCTCACCACCGCGACGGCGTTGCCCGAGGTGCAGCACAGGTCCGACTCGGCCTTCACGGCCGCCGAGGTGTTCACGTAGGTCACGATCGGCACGCCCGGATACTTGGCGCGCAGGCCGCGCACGTCCGCGGCGGTAATCGAGTCGGCCAGCGAGCAGCCCGCACCCATGTCGGGGATCAGCACGGTCTTGCTCGGGTTCAGGAGCTTCGCCGTCTCGGCCATGAAGTGGACGCCCGCCAGCACGATCACGTCGGCGTCCACGTTCACCGCCTCGCGGGCGAGCGCGAGGCTGTCGCCGACGATATCGGCCACCGTGTGGAAGATCTCGGGCGCTTGGTAGTTGTGCGCCAGGATCACGGCGTTCCGCTCGCGCTTCAGGCGCAGGATCGCCTCGATGTCCGGAGCCAGCGCCGGCCACTCGATCGCGGGAACGTGCCGGCTGACACGCGCGTAGAGATCCGGAAGCGGCAGGCCCGGGATGGGCGTGCGGGAGACGGGTGCAACGGTCGCCGCCATGGCGTCCTCCATTATGCTCAGTTTGAGCATTGTGCCGCCTAACTTATGGGGGCCGGACGCGCCTGTCCAGATATGCTAGCTGTGAGCATAAATCTTTTGCGGCGCGATGTTATGCTGCGCCGCCGAAGGCCGACCGGTCAGCAGAAGGTGGCGGGGTCCGGCCCGATCCGGCCGTCGGGCCGGTCGAGCGCGGCGATTCTCTCCATCTCGTCGGCGCCGAGCTCGAAATCGAACAGCGCGATGTTCTCGAGGATACGCTCGGGCCGGGCGGTCTTCGGGATGGCCACGCAGCCGATCTGCACCTGCCAGCGCAGCACTACCTGGGCGGGGCTCTTCTCGTGGGCCTTCGCGATCGCACCGATCACCGGGTCATTCAGCTCCTTGCCCTGTCCCAGGGGACTCCAGGATTCGGTCACAATGCCGTGACGGGAATCGTCGGCCCGCGGCGCCTTGCGCTGGAAGCGCGGGTGCAACTCGATCTGGTTCACCGCGGGCGCCACCCCGGTCTCGCCGACGAGGGTGGCGATGTGCTCGGGCGTGAAGTTCGAGACGCCGATCGACTTCGCCCGCCCCTCCTCGCGCAGCTGGATCAGCGTCTTCCAGGTCTCGACGAACAGGCGCCGCTGCGGGCACGGCCAGTGGATCAGGTAGAGGTCGACATAGGGGAGGCCGAGGCGCTGCAGGCTCTCGTCGAAGGCGCGCCGCGTCTCGTCGCGGCCCTGACGGTCGTTCCAGAGCTTCGTGGTGAGGAAGATCGCGTCCCGGGGCACCTGCGCGTCGCGGATGCCGCGGCCGACGCCGGCCTCGTTGCCGTAGACGGAAGCGGTGTCGATCAGGCGATAGCCCGCCTGAAGCGCCCGGCCGACGAGGTCCGGCGCCTGCTCGTCCGAGAGCTGCCAGCAGCCGTAGCCGATCTGGGGAATGCGGCGCCCGTCATTGAGCGGCAGGGTCGGAACGGCCATTGGGGAAAGCTCCGGTGACGTTGTCCGATCAACCCAAACGCCCGCGACGGGACGCGTTCCTAGGCGCCGCCGTCTTTGCGAGCAACGCGAAGCAATCCAGCGGCGCCACGGTCACAGATGTCGCGCTGCCCTGGATCGCTTCGCGTTGCTCGCGATGACGAACTGCCGGAGGCCAGCACGCGCAGCCGCGAAGCCGCGGTGAACGGGCGCAGTCTGGACCGGATCTAATCCCTCGAGCTCGGCGTTGGCACACCGAATTCCAGACTGCGTTGCGCCGTGATGCGTTGCGCATGGGCGGGATAGCAGCATGACAGACGCGACTCCGAAGAAGCCGTTCGCCTTGACGCGGCGGGCCGTGGTGGAGGGCTGCGCCGCGGCCGGGGCGCTCGGCGCCCTGGGCTTCCGGCCTGCGCCCGCGGCTGCGGCCACGGGCGACCCCGCCCCGCAGACCATGCCGGTGCGGCTCACGATCAACGGCCAGCCGCAGGATCTCGTCCTCGATACCCGCACGACGCTGCTCGACGCCCTGCGCGAGCATCTGGCGCTCACCGGTACCAAGAAGGGCTGCGATCACGGCCAGTGCGGCGCCTGCACAGTGCTGGTGGACGGAAGGCGGATCAATTCCTGCCTGACCCTCGCGGCGATGCACGAGGGCGATCAGATCACTACGATCGAGGGGCTCGCCACCGGCGACCAGCTTCACCCGATGCAGGCGGCGTTCCTAGAGCATGACGGCTTCCAGTGCGGCTACTGCACGCCGGGCCAGATCTGCTCCTCGGTCGGCATGCTGAGCGAGGCCAAGGCCGGCTGGCCGAGCCACGTCACCGAGGACATCGCCGCGACGCCGACGCTCAGCGACGCCGAGATTCGCGAGCGGATGAGCGGCAACATCTGCCGCTGCAGCGCCTACCCCAACATCGTCGCGGCGATCCGCGACACCGCCGCCAGCAACCTCTGAAGGGGGCGGACATGAAGGCTTTCACGTACGAGCGTCCGGCCACGGTTCAGGACGCCGCAAAGCTCGCGGCCGAGCGGCCGAACGCCAAGTTCATCGCCGGCGGCACCAACCTCCTCGACCTGATGAAGCTCCAGATCGAGACCCCGGCGACGCTGATCGACGTCAACCGGCTGCCCCTCGACAAGGTCGAGGCCACGCCGGAGGGCGGCCTGCGCGTCGGCGCGCTGGTGCGCAACTCCGACCTCGCCGCCGACCCGCGGGTGCGGAAGGATTACGCCGTGCTGGCCAAGGCGCTGCTGGCCGGTGCGTCGGGGCAGCTGCGCAACAAGGCGACCACCGCCGGCAACCTCCTCCAGCGGACGCGCTGCTACTATTTCTACGACACCGCCATGCCCTGCAATAAGCGCGCGCCGGGCTCCGGCTGCTCGGCGATCGGCGGCTTCAACCGGATCATGGCGGTGGTGGGCGCGAGCGAGGACTGCATCGCCACCAACCCGTCCGACATGGCCGTCGCCATGCGGGCGCTGGACGCCACCGTCGAGACGATGAACTCGGACGGGCAGGCGCGGGCCATTCCGATCGCCGACTTCCACAAGCTGCCGGGCGACACCCCGCAGATCGAGACGGATCTCCGCAAGGGCGAGATCATCACAGCCGTGACGCTGCCGAAGCCGGTGGCGGGCGCGCACATCTATCGCAAGGTGCGCGATCGGGCGTCCTACGCCTTCGCCACCGTGTCAGTGGCCGCCGTGATCGCGGGCGCCGAGGGCGGCAAGCCGACCGCGGCGCGCCTCGCCTTCGGCGGTCTGGCGCACAAGCCCTGGCGGGTCGCCGAGGCCGAGACGGCCCTGGTGCAGACCGGCTCGGCCGACGCCGCCGCCGACGCGGTGCTCAAAGGCGCCCGCGGCTACGGCAGCAACGATTTCAAGATTCCGCTGACCCGGCGGACCCTGCGCGCCGTCGTGGCGCAGGTGACCCGCGCGTAAGCCTCGGCAAGGACCGTTCCCATGGAGATGAACCAGCCGATCGGCCGGACGCCCCTCGACGACCGGCCCGACGGTCTCGTCGGCAAGCCGCTGAACCGGGTCGAAGGCAAACTCAAGGTCACGGGCCGCGCGCCCTACGCCTACGAGACCCGGGCGCTGAAGGACCCCGCCTACGGCTTCATCGTGCCGGCGACGATCGCCTCCGGGACGATCCGGTCGATCGACGCGGAGGCCGCCCGCAAGGCGCCGGGCACGATCCTGGTCCTGACCCATGAGAACGTGCCCGAGCAGGGCGAGAAGAAGGAGCAGGTCTGGCCGCAGCTCCAGGGGACCGAGGTCAGGTTCTACGGGCAGGCCGTCGCCTTCGTGGTGGCGGAGACCTTCGAGCAAGCCCGGGCGGCCGCCATGCTGGTCAGGGTCCGGTACGATGCCGGCACGCCAAAGGGCCTGCTCAAGGACAACCTCGCGGCGGCCTATGAGCCGAAGCCGGTCAATTCGCCGCCGGATTCGAAGCTCGGCGACTTCGACGCCGCCTTCGCGGCCGCACCGGTGAAGCTGGACGTAGAATACGTCACGCCGAACCAGATCCACGCGCAGATGGAGCCGCACGCGACCATCGCGTCGTGGGAGGGCGACGGCGTCGTGCTGCACACGTCCAACCAGATGCCCAACCGGGGGCAGAAGGCCCTGGGCTCCGTGCTGAAGCTGCCGCCCGAGAAGGTGCGGATCGTCAGCCCCTATATCGGCGGCGGCTTCGGCGCGAAGTTGCAGGTCCAGCCGGAGGCGACCCTCGCGATCCTGGCCTCGAAGGTCATCCAGCGCCCCGTGAAGGTGGCGCTGACCCGGCAGCAGGAGTTCCACGTCGCGACCCACCGGACCGACACGATCCAGCGGATCCGGCTCGGTGTCGATAAGGACGGGCGCCTCTCGGCGATCAGCCACGAATCCTGGTCCGACACCGCCGAGGGTGACGGCTTCTTCGAGACCTCCGCCAACGTCACCCGCTCGCTCTACGCGGCGCAGAACCGCGTGACGCGCCACCGGCTCGTGAACCTCAACATGCCCATCGCCTCGTCGATGCGTGCCCCCGGCGAGGCCGTGGGTCAGCTCGCCTTCGAATGCGCCATGGACGAGCTGGCCGAGCAGTTGAAGGTCGATCCGATCGAGCTGCGTGTGCGCAACGAGCCGGCCGAGGATCCCGAGAAGAAGGTGCCGTTCTCCACACGTCAGCTCGTGCCCTGCATGCGCGAGGGTGCGCGCCTGTTCGGCTGGGACAAGCGGCAGGCGGCGGGCAGCCGGCGCGAGGGCAACTGGCTCGTCGGCATGGGCATGTCGGCGGCCGCCCGCCTCAACCCGCTGATGCCCTCCTCCGCCAAGGTGCGGATCGGACCGGACGGCGTGCTGGTGGTGCGGATGGCCATGACCGATCCCGGCACCGGCACCTACACGATCCTCACGCAGATCGCCGGCGAGATGCTGGGTCTTCCCCCTGAGCGCGTCCGGGTCGAGATGGGCGACACCGATTTTCCCTTCGCGGCGGGCTCCGGCGGCTCGTTCGGCGCCGCCTCGGCGGGCTCGGCCCTGTATGTCGCCTGCGATAACCTGCGTCAGGCCCTGCTCAAGGCCGGCGACCTCAATCCCGACGGCGCCACGTTCCGCGACGGCGCGGTCACGTCCGGCAATCGCACCGAGGCACTCACCGACCTCGCCGGCTCGGGGCTGGAGGCGGCGGGCGAGATCAAGCCCGGCGAGATGAAGCAGAAATTCTCGCAGTATTCCTACGGCGCCCACTTCGCGGAGGTCGGCGTCGACGCCGATACCGGCGAGATCCGCCTGCGCCGGATGCTCGGGGTCTTCACCGGCGGGCGCATCCTCAACGCCAAGACCGCCCGCAGCCAGGCGATCGGCGGCATGACCTTCGGCGTCGGTGCGGCGCTGATGGAGGATGCGGTGGTCGATCCGCGCCACAGCTACTTCGTCAACCACGACATGGCCGAGTACCACGTGCCGGTCCACGCCGATCTCCCGGAGATCGACGCGGTGTTCCTGCCAGAGCTCGACGACAAGGCGAACCCGCTGAAGAGCAAGGGCCTCGGTGAACTCGGCATCTGCGGCGCCGGCGCTTCGCTCGCCAATGCGATCTACAACGCCACCGGGATCCGCGTTCGCGAATACCCGCTGACGCTCGACAAGATGCTGAAGGGTTTTGAAGAGCAGGAGAGTCAGGCGCAGCGGCGGACGTGAATCCGGAGCCGCGCTCGCGGCAGCACGTCACCCAAGGTTGACGGAACCACGCCCAGGCGGGACACCCGGCCAAAAGCCCGAAAGCGGGGAGTGCCCGGTGCCCGAGAGCCTGTCCGACGACCGCCATCCGCCCGCGCGGTTCAACGCCGCGCGGTACTGCCTCGCCGAGAACGCGCGCCTGCGGCCCGACAAGACGGCCCTCCTCCTCATCGGGGACGGCACGGCCGATCGACTCAGCTTCGGCGCGGTCGAGCATTCGGTGCGCGCCATCGCGGCGGGCCTGCTCGGGCTCGGCCTGAGGCGCGGCGACCGGGTGATGATCCGGATGGGCAACGAGGCCGATTACGTCCTCGTCTATTTCGGCGCCTTGGCCGCCGGACTCGTGGCCCTGCCCTCCTCGCCGCAGCTGACCGAGGGCGAGGCGGCGTTCCTCATGGAGAATTCCGGCGCGGCGGCCGTGGTGGTCGGCAGCGGCTGTGCTCTCGCGCCCGAGGCTCTGGGCGACCGCCTCCTCCTCGATACCGCCGCCATCGCCGCCCTGAAGGCCGGCCCAAAGCTGCCCGACTACGCCGACACCGCCGCGGACGACCCGGCGATGCTGATCTACACCTCGGGCACGACCAGCCGGCCGAAGGGTGTGCTGCACGCCCACCGCGCCGCCTACGGCCGCCGGCCCATGCTCGACCACTGGCTCGGGCTCACCGAAACCGACGTGATGCTGCATGCCGGCACCATGAACTGGACCTACACGCTGGGTGTCGGCCTGAGCGATCCATGGTCGGTGGGCGCCACCGCGGTGCTCTATAACGGCCCGCGCGACCCCGCCGTTTGGCCGCGGCTGATCGCCGAGTACCGCGCCACCCTGTTCGCCGCCGTCCCGACCCTCTACCGGCAGATCCTCAAATACGGCGATCTGAGCGCGCACGACCTGTCGAGCCTGCGCCACGGCTGCACGGCGGGCGAGCCGCTGCCGGTGGAGCTGCTCGACGCCTGGACGCATGCGACGGGCAAACCGCTCTACGAGGCCCTCGGGATGAGCGAGATCTCGACCTACATCTCCAGCGGCCCGAACATCCCGGTGCGGCCGGGCTCGCCCGGCAAGCCGCAGCCCGGCCGGCGGGTGGCGATCCTGCCCGTCGCGGGCGAGCCCGTGCCCCTGGCGGTGGGCGAGACCGGCCTGCTCGCCGTCCACCGCTCGGAGCCAGCCCTGATGCTCGGCTACTGGAACCGGCCCGAGGAGGAGGCCGAGGTCCTGCGCGGCGACTGGTTCACCGGCGGCGACCTCGCCCGGCTCGACGCCGACGGCTATCTCTGGTTCGAGGGCCGCAACAACGACCTGATGAAGGCGATGGGCTACCGCGTCTCGCCCAACGAGGTGGAGGTGGTGCTCGCGGCCCATCCCTCCGTGGCGGAGGTCGGCGTGGCCGAGTTGCCGGTGCGCGCCGACGTCACCGTGATCTGCGGTTTCGTGGTGCTCCAACCCGATGCCGAGCCCGACGCGGCGGCGCTGCTCGCGTGGTGCGCCGAACGGCTCGCCGCCTACAAGCGGCCGCGGGAGATCAGATTTCTCGACGCGCTGCCGAGGACGGCCAACGGCAAGGTGCAGCGCAAGCGGCTGGTCGAGGCTGTGGCGGGGTAGAGCGGCGCCGCGCTACAGTAGCGTCCCGCGCAGGATCAGCAGCGCCACTGAGAAATAGATGACGAGACCGGTGACGTCGACCAGCGTCGCCACGAAGGGCGCCGAGGCGGTGGCCGGATCGAAGCCGATCCGCTGGAGCAGGAACGGCAGCATCGAGCCGGCGAGCGAGCCGAACGTCACGATCCCGACGAGCGCCGCGCCCACCGTGGCGGCGACCAGCGGCCAGTGCTCGCCGTAATCGTAGAGGCCGAGCTTCTGCCACGCCACGATCCGGATCACCGCGATCACGCCGAGGATCGCGCCGAGGAAGATTCCGGTCGGCAGTTCCCGCAAAGCCACCCGCCACCAGTCCCGCAGCCGGATCTGGTGCAGGGCGAGCGCCCGGATCAGCAGCGAGGTCGCCTGCGAGCCGGAATTGCCGCCCGAACTCATGATCAGCGGGATGAACAGCGTCAGGACGATCGCCTTTTCCAGCTCCCCCTCGAAGCCCTGCATGGCCGAGGCCGTGAGCATCTCCGACAGGAAGAGCGCGCAGAGCCAGCCGGCGCGCTTCCGGATCATCGTGAAGAAGCCGATATCCATGTAGGGCTCGGGCAACGCTTCCATGCCGCCGAAGCGCTGGACGTCCTGCGTCTGCTTCTCGATCATCGCGTCGATCATGTCGTCGACGGTGACGATGCCGATGACGTGGCCGACCGCATCGACCACCGGCAGCGCCAGAAGGTCGTACTTGGAGATCAGCCGGGCCGCCTCCTCGCGGCTCGCGGTCGGCGACACGGCGAGCGGCCGCCGCCCCGGCGCGACGCTGAGCACGTTGTCGGCGGGATCCCCGGAAATCAGCCGGCGCAGCGGCACCGCCTTGGTGAGCGCGCGGGTGCGCGGGTCGAGCACGAAGATCGCGTAGATCGTCTCGCGGGTCTTCTCGACGTGGCGGATGTGCTCCAGGGTCTGGCCCACCGTCCAGGTGCCCGGAACGGTGACGAACTCGGTCGTCATCAGTGAGCCCACCGTCTCCTCGCCATAGGCCGAGAGCCGGTCGACGGCGCCGCGGGTCTCGGCATCGAGGCGGGCGCGCAGATCGGAGCGGCCGGGCTCCTCGATCTCGCGGAACACGTCCGTGACCCGGTCGGCTGACATGCCCGACAGGTAGGCGGCAACCCGGTCCCGGGGCAGCATCTCGATGATGTCGGCGGCACAGTCGAGTTCGGGCTGGTCCAGCACCTCGACCGCCCGTTCCATCGGAAGTCCGAGCAGGATGGCGGCGGCGACCTCGGGCGCTTCCTCGTTCAGGGCCTCGACGATGTCGGGTGCCCGTTCGTCTGACAGGCGTGCGGCCAAGACGGAGGGATCGACTCGCGTGTCGAAGGGCGCGATCTCGTTCATGGCCTCGCCTCGTGGGTTACGAGGCGACGCGTCGCCGGTCATCCTAGGTCAGGGCCGTGGCCGGCCGCCGCGTCGATCGCCCCGCGGCCAGGCCTTTCAGCGGCTCAGGCGGGATGACGGCGCGTGGCTGGGCACGGCAGGCACGATCGGTCGGGCACGTCGCTTCGCGGGTCGCTGCTGGAATGGGAGCGCGGCCTCGTCCATGACAACGTCGCGCGGGTGCGTCGTGCGCCCGCGCAAAGGGCCCGTCAAGCCGAAAGCGCGCCTGTCCGCAGCCGATGCTGAACGGCGCTCCGCCGGGTGGCCACAGGGCCACGGCGGAGTGCGACCCGGCCGACTCCCAGGCTCCATATGAGAAATATAAGTGTTGTGCTCGCTTGTATTGCGTCCAAGATATTGCCTATATGGATCTCACCAACAGCGAGGAGAAACGCCATGGCCTGGTCCGCCCCGATCGTGTCCGAGATCTGCGTCGGCATGGAAGTCACCAGCTACGAGTCGGCTGAGATCGACACGTTCAACTAAGTCGCGCACCGTCCGGAGCGCTTCGCTCCGGCCTCAGCGATTTCTTTATCCATCGCTTCAATCTACCTGGAGGAAATCATGCCTTGGTCCGCTCCCGTCGTCTCCGAGATCTGCGTCGGCATGGAAGTCACCAGCTACGAGTCGGCTGAGATCGACACGTTCAACTAAGACGTCGACACGGCTTGTTCGAGCGCCGCTTCTTCCGAAGCGGCGCTTTTCTTTTGCGTTCTCGGGATAAGCCGCACCGCGGCCCGACGTGCTGCCCCGAACCTGTGTCGCTGAACCGCAATAGGGCCATCCAGGGCCGCGGAGCGAACGACGACAGGTTGGCGGACGCAGCATCTGCGACCCATCCGGCAAGCCGACGCTGCCCGATCACCGGCGTGCCAGCCCTGCGCTGCGTGGAGCGCCCGGACACCACCTTCCTCGCGCCCCTCTGGCATGATTCCGGTCGCGTCGACGCCGGGGCGCTGCTGCGCCCCGCCTTCGTATGGATCGGATCGATCCTCGACCGCCTCCTGCCGGTGCCGAAGCACGCGCGCCCGAAGGCGCTTCCGTTGGTGGCGCGGAAGGGCAGCGGATCCCTCACGCGACGAACAGCCCCGCGATCGCCGCGCTCGTGAGGTTCGACAGCGTCCCCGCCAGGATCGCCCGCAGGCCGTAACGGGCAACCTCGGAGCGCCGCTCCGGGACGAGGCTGGAGAAGCTCGCGAGCTGGATCGCAATCGAGGCGAAATTGGCGAAGCCGCACAGGGCGAAGCAGACGATGGCCTGCGCGCGCGGCTCCAGGGTGCCGGCCTTCAGGACCGGCGACAGGTTGGCATAGGCCAGGAACTCGTTGAAGGCGAGCTTCTGGCCGATCGCGCCGCCCACCAAGGTCGCCTGGTCCCAGGGAACCCCGAGCAGCCACGCCAGCGGGGCGAGCGCCCAGCCGAGCACGGCCACGAACGAGGCGGCGGGATACCCGAACCATCCGCCCAGTGCGCCGAACAGGCCGTCCGCCAGGGCGATCAGCCCGACGAAGGCGATCAGCATCGCCCCCACCGAGACCGCGACCGCCAGCCCCTTCTGGGTGCCGTCGGCCGCCGCCTCGATGATGTTGGCCGCACGCGTCTCGCCGAACTCGACCCGCGTGGTGGCGATCCGGGTCGGCTCCGTGGTGGGCATCAGGATCTTGGCGTAGACGAGCCCCCCCGGGATCGCCATCACCGAGGCCGCGAGCAAATAGGTCATCGGCACGCCGAGGGCCGCGTAGCCCGCCAGGATCGATCCCGCCGTGGACGCGGCGCCGCTCGACATGACGGCGAACAATTCAGCGCCGGTGAGCAGGGCGAGGAACGGGCGCAGGGCCACGGCGATCTCGCTCTGGCCGATGGCGATGGTGATGACCGCCGAGAACGACTCGATCGGCGAGGTGCCGAGAATCCGCCGGAGCACCGCGCCGAGCCCTCGGGCGAGCACCTGCATCACGCCGAGATGGTAGAGCACGCCGATGAGCGCGGAGACGTAGAGGATCTGCGGCAGGACCCGCAGCGCCAGGATGAAGCCCGAGCCGCCGAACAGTTCGAACATCTTCGGCTCGACGAGGCCACCGAACAGGAAGGCCGTACCGCGGTCACCGTAGGACAGCACCGCCACGACTCCGTCGGCGGCGGCCGCCAGCGCCGCCCGTCCGGCAGGAAGGAACAGCACCGCTGCGCCGAGGCCCACCTGCAGCGCCAGACCGGTGAGGATGACGCGGGGGCTGATCGCCCGCCGGTTCGTCGAGAACAGGAGGGCGACGGCGAGCAGCACCAGAAGGCTGAGGCCGGCATGGATCAGGCGGTCGAGCATCGCGTCCTTCGGGTCCGAGCTTGGCCTGAGCGTATGGAAGGTTCGGGCCAGAGGCCGTCAGTCCGGGCGGTCGGGCGCGAGATAGGGCGCGAACAGGTCGCGGACCTGCGCGAAGCCCCAGTCGCGGTCGGCCTCGGTCAGGGTCGTACCCCCCTGGAGGCGGTGGCTCATCCAGTGGCTGGACACGATCCAGGCATTGTCGATGAGCCGCCCGAGGGCGTCCGGGCCGATATGAAGCCGCCCTGCCCGCACGGCCGCCTGGAAGACGCCGCGCGCCAGCGCCTGGGTCTCGGCCCGGAGGGCATGGACCCGCGGACGCAGAGCCGGGGCGATCTCCACCATGGCGATGCCGTCGCGGTAGATGCAGCAATAGCGCCAGATCAGATCGAACCACGCCCGCTGGTAGGCGAGCAGCGCCTCCGGCGCCGCGGGGTCGGCAGGCATCCGGCCCGCGACCGCCAGGGCCTCGGCCTCGAAGGCCCCGAACACGGCCTCGACCAGGCCGCTCTTGCGCGGGAAATGGTACTGCAGATTGCCCTCGCGGATCCCCGCCGCAGCCGCGATCTCCGCCGTGGTGACATGGCCGAGTCCGCGGGCGTTGAACAGCGCGAGGCTTACTGCGAGAATTCGCGTGCGCGTGTCCGGGCTCGGCGCCGCACCACCGGTCCGCGGGCCGACCTCCGCACCGAACTCGATCCTGCGGCCCGCGCCCCGCTTCATGTCCCCGTCCCCGTCTAGGGTGTTCACCCTAGACAATCCGGCCGGCCGGGACTATCCCCCGATGGAAGTCCGATCCAGGTCGGCGACACGGGGGGCGCGGTTTGGCACAGCGGTTCCAGCTCGCGGGGGCGGTTGCCCTGATCACCGGCGCGGCCAGCGGCATCGGCGCGGCCCTCGCCGAGGGCCTCGCCGCGAAGGGCTGCAACCTTCTTCTGCTGGACCGGGACGAGGCCGGCTTGGCGGCCACCGCCGCGAAGATCCGCGGCGTCGCGGTCGAGATGCGGGTCCTCGATCTCACCGATGCCGAAGCGATCCGCCTCCTGCCGGACTGGGTCGCGGAGCGGTTCGGGCACCTCGACCTCCTGATCAACAATGCCGGCGTCGCCCTCGGCGGCCGGTTCGACGAGACGCATCTCGACGATTTCGAGTGGCTGCTCGACATCAACCTCCGCGCCGTCGTGCGGATGTGCCACGCCTTCCTGCCGATGCTACGCGCCCGTCCAGCGGCCCAGATCGTCAACCTGTCGAGCCTGTTCGGGCTGATCGCGCCGCCGGGCCAGGTCGCCTATTGCACGAGCAAGTTCGGGGTGCGCGGCTTCTCCGAGGCCCTCCGGCACGAATATGCCGGCACCGGCCTCGGGGTGACGGTGGTCCATCCGGGCGGCGTGGCCACCGCGATCTCGCGCAACGCCCGCGGCCGGCGGCCCCCGACCGATCCCGAGGCGGCCAAGCGCGCGGCCGTGGAAGACGAGAAGGCGCGGGAGGCATTCGGCAAGCTGCTGACGCTCGCGCCCGCGGATGCCGCCGCCGCGATCATCCGCGGAATCGAGACCCGGTCCCCCCGGATCGTCGTCGGCAAGGACGCCAAGAACGCCGCGTTGATCCAGCGGCTGATGCCGGTCAGCTACTGGAAGACGATCGTGCGCCTGTCCGGCGGGACCCTCTGATGGCAAGCCTGCGTGCGTATCTCGGGGCCTACATGGTCCGCAGCCGCATCCGGGGCCCTTTGTCCCGGGCCCGCGACGCGGCCGCGTTCCGCCGGATCTTCGAGGCGCCGGCCTTCCCGGATCCCAAGGGCGTGACCTACGAGCCGGGCCTCGTCGGCGGCGTCAAAGGCGAGTGGATCCGACCGAAGGCGGGTCCCGGCCGACGGATGCTCTACATCCATGGCGGCGGCTTCATCGCCTGCTCACCCCGGACGCACCGCCCCGTCACGGGTGCGCTGGCGAGCCGCGGCTTCACGATCTTCGCGCCCGATTACCGCCTCGCCCCCGAGCACCCGTTCCCCGCCGCGGTCGACGACGTGGCGGCGGTCTGGGCGGCGTTCAGCGCGGACGGGACGGCCTGCGTGGCCGGCGAATCGGCTGGCGGCAACCTCGCCCTCGTTCTGATGGCTGAGGCCCGCACCCGGCGCCTGCCGATGCCCTGGGCGGCGGCCCTGTTCTCCCCCGCCACAGATTTCGTGTCGGAGGGCGGGTCGCGGGTCACCAACGCATGGCGCGATGCCATGTTCGATCCGCAGGCGCTTGCGGCGATCCGGCCGATGTATCTGGGCGATGCCGATCCGGCCGACCCGCGGATCTCGCCGATCTACGGCGACCCGACCGGCTTCCCGCCGCTGCTGTTCCATGTCGGCGCCCGCGAGGTCCTGCGCGACGATTCCGTTCGCATGGCCGAGCGGGCCCGGGCGGCCGGCGTCGAGACCGAACTCAAGCTCTTCCCGGTCGTGTCCCACGCCTGGCAATTCGCGGCCAGCATGCTGCCGGAGGCGCGGACGTCCCTCGACGAGGCCGCGGCCTTCCTGAATGCGCACGCACCCCACGCCCCGTCCGGGAGCCCCCTGCGATGACCGAGCCCGCCTCCGAGACCCTCGCCGTCCTGATCGTCGGCGCCGGCTTCTCGGGGCTCGCGATGGCGATCCGCTGCCGGCAGGCGGGTATCGGTCCGCTGCAGGTGATCGAGAAGGCCGACGGAATCGGCGGCACTTGGCACGACAACACCTATCCGGGGGCGGCCTGCGATATCCCCTCGCACCTCTACTCGCTGTCCTTCGCTCCGAAAGCCGATTGGAGCCGGATGTACGCGCCGCAGCCGGAGATCCTGGCCTACCTTCGGGAGACCGCCGAGCGGAACGGGCTGATGCCTCTGATCCGGCTCGGGACGACGTTCAGGGGTGCGACCTGGGACGAGACGCGCGCCCTCTGGCAGGTGGAAACAGACCGCGGGCCGATCCTGACGCGGGCGATCGTCTCGGGCATGGGCGGCCTGCACCATCCGGCCTACCCGAACATACCCGGCCGTGACGCCTTCGCGGGCGCGGCCTTCCACACGGCGGCCTGGGACCATTCCGTCGACCTCACCGGCAAGCGCGTCGGCGTCATCGGCACGGGGGCGAGCGCGATTCAGGTCGTGCCCGAACTCGCCAAGGTCGCCGCGCAGCTCACGCTGTTCCAGCGCACGCCGCCCTGGATCATGCCCAAGCACGATCACGCCATTCCCGAAGGCGCGAAGGCGCGCTACCGGCGCCTGCCCCTGGCCCGTCGGCTCGAACGGGCCCGGCTGTTCTGGCTGCACGAGGTGCGCGCCTTCCTGGGCTTCACCAAGGTCTCGAAGCTCACCGGACAGGCCGAGGCGCTCGCCCGCCGGCATCTCGCGAAAGCCGTGAAGGACAAGGACCTGCGGGCGAAGCTCACGCCCGATTATCGGCTCGGCTGCAAGCGCGTCCTGATCTCCGATGACTATTATCCGACGCTCCAGCGTCCGAACGTCACCCTGGAAACGGACGGCATCGCCCGGATCACCGAGACCGGCCTCACCACGGAAGCCGGACGGAGCCACGACCTTGACGTGATCGTCTACGCCACCGGCTTCGACGTCACCGCGACTTTCGCGCGGATGCACCTCGTCGGCCGCGACGGCCTGCGGCTGACGCAAGCTTGGTCCAACGGCATGGGGGCCTATCAGGGCATCACGGTCGCTGGGTTTCCCAACTACTTCATGCTGCTCGGGCCCAATTCCGGCCTCGGCCATAACTCGGTCGTGTCGATGATCGAGATCCAGGTGCAGCACGTGCTCGACTGCTTGAAGACCTTGCGGACGAGCAATCGGGCCATCGAGGTGCGGCCGGAGGCGCAGGCGCGCTTCCTCGACCGGATCCGCAGCCGGATGGCCGACAGCATCTGGCAGGCCGGCGGCTGCCGGAGCTGGTACCTCGACGCGAGCGGACGCAACACGACGCTGTGGCCGGACTCGGTGATGGCGTACCGCCGGAGTGCGCGACGCGCCCGCCTGTCGGATTATCGATTGGGGTGAGCGGGGGGTGAGCGGGACGGCTCCTCAGAACGCGAAGCCGGCTTCCGCCGCGAAGGCCTCGAGACCGGGCAGCGAGGCATCGAACAGCGGGCGCGCGCCGAAGGCATCGCCGGCGCGCACGAACAGCGTCACCTTGGCGTTGCGGTGCGGGCCCATCACGCAGACGAGACGGCCGTCATCCTTGAGCTGCTCCAGGAGGGCCTGCGGCCGGACCTCGACGCGACCGTTGATCAGGATCACGTCGAAGGGCGCCTGCTTGGGCGCGCCGGAGGCGATCGGGCCCTCCACCACCTGGGCGGTGGCGCCGAGGCGGGCGCGAGCCTCGGCGGCGAGATCGGGGACCGATTCGACGGCGGTGACCTGCGCGCCGAGGTGCGCCATGATCGCCGCCGCGTAGCCGGTGCCGCTGGCGACGTCGAGGGCGGCGACACCCGGCCGAACCCGGAGGGCCTGGACCATCCGCGCCAGCACCATCGGCGCCGGTAGGCAGCGGGTCTCTCCGGCTCCGTCGCCGAAATTCAGGGTCTGGTCGATATACGCGAAGGCCTCACGGCCCCTGGGCACGAAGGCCTCGCGCTTTACGGTGTCGAAGGCGTCGAGCACCGTGTTGTCGTTCACGTCGAAGGTCCGCAACTGGCAGTCGACCATCATCCGCCGCGCCTGCGCGTAATCGATCATCGAACCGTGTCCTCGAAACGGATCGGAACGCCGCATCGGCCGGGCTCCGGCCCGCGGCCGGCATCCCCGGCCAAGCCTAAGCTTCCCGGACGGGGGGCGTTTTCGGAGATCGTTGGCCAAAACGCAAGGCGAGGGTACGTGTCGAACGTCGGGTCGGCTCCCGTCCCATCGCCATCCCGGCTGACGACGGAGCGAAATGCGACGCTTCCGGCACGCTGTCGACAGACGGCTTTCAGCCCCTCGATCGCTCGCCAAAGCCGTCACTCGGCGTCGTGTTACGTCGGCTGCGCGCTGTCGCCCTCGCGTTCATCCGACGGGTCGCGCCATTGGCGCGGATCGGTGAATAATGAGTTCAGCATAAGCGGCCGGCCGAGCACCGGTTCGCATCGGGAGACACCATGACGCCGATCCGCACACCGACCGTCGCCGGTTCCCTCGCCGTCGCCCTCGCCTGCCTGGGCCTCGGGACGGCGGGATCTTACGTCGCGCACGCACAGGAGACGCCCGCATCCGCGGCGCCGCCGGCGAGCGTGAAGGCGGTCGAACGCGGTGACGCCCTCTATGGCCGCCCCGAAGGTGGTGCGGCCGCGAAGCTCGCGCCCGTCGCGGGGCCGCCGCTCGCGACCGCCCCGGCCAAGCTGCCGCTGGACAAGCTCAAGGTGCCGGAAGGCTTCCACGTCGAGGTCTATGCCAGCGGCCTCGCCAATGCCCGCGAGATGACCCAAGCGCCGGACGGGACGCTGTATGTCGGCACCCGGACCGTGGGCAAGGTCTACGCGGTGCTGCCGGAGGCGGGCCAGGACGGGAAGCGCGTGGTCAAGACCATTGCGTCGGGCCTGCACCGGCCGAACGGCGTCGCCTTCCATGACGGTGCGCTCTACGTCGCGGAACTCTCGAAGATCTGGCGCTACGACGACATCGCCAACCACCTCGACGGCGCGGCGAAGCCGACCCTGGTCTACGACGACCTCCCCAAGGACGAGGCGCATGGCTGGAAGTTCATCGCCATCGGGCCCGACAACAAGCTCTACGTGCCGATCGGCGCACCGGGTAACATCCTGATGCCGCCGGACACGCACGCGCAGATCCGCCGGATCGACCTCGATGGCAAGAACGCCGAGGTCGTCGCCCGCGGCGTGCGCAACACGGTCGGCTTCGACTGGAACCCGAAGACGAAGCAGCTCTGGTTCACCGACAACGGCCGCGACTGGGTGTCGGAGGACATCCCGAACGACGAGCTGAACGTGGTCACCGAGCCGGGCAAGCAGCATTTCGGCTACCCGTTCTGCCACCAGGGCACCTTCACCGATCCGGAATACGGCTGGGGCCATTCCTGCGCGGAATTCACCGCGCCGGCGGCGCTCCTCGGCCCGCACACGGCTTCGCTCGGCCTGCGGTTCTACACCGGCACGCAGTTCCCGGACGCCTACCGGGACGCGATCTTCGTCGCGCGGCACGGCTCGTGGAACCGCACCGCCAAGCTCGGCGGCGACGTGGTCCTGGCCAAGCCCGGATCGGACGGCAAGATCGCCTCGGTTGAGCCGTTCCTGACCGGCTTCCTCCAGGACAACAAGTATGCCGGCCGGCCGGTCGATGTCCTCGTCGCCAAGGACGGATCGCTGCTCGTCTCGGACGATTATAACGGCGCGATCTACCGCGTCAGCTACGGCAAGTGATGCGCCGATCGTCACGGGCGATCCGGGGATTGGGACCCATCCTCGGCACGGTTCTGGCGGGTGCGGCGCTCGCCGCGCCCGATGCGGCGATGCAGGAGCGCCTCGCGCCCTGCATCGGCTGCCACGGAAACGGCACCTCCGAAACCGAGGGGGTGCCCTCCCTCGGCGGTCAGCTCCCGGACTACGTGGTCACGCAGCTCTTCCAATTCCGGGAGAAGCAGCGCGAGGCGCCTCCCATGAACGACGTCGCCGCCGGGTTCTCCGACGACGATCTGCGGGCCTATGCCGATGCGGTGGCGACCTTGCCGCCGCCCAGCCGGTCCGGACCGGCCGCCGACCCGGCCCTGGCCGAGCGGGCCCAGGGGCTCGTCGCCAAGCACCAGTGCAATTCCTGCCACGGCTCCGACCTTGCCGGCCGCGACGCGATCCCGCGGATCCGGGCGCAGCGAGAGGATTATCTCGCCAAGGCGCTCGCCGGCTACAAGTCGAACGCCCGGCCGGGTTACGACCCGGCCATGAACGAGGTCGCGCAAGGGCTGAGCGAGGGCGACATCAAGGATCTGGCGGCCTACGTGTCGCGGCTCTGAGGGCCGTTACGACGGGCGAACAGAGTCTCACCCTCATCCGGAGAGGCCGAACGCGGCGGAGGCCTCGAAGAAGGCCGCCGGATGTCGCGCCATCCTGGAGGGCAGCGTGAAGGCCCGCCGGTGCGCGCTTCAGGAAGAGGGGATCGGGTTCGACAGATCGCCCTGATCGATCACCCGACCACCCGCAACGCGTCGCCCCTCGCCAGCGCGCCGCCGGCGATCACCTCGGCGTAGACGCCGAGGTCCCGGTGGCCGAGCCGGGCATCCAGGGTCCAAGGGATGTCGCAGTCCCGCACGCCGCTCGTCGGATCGACGTTGGTGGCCGCGCAACGCACCGTGCGCTTGGTGATCTTGAGCCGCAGCCCGCTCGGCGCCTCGACGACCTGCCCGACCATCTCCAACTCGGCGAAGGGCGCGAGCCCCTCGACCAGCAGATTGCCGCGGAAGCGCAGCGGATCCACGGGCGCGCCGAGATAATCCTCGACCGCCGCCACGCTCGCCCGGTTGATTAGCGACACGTAGCCGGTCGGCGAATCCGTGAATCGGTGTTGCGGCGGGGCGGCGAGCACCTTCGGCTCCCCGCGCAGGCTCTCGGGGACGAACCGCCGCATCAGGTCGGCCAGTCCCTGGCGGCCGGCCTCGGTGTCGAGGCGAAAGGCCTGCAGCTCGCCGTGCCCGTCCACGGTGAGCGTCGCCGTGGCATCGTCGTAGCGGGTGCGCAGGCGGGCGAGCGCCTCGTCGCGCATGAGCATCAGGTACTTGGTCTTCGGCTGATGCCGGTACGCCACGGCGTTGAAGCCCGAAGGGCCGTTCTCGATGGCGTAGAGCCGGTCGCCCGGGAAGAAGCCGCTGGTCTCCAGCTCCGCCCGCTCGACGGGTTCGGGGGTCAGGCCCTTCACGGGATAGCGGTACAGGGCGCTGACATGAATCAATGCGGTCATGCGCGGAGCGTGGCCCTGAATTGATCCGTCGCGCAAGAGCTTCGCGGCCCCTTGTGGTGCCCATTTGCAACACCACATCGGGTCTACCGGCGGCCACCAGCGGCGCCGGGGTCCTCGCGCGGCGGATAGCCGGAGGGCGACGTTTCGGTGGCGCCGCGCCTCTCATCGGGCGGCGGATGCCGGTACGGGAGGGTTGTGCATGAATTTCGAAAAGTACACCGAGCGCGCCCGCGGCTTCGTGCAGGCGGCTCAGAACCTCGCGACGCGCGAGGGACACCCCCAGCTTCAGCCGGGTCACCTGCTCAAGGTGCTGCTCGACGATCCGGAGGGCCTGTGCGCCGGCCTGATCGACCGCGCCGGCGGCCAGTCGCGCGTGGCCCTGGCCCAGACCGAGCAGTGGCTCGCCAAGCAGCCGAAGGTCTCCGGCAACGCCGCGGCCCCGCAGGCCACGCGCGAGCTGATGCGCCTGTTCGACACCGCCGAGAAGGCCGCCGAGAAGGCGGGCGATTCCTACGTCACGGTGGAGCGGCTGCTCCTCGCCCTCGCGGTGGAGAAGGATTCCGAGGCCGGCCGCGCGCTCCAGGCGGCGGGCGTCACCCCCGCCTCGCTGAACGCCGCCATCAACGCGCTGCGCAAGGGCCGCACCGCCGACAACGCCTCGGCCGAGAACGCCTACGACGCGCTCAAGAAGTACGCCCGCGACCTCACCGAGGCCGCCCGGGAGGGCAAGCTCGACCCGGTGATCGGCCGCGACGAGGAGATCCGGCGGACCATCCAGGTCCTGTCCCGGCGCACCAAGAACAACCCGGTCCTCATCGGCGAACCCGGCGTCGGCAAGACCGCGATCGTCGAGGGTCTGGCCCTGCGCATCGTCAACGGCGACGTGCCCGAGAGCCTGCGCGACAAGAGCCTGCTCGCCCTCGACATGGGCGCGCTGATCGCCGGCGCGAAGTATCGCGGCGAGTTCGAGGAGCGGCTGAAGGGCGTGCTCTCCGAGGTCACGGCGGCCGAGGGCGGGATCATCCTGTTCATCGACGAGATGCACACGCTGGTCGGCGCCGGCAAGGCCGACGGGGCGATGGACGCCTCGAACCTGCTGAAGCCGGCGCTCGCCCGCGGCGAGCTGCACTGCGTCGGCGCGACCACGCTGGACGAGTACCGCAAGCACGTCGAGAAGGACGCGGCGCTCGCCCGGCGCTTCCAGCCGGTCTTCGTGTCGGAGCCGACCGTGGAGGACACGGTCTCGATCCTGCGCGGATTGAAGGAGAAGTACGAGCAGCACCACGGCGTGCGCATCCAGGATGCGGCCCTGGTGGCGGCCGCGACGCTGTCGAACCGCTACATCACCGACCGGTTCCTGCCCGACAAGGCGATCGACCTCGTCGACGAGGCCGGCTCGCGCCTGCGCATGCAGGTCGATTCCAAGCCCGAGGAGCTCGACAACGTCGACCGCGAGATCGTCCGGCTGAAGATCGAGGCCGAGGCGCTCAAGAAGGAGACCGATTCCGCCTCCCGCGACCGGCTGGTCCGGCTGGAGAAGGAACTCGGCGACCTGGAGGAGCGCTCGGCGGCGATCACCGCCCGCTGGAAGGCCGAGAAGGACAAGCTCGGCACGGCCGCCGGCCTCAAGAAGAAGCTCGACGAGGCCCGCAACGAGCTGGCCGCGGCGCAGCGCCAGGGCCAGTACCAGCGCGCGGGCGAGCTGGCCTACGGGGTCATCCCCGGGCTGGAGAAGCAGCTCGCCGAGATCGAGGCGAAGGCGGAGAACGGGCGCGATACGATGATGGAGGAGGCGGTGACGCCCGCCCACATCGCCGGGGTGGTCTCCCGCTGGACCGGGGTGCCGGTGGACAAGATGCTGGAGGGCGAGCGCGAGAAGCTTCTGGCCATGGAGGAGGCGCTGGCCAAGCGCGTCGTCGGCCAGCGCGAGGCGGTCGAGGCGGTCTCGACCGCGGTCCGGCGCGCCCGGGCCGGGCTGCAGGATCCGAACCGGCCGATCGGCTCGTTCATGTTCCTCGGGCCGACGGGTGTCGGCAAGACCGAGCTGACCAAGGCTCTGGCCGGCTTCCTGTTCGACGACGACACGGCGCTCGTGCGCATCGACATGTCCGAGTACATGGAGAAGCACGCGGTCGCCCGGCTGATCGGCGCGCCTCCGGGCTATGTCGGCTACGAGGAGGGCGGCGCGCTGACCGAGGCCGTGCGGCGCCGGCCCTATCAGGTCGTGCTGTTCGACGAGGTCGAGAAGGCGCATCCGGACGTGTTCAACGTCCTGCTGCAGGTGCTCGACGACGGGCGGCTCACCGACGGCCAGGGGCGGACGGTCGACTTCCGCAACACCCTGCTGATCATGACCTCGAATCTCGGGTCGGAGTATCTGGTGAACCAGCCTGCGGGCCAGGACACCGACGCGGTCCGCGACGAGGTGATGGGCGTGGTGCGGGGTCACTTCCGGCCGGAATTCCTGAACCGGGTCGACGAGATCATCCTGTTCCACCGCCTCGCGCGGTCGGAGATGGGGGCGATCGTGGAGATCCAGCTCGGGCGCCTGCAGAAGCTCCTGGACGATCGCAAGATCACCCTGGAGGTCGACGAGGACGCCAAGAGCTGGCTCGCCGACAAGGGTTACGACCCGGCCTACGGGGCGCGGCCGCTGAAGCGGGTGATCCAGAAGAACGTCCAGGATCCCCTGGCCGAGCTGGTCCTCTCCGGCAAGGTCCACGACGGAGAGACGGTGCCGGTCAGGGTCGGCCCGATGGGCCTGATGATCGGCGACGTCACGGTCGGCACCGAGCGCCGGCCGGTCAACGCGACGCTGAACTGATTGGTCCATCGGCGAAGACGAGAACGGACGGCGCGCCACAACGTGGTGCGCCGTCCCTCTTTTCATGCCTCTGAAGCGCGGGCTGTCATATGGTTTCCTTCGAACCCCTCCGTCGACGTAGCCCGCGCCGTCACCACGAGCGGAGCGAAGTGACCCAGGGCAGTGCGACGCCGGACGCGGTCGCGCTGTCAGGATCGAGCGCGAGGAACTTTCGGATCGGCTGCCCAGCAGCGACGACGGGAGAGGATCGACAGGTCGAGCGCTGAATACATTGTAAAGCGTTTGGGCTGACGCCTGAATTCAATCAAGGCGCTCGACGCGCCGGATCGCCCTTGCCAGATCGGCCGCCTGATTTCGATCCCGACAGATGAGCCAGAGGTCGTCATGGGCCGACAGATCCGCGTCGAACAGGTCGGCGAAGGCGGCCGGCGGGTCGCCGAGGTCGGGCCAGTGGAACAGGCGGAAGCCGAGCGCCTCGAACAGGGGCAGGATCGGGCCAAGGTCCCACAAGCGGTTGTTGCTCAAGGTCGCGTCGAGGCGTCCAGTGGCCAGGAGCGCGGCGTCCGAGATCGCGCCGCCCTCGCTCCAGGGGAACCAGCCGCGGCCGTAATCCAGGATATAGCGCTGCGCCGTGACCGACAGCCAGCCGACATGGCCGGTCCGGCGCTCCGCCTGCTCGAGCGGACGCAACGCCGCAACCATGCGGCCGCCGCGTGTCGGCGCCCAGAAGGCGCGGCCCGCGCTCGCCGCGAGCAGGATGCCCTCCGTCGCCTCCGCGGCTACGCTCCGGGCCGGCTCCGAGCGATCCTCGTTCCAGGCCGGAAGGCTCATCACGCAGGCCCGGGGCCAGCCGGCGCGGCAGGCCGCCACCATCACGCCCCAGCCCGACAGGCCGCCCGCGAAGGGCCGGGTGCCGTCGATCGGGTCGCCCACGAAGGTCCAGGTATCGCGGGCGAGCATCGCCCGGGCCGCCGCATGCCCGAGATCCTCGGCCGTCTCCTCCTCGATCAGGTCGGGGCCGAACCGCGCGTGCAGCAACCGGCTGACGGCGAGATCGGCCTCGGTCAGGGCCTGGCCCAGATCCGGGCCCTTGTTGCTCATCGCAAGGCCGGTCGCCCGCATGGCGAGGGCCAGCGGCGCCGCCTCCTCGGCGAAGGCGAGCATCTGCGCGAAGACATCGGATTCGGGCGTGGCGGGCGGGAGCGTCATGCGGCGAACAAGGCGGGGGCGCGGAGCATCAGGGCCTGAACCAGGACCAGGGTCTTGAGGTCGGGCAGGCGGCCGGTGCGGGCCTGATCCGCCAGCGCGGCCAGCGGCACTTCCACGACGAGCACCTGCTCGCCCTCAGCGTGAAGCCCGCCACCGGACCCGACCCGGTCGGCCGATCCATAGGGCGCGAGGTAGAGCCAGAGACGTTCGGAGGAGACGCTCGGCATGCTGTAGGCGTGGGCCACCGGCTCCAGCCGTCGCAGGCGCACGCCCGCTTCCTCCATCGCCTCCCGGATCGCCGCTGCCTCCGGCGTGTCCCCGTCGAGGCCGCCGGCCGGGGCTTCGTCGAACTCCGCCGATTCGCCCCAGAAGGCCGGCCCCACCCGCGCCTGCCGCACGAGCAGCGCCACGCGCCGCTCGGGATCGTAGGGCAGCACGCAGGCCGCCTGCCCGTGATCCTCCAGCGCGCGCCGCACGGTGCTGCCATCCTGCAGCGTCAGCGTGGCGATGCCGAAGGTGTTCCAGCCGCGGTGGAGCACCTCCAGCGGCAGGGCAGGCACGGGCTCGGTCATGACCAGCTCAGCGCTTCGTGTTGGTGGCGGTCTGGCCGAACATCACCTTCTTGGCGTCCTCGCTCATGGTCTTGCCGAAATCCGGATTGACCTCCGGCGCGCGGGCATAGGCTGCCTTCGTGGCGGGCCGCTCGGCGATCACCGTGAACCAGCGCTTCAGGTTCGGGTGCTCGTCAAGGTTCTGGCCCTGCTTCTCGTACGGGACGATCCAGGGATAGCAGGCCATGTCGGCGATGGAGTAATCCGGGCCGGCCACGAAGGCACGGTCGGCCAGCCGCCGGTCGAGCACGCCGTAGAGCCGGTTGGTTTCATTGACGTAGCGCTTGATCGCGTACTCGATCTTCTCGGGCGCATATTGCGAGAAATGGTGGTTCTGGCCGAGCATCGGGCCGAGACCGCCCATCTGCCAGAACAGCCATTGCAGCACCTCCGCCCGACTGCGAAGGTCGCTCGGGATGAAGCGCCCGGTCTTCTCGGCGAGATAGAGCAGGATCGCCCCCGACTCGAACAGCGAGACCGGCGCGCCGCCGCCCGCCGGCTCGTCGTCGACGATCGCCGGCATGCGGTTGTTGGGGGCGATCCTGAGAAAATCCGGATTGAACTGCTCGCCCTTACCAATATTCACAGGATGGATTCGGTAGGGCAGCCCCGTCTCTTCGAGAAACATCGTGATCTTATGGCCGTTTGGCGTCGGCCAGTAGTGGAGTTCGATCATCGGCTGGTGTCCCGCTATACCCCCGGCGGACGGGAAGTGGGTCGCCGTGGCGCTCCGGTCAAGCATGCCGCCGACGGCATGGTCGGGCCGTCTACTCTCGGCTTCATCCGCCGACGCAGCCCTGGACGTCGACGTAGATCGCATAGAGCGACTGGCTGGCCGCCATGAACAGGCGGTTGCGATGCCGGCCCCCGAAGCAGAGGTTGGCGCAGCGCTCCGGCAGGCGGATCCGGCCGATCGCCCGGCCCTCGGGGTTGAACACCATGACGCCGTCCAGGGCGTCGTCGCCCATGCCCCAGCCGCACCAGAGATTGCCGTCGACATCGCACCGGAGGCCGTCCGGCGTGCCCGGCCCGGCGTCGATCAGCACACGCCGGTCTCGGAGAGCGCGGCCGCCGACGACGTCGTAGGCAACGATCCGCCGGGTCGGCCGCCCACGCGATTCCACCAGGTAGAGCACGCAGCCGTCGGGGGAGAAGCACAGGCCGTTGGGACCGGCGAGGTCGGAGGCCGCCGCCTCCAGCACGCCGCTGACCGGATCGAGTCGATAGACGTTCTGCGGGAGTTCGGGTTCGGCGCGGGCGCCCTCGTAGAAGCCGCCGATCCCGAAGGGCGGATCGGTGAACCAGACCGCCCCGTCGGCAGCGGTCACGACGTCGTTCGGCGAATTGAGCCGGCGGCCCTCGAACATATCCGCCAGAACGGTGATCGCGCCGTCATGCTCGGTCCGGGTGACTCGACGGCCCCCGTGCTCGCAGGTGACGAGCCGCCCCTGCCGGTCCCGGGTGTTGCCGTTGGCGAAGCCCGACGGCTTCCGGTAGAGGCCGACCGCCCCGCTCTCCTCGTCCCAACGCAGGATGCGGTCGTTCGGGATATCGCTCCAGAGCAGGTAGCGGCCGTCGCCGAACCAGACCGGTCCCTCGCACCAGCGGAATCCGGTGGCGAGGCGCTCGACCGCCGCGTTGAACACCCGGTAGCGGGCAAAGGTGTCGTCGAGGATCTCGACGGCCGGGTCGGGATAGCGCGGGCTCGGTGTCCACACGGGAAGGTCCATGTCGCTCGCCGCGATCGTCACGGTTTCGGGCCGGGCCGGCAAGAGCGGCCCTGAGGCCCGAAGCATGCCGCGGCGGTGACGAGGACCGGAACCGTCCGGCGCGGCGATCCGAAACTTGCCATCCTCCGCCCCCCAGTGATGGCAGGCGCCGGTTCGTCAGCAGGCAGGCCCAGCCCTCGTCCCAAGTCAAACGCTACAACGCGGCGATTTGTCTGACAAGTCGATGAGGCTCTCGCCCGTACGGTGCCGCGCCGCCGCGGGTGACGGCACATCGGCGCGCGGAACCCGCGACGCGTCTTGCAGGGGAACGGCGGAACCGCTACGGCATTGAGGCCGTGTGGCAGTCGGGGTGTGGCGCAGTCTGGTAGCGCACCTGGTTTGGGACCAGGGGGTCGTAGGTTCGAATCCTATCGCCCCGACCATTCGATCAGGAGCTTGTCGAATCCGATGCCGAGCGCCCGCATCTTCCGTCCGTCTCGGGATGCCACGCAGTCGGGCCTCGCCCGCACCAAGCAGTGGATCCTGGAGTTCGACCGGACCAGCCCGCGCGAGATCGATCCGCTGATGGGTTGGAACGGATCCTCCGACATGCTTCAGCAGGTGCGCCTGGAATTCGACACCGAGGAGGAGGCCGTGGCCTACGCGAAGCGCGAGGGCATCGCCTTCCGCGTCGAGCAGCCGGCCAAGCCGGTCCATCGCAAGGGCCTGTCCTACTCGGACAATTTCAAGTTCAACCGCACGGCGCCGTGGACGCATTGAGGCCGGCGGAGCCGGCTCACGCCCTGCGACGCGCCTTCCAGGCAGCGTAAGGGGAATCGCCGTCTGGCCGTATCTGGCTGATCCGCATCGGCTGCGCATCGAGCGGCTGGCAAAGTTCCGCATAGATCGTCGCGCTGCCGGCGCCATGTTCTGCGGCTTCCTCGGCCGAGAAGGCGAAATAGCCTTCCGTGAAGCCGGCGAGCCGCATCGCGGCGTGACACATCGGGCACGGGCGGCCGCTCGCATACATCACGCAGTCGCCGAGGTCGCGGCGGCCGAGCAGCCGGCTCGCCTCGCGCAGCGCGACCATCTCGGCATGGGCGCTCGGATCGTTGGTGGCGTGCACCCGATTGGCCGCGCGGACCAGCACGGCGCCGTCCTGCACGATCACAGCGCCATACGGGGCACCGCCGGCCTCCACATTGGCCTCGGCGAGGGCGACAGCCTCGCGGATATGATCCTCGTGCGTCGCCATGGCCTGATCCCCCCTTGCGCTGGCGCGGCAACGCCGGGCGCGGCGGGAAGTTCGGCGACCGGCGCTCAGAACGCGTAGCGCACCGTGCAATAGGGCATCGATTCCGCGAGGAGCGCCTTGAACCGGGCAAGCCATCGGCCCTTCCAGCCGGACCGGTAGCGCAGGTTGAGGCCGCCGCCTTCCGAAACCTTCGTTTCCTGGATGTCCGGGCGCCAGAGCAGGTCCTCGGCCCTCGGGTGCCAGCCGAGATTGACCGCATGCAGATCCGCATTGTGGGTCAGCATGATGATCTCGCACTTGAGCTGCGCCTTGGCGGCGTCCGACAGCGTGGCGTCGATTTCGGCGAACAGCGCCCGCCAGTCCTCCTCCCAGCCCTCGTAGAGGATCACGGGCGAGAAATTGACGTGGACCTCGTAACCGGCGGTCACGAAGTCATCGATGGCCGCGATCCGCTCCGGGATCGGGGCCGTGCGCACGTCCACGATCCGGGCGATCCGTGCGGGCATGAGCGAGAAGCGGATGCGCGTCTTGCCCTGCGGGTCGTAGGCGAGGAGATCGCGGTTCACGGCCTTGGTGGCGAAGGAGGCCTTGGCGTTGGGCAGAGTGCGGAACAGCGCGACCAGGCTGCGCACACCGTCACTCACCGCGGCGTCCACCGAGAGGTCACCGTTCTCGCCGATGTCGTAGACCCAGTATTCCGGATCGATCGGATCCGGCTCCGACAGGCGCCCCTGGCGTCCGGCATGGCGGGCGATCGCCGCACAGGCCTGCTCGACGTTCACGAACAGCGAGATCGGATTGGAGAAGCCCTTGCGGCGGGGCACGTAGCAATAGGCGCAGGCCATGGCGCAGCCGTTGGAGGTCGAGGGCGCGATGAAATGGGCGCTGCGGCCATTGGGCCGCATGGCGAGCCCCTTCTTCACGCCGAGGACCAGGGTCGAACGCTTGATCCGCACCCAGTCCTCCACCGATCCCGCATTGCCGTGGAGTTCCGGGATGTTCCAGTGCGACGGCACGACGATGCGCTCGGCTTCGGCAAAGCGCGTCAGGATCTCCCGGCCGAGCGGGAAGTCGCCGACCGCAGGTTCATGGTAGATCGTCCGGATATCGAGAAGATCGCGAGTCAGGGCCATGGAGGATCCCGGGCCCGAAGACGGCCCGGTCGACGATATGGTGCGCCCGGACGCGGCCGGAATGTCTTGCGACCTGTCGTCCTGCCCCGGCCGACGCCCGGAGCGTTCTCGACGGCAGCGGCTTTCGCTGATCGTTCAACGTTATCTTACGATTCCCTGTCATGAGTCCCTCAGCTTCGAGTGGACGTACGATGATCGTTCGGGACCAGGAGAGATCTCAGCCGGAACCGCCCGGTCCCGGCGAATCTCTCGACCCTTCGGTTCCGAGCTGGGATGCGCTGATCCGGCGGGACCAGCTGGATGCGATGCGCGGGAGCGTGCTGGCCGCTATTCCGGTCAACATGCTTCTCGGACTGGCGAGTCTACTGGTCGCCTATCGCAGCGGGCACGGGACCGCGGGGGCCGTCTGGTTTGCGGCATCGACCAGCGTCAATCTCCTGCGAATCACCTTGTGCCGGATCCCCTGCCTCGGCCTGGCGCTGACCGCGGACATGACGCCGAGCCTCGCCGCACATGCCGGCCGCTCCATCGACAGGCGGCTGCGCGCCTTCACGGCTGCGGCGTTCCTGTCCGGTGTGGTCTGGGCCTGCCAGCCGCTGCTATGCGAGGGCTATACCTCCGCGCAGGCCCTGTTCTATCTCGCGATCACCTGCGGCGTGACCGCTGGCGCGGTGACGCACGGGACCGCGTATGCCCGCATCCCGCTCAGCTTCATCGTGATGCCGTTGCTGTCGGTCGCCGTCTGCCTTGTCCTGACCGGTGACTTCGACCGGAACTGCCTCGCAGCCTGTGTCATCCTCTACTTCTTGGCCCTGACGCACACCGCGTTCCGGAGCGAGGCCGTGTTTCGCGACGCGAGCCGGCTCAAGAACGAGGCCCACGCCCTCGCCCGATCGCGCGCCGAGGCGCATGCCAGCGCCAGCGCCCTCGTCGATGAGATGCGCTGGCGCGCCACGCATGACGACCTCACCGGCCTTCTGAACCGCGCGGGCCTTCTGCAGGCGACCGAGCATCGGCTTCACACCGGCACGCTCAGCCTGCTGATGCTCGACCTGGACGGTTTCAAGTTCGTCAACGACGTCTACGGACACAAGGCGGGCGACCGCGTGCTCGTGGAGGTCGCGCGCCGGCTGAGCGGTGCGCTGCCGGAGAACAGCCTTGCGGCCCGGCTCGGCGGCGACGAATTCGCCGTGCTGTACGATCCCGCCACGTCCGGCGTGCCCCACGGCGTCATGGCGGCGACTCTGATCACCACGGTGGCACAGCCGTTCGAGGGTTTCGACGCGGGCCGGCTCGGTGTCAGCATCGGCATTCATGACGGTCCGGAGCCCGGCCTGACCGAGATGCTGAGCTGCGCCGACGAGGCGCTCTACGCCGCGAAGGCGACCGGCCGGAACCGCTTCCGGGTGTTCGACCAGGGCCTGCGCGAGCGGCTGCAGATGCGGCGCGATCTGGAGCGCGACCTGTCGCAGGCCTTGGTCGAGAACGCCCCGAAGGTCTGGTTTCAGCCGATCTACGCCGCGGATGGCCGCATCCTGGCCGGGCTGGAGGCGCTGGTCCGGTGGGAGCATCCGCGCCTCGGCTGGATCGCCCCGCCGGACCTGATCGCCGCCGCCGGGATGGCGGGCCTCACCGAATCCCTGTTCCGCTACATCCTCGAGCAGGTCACCGCGATGCTGGAGATCCTACATCGCCGCGGCCTGCAGGGCGTGCGCGTGGCGATGAACGTCTCACCGCGGGAGATGGCGCAGGTACCGGTGGACGAGATCGTCATCGAGCGCCTGACCCTTCTCGGCCTGCCGCCCACGATGCTGGAGATCGAGATCACCGAGGAAACCGCCCTCGACATCGGTGCGGTCCAGAGCAAACTGCAGGCGCTGTCCCGCGCCGGCATCCGGGTCGCCCTGGACGATTTCGGCATCGGCTACTCGTCCCTCTCCTCGCTGCGGCAGCTCAAGGCGGACCGGATCAAGATCGACCGGAGCTTCGTCACCGGGCTCGGATCGAGCGACGACAAGCGCGGGCTCGTCCTCGCCGTCCTCGGCCTCGGCCGTCTGCTCGGTCTCGACGTGGTGGCGGAAGGGGTCGAATCGGCCGAGGACCTGCACATTCTGCAGGCGATGGGGTGCCCGTTTCTGCAGGGCTACCACCTCGGGCGCCCGATGCCGGTGGAAGCCCTGGAGGCAACCCTGCTCACCACGCGCATCGCGGCGGCCTGAAGAGACGGCGTTGCGAAGGGAACTCGGGGCCGCTCGACCCGCTCAGAAGCGCTCCAGATCCGCCGGCCCGCGACTCAGGAGCCTGCGCGTCGCCGCGCGCCACAGGCGATCCGGCAGCCGGTAGAGCCACACCAGGGCCAAGACGAGGGCCAAGCTGCCGGCGATCGTCAGCAGGAACAGCCAAGCCAGAGCTTCGAGGATGAACCCCGGCTCCGGTCCGGACTCCGTCCGGTCGTACCAGAGCGGATCCGTGTCCCAGGCCGGATCGTTCTCGTCCACGGTCGAACCCTCCACAGCGAATCCGACGCGCGGCCCCAAGGCGCTCACAAGGCGCCGGCCGCCGGATCGCCGGGGTTGATCGCGGCACGGACATCCGCGCTGGTCCGTCGGGCCCATCCGAATTGAGCGCAATGCTCCTCGTTCCCGCGCAGCCTGCGACGGCCCGAACCGGCCCGGCGTCGGCACGCTACAGGCCTCGTCGCGGGGTGGCTGAATACCCAATTCGGACTACGCCCGTCGGCCAGCCGCGTTTTTCCACATCCAACTTTCTCAGCAATTTATTGCTTAGTTTGCGGAGTATGGCATTCTGACCGACGAAAAGACTGCGTGACCCGCCATGAGATCTGTCAATCGCCTGCAGCGCAAGCGCACTGCGCTCTGGTTGATTCTGGCCCTTTCGGCCGCCTGTCCGGTGCCGACCCAGGCGGCCGATATGCGTATCGAGGCCGCCAAGATCACCGGCGGCGACCTCTGGATCATCGGCTACGCCGACGATCCGGGCGTGGAGATCACGCTGGACGGCCAGTTCCCGCAGCGGACCGACAACCGAGGCTATTTCGAGTTCCGCGTCGTCTACCATCCGGCCACCTGCATCGCGACGCTGCGGACGCCGAAACAGACTCGCAGCATCGTCGTCGGCGAATGCGGCCAGCAGGCCCCCGGCCTCGTCGGCCCGGCCGGGCCGGCCGGGCCGCGCGGTGAGACGGGTCCGCGCGGCGAGGCCGGGCCGCCCGGTGAGCGGGGCGCGATGGGACCGCCCGGACCACCCGGGCTGCAGGGCCCCGCCGGCGAGCAAGGCCTCGCCGGACCGCCGGGCCCGCAGGGTCCAGCCGGCCAGCGTGGGCCTGCCGGCCTGATCGGCACGCCAGGGCTGATGGGTGCCACGGGCCCGGCCGGGCCGCCCGGGCCGCCCGGGCCCCGGGGACAGCAAACGCCCCCGATCGCAGCGCCGAAACCGAAGCCTCCGCCCGCCTTGACGGGATCGGTGCCCAGGCACCGCCCGGCGGCGCGCCCGCCCCGTGACCCGGAGCCTGATCCCGCCCCCTACAACCCACAAGATCTCGAGCCGGATGCGGGCGGCGGGGGGATGGATCGGTACTAAGAGCAAGCCGGCCCGGCGGGCGCGACGCCCGATCCAGCGGCCGCGTGAGGCCGTCGGTCGTCGCGCACCGGTCCGACGCCTCGATCACATTCTCCCGTCTTCGCAAGCAGGCGATAGTCTCTGATGCGTCGCATTTATAGAGCTAGACAGTTCAATACGCGTACGCGCCCCATAGCGATCGCAGGGTGTGTCACCTTAATGCCCCAACGCGGCACATTCCGACGCCGCACCCACGCCGAGGCGAGCCAAGACGTCCGGTTTGCGCTAAGCGTGACGGTGGGGCGGGCTTGATCGGAGACGGGCGAAACGCCGTACCTTGGCCGTTTTCGTCTCGGACATCCGGACCGAAAGAGACCGCAAGGGCTTGTTCATCGTGACACGACGTCCACCAGCAAGTTGTCCGACGTTCCGCCTGGCCGGGATGGTGTCCGGGCTCGCGATGCTGGCAGCCATGCCGGCCTCCGCCGAGACCCTGGAGAGCGCCCTCGCGAAGGCCTATCAGGGCAATCCATCCTTGAATGCCGGTCGCGCCGGGGTGCGCGCGATCGATGAAAACGTGGCGATCGCGCAGTCCGGCTACCGGCCAACCGTCAGCGTCAACGCCGCGATCGGCGTCCAGTACCTTCAAACCCGCTCCTCCAGCAGCGTCGCGTCCGCGGGCACCGCCGGTACGGGGGCCGCCAGCGGCGGCTCTTCCCTCGGGTCGACGGGCGGCGGCCTTGGAACGGCAGGCGGCGGGACAAGCGGCGTCGGGACGACGGGCGTGGGGACCACGGGGGTCGGGACCACGGGAGGCGGAACCACGAGCGTCGGGACCACGGGTACCGGAACATCCGGGTCCGCAGCGGGCGGTGGGGGCCTGTCCGAGGGCGCAACGTCCGACATCGCCAGCCAGGTGATCACCTCCAAGCGGACGACGCGCACCACCTACCTGCCCAGCTCTGCCAGCCTGAACGTCACGCAGACGATCTTCAACGGCTTCCAGACCGACAATCAGGTCCGCCGGGCCGAGTCGCAGGTCTACAGCCAGCGCGAGAGCCTGCGCTTCACCGAGCTGACGGTGCTCTACAACGCCGTTCAGGCATACATGAACGTGCTCAGCAACACGGCCACGCTGGAGCTGAACCGGAACAACGTCGAAGTTCTGGAAGAACAACTCCGCCAGACGCGGGACCGGTTCAACGTCGGTGAGGTGACCCGCACCGACGTCGCGCAGGCCGAAGCGCGGCTGGCCGGCGCGCGTTCGCAGGTGAGCACCGCCGAGTCCAACCTGCGCACGAGCATCGGCGTCTACCGACAGAATATCGGCGTCGAGCCGCGCCAGCTCGCGCCGGGTCGGCCGCTGGATCGGTTCGTGCCGCGCAATCTCGACGCGGCCATCGCCATCGGCCTGAGCGAACATCCGCAGGTCGTTTCGGCCATCCACAATGTCGATTCGTACGAAGCCCAGGTGAAGGTGCTGGAAGGTCAGCTCGCACCGCAGCTCAGCCTGCAGGGCTCCCTCAGCCAGCTCTACGATCAGAACGGCCCGAATCAGAGCTTCTTCGTCGGCTTCGTCGGCGGCCGGCTCTCCATCCCGATCTATGAGGGCGGCCAGACCTACGCGCAGATCCGGCAGGCCAAGGAATCGGTAGGCCAGGCCCGCATCCAGGTCGACCAGATCCGGGATCAGGTCCGCGCCCAGATCGTCGACTTCTGGGGCCGACTGGAAGCAGCCAAGGCGCAGGTCATCGCCGCCCAGGCCCAGGTCCAGGCCAACGAGGTGGCGCTGAACGGCGTGCGCGAGGAGGCTCGCGTCGGCCAGCGCACGACCCTCGACGTGCTCAACGCGCAGCAGGAATTGCTGAACTCCCGCGTGAGCCTCATCGTCGCCCAGCGCGACCGCGTGATCTTCTCATACGGCGTGGTCCAGGCGATCGGACAACTGACCGCCCGCTTCACGGCGCTCCCGGTCGAATATTACAGCGCCAAGGTCCACTACGATCAGGTCAAGGACCTGTGGTTCGGCCTGCGCACGCCGGACGGTCGCTGAGGGCTTTTCCACGGGGAGTGTGTTGCGGGCGCGCTTGCCGCCATGAAACGGCATGGAATACTGATTGAACATCGATTCATTCGGATCGCTTTCCAGTCTCCCATGCCCGAGTGCGCCTGCCTATGAGTGCAGCAAGCCCCAAGATCCCGGACACGAAATTCCAGGACAAGGCTGCCGATAAGGCGCACGAGCCTTCGATGGAAGAGATCCTCGCGTCGATCCGGAGGATCATCGCCGACGATCAGGCGGCCAAGCCGGCCGATGTTCCGGCCCCTGCCCCGGAGCCCGAGGACGTGCTCGACCTCGCGGAGGCCGCCGAGCCTGTGATGCGCCCGCGCATCGTGGAGCCGGAGCCGGAGCCGGAACCTGCTCCGGACCTGCTCGATTTCGATGCGATCGATTTCGAGGACCCGGTCACGGCCGCGCCGGAGCCGGAGCCCGAACCGATCCCGGAGCCGCCTGCCCCGCCGCCCCCGCCCCCGGAGCCCGTGCTCCAGGTCGTGCGCGCGCCGGAGCCGGGGCCGGAGGCTCTGGTCTCCCCGGCGACCGATGCCAGCGTCAGCGGCGCGTTCAACCTGCTGGCCCATACGGTGCTGACGCAGAACGCCCGGACGCTGGAGGATCTCGTCAAGGAGATGCTCCGGCCGATGCTGAAAACCTGGCTCGACGACAACCTTCCGGCCGTAGTCGAGCGGCTGGTGCGCGCCGAGATCGAGCGGGTCTCGCGCGGGCGCTGAGCCGGCAGCCTGGGTACGGCGGCCGCGGGTCGCCGTCCGCGTGTTGACGGGAGCGGCGTGACGGTCGAAAGCGGGGCCAATCCCGTTTGGACAAGCGCCGGCCCGTACCCGCGATGATGGACAAGACCTTCGAGCCCGCCACCGTCGAGGCGCGGATCTCCGCCGCCTGGGTCGAGGCGGACGCCTTCCGTGCCGGCCGCCCCGAACGCGCCGGGGCTCCGCCCTACTGCATCGTGATCCCGCCGCCGAACGTGACGGGCTCGCTCCACATGGGGCATGCCCTCAACAACACGCTGCAGGACATCCTCTGCCGCTTCGAGCGCATGCGCGGCAAGGACGTGCTCTGGCAGCCCGGCACAGACCATGCCGGCATCGCCACCCAGATGGTGGTCGAGCGGCGGATGATGGAGCGCCAGGAGCCCGGCCGCCGCGAGATCGGCCGCGCGGCCTTCGTCGAGAAGGTCTGGGCCTGGAAGGCGGAATCCGGCGGTGCGATCGTCAATCAGCTGAAGCGTCTGGGTGCCTCCTGCGACTGGTCCCGCGAGCGCTTCACCATGGACGAGGGCCTGAGCCGGGCCGTCCTGAAGACCTTCGTCGACCTGCACCGGCAGGGCCTGATCTACCGCGACAAGCGGCTGGTGAACTGGGATCCGAAGTTCCAGACCGCGATCTCGGACCTGGAGGTCCAGCAGATCGAGACGAAGGGCCATCTCTGGCACTTCGACTACCCGGTGGTGGACGAGGCGGGCACCGAGACCGGCACCGTCATCACGGTCGCGACCACGCGCCCCGAGACGATGCTGGGCGATACCGGCGTCGCGGTCCATCCCGAGGACGAGCGCTACACGGCACTCGTCGGCAAGCGCGTGCGCCTGCCGCTGGTCGGCCGCCTGATCCCGATCGTGGCCGATACCTACTCGGATCCCGAGAAGGGCACGGGCGCGGTCAAGATCACCCCGGCCCACGACTTCAACGACTTCGACGTCGGCCGCCGCCACGGACTCGGCCTGATCAACGTCCTCGACCCCGAGGGCCGGATGCTGCTCGACGGCAATGCCGACTTCCTCGACGGCGTCGCGCCCGAGGCGGAGGCCCTGGCGCTCCACGGGCTCGACCGGGCGCAGGCCCGGAAGGAGGTCGTCGCGCTGATGGAGGCGCGCGGGCGCCTGCGCGCGATCGAGCCGAACACGCACGCGGTCCCGCACGGCGACCGCTCAGGCGTGGTCATCGAGCCCTACCTGACCGATCAGTGGTACGTGAACGTCAAGCCGCTCGCGGAGCGCGCTCTCCAGGCGGTGCGCGACGGGCAGACCAAGTTCGTCCCCGAGAACTACGAGAAGATCTTCTTCCAGTGGCTCACCAACATCGAGCCGTGGTGCATCTCGCGCCAGCTCTGGTGGGGCCACCAGATCCCGGTCTGGTACGACGAGGCGGGCGGCATCTTCGTCGCCGAGAGCGAGGCCGAGGCCCTGGCCGCGGCCGCGGCGCAGCACGGCCGACCGGTCGCGCTCACCCGCGACGAGGACGTCCTCGACACGTGGTTCTCCTCGGCGCTCTGGCCGTTCTCGACGCTGGGCTGGCCGGACGCGACCCCGGAGCTCGCCCGCTACTATCCGACCAACACCCTGGTGACCGGCAAGGACATCCTGTTCTTCTGGGTCGCCCGGATGATGATGATGGGCCTGCACCTCACCGACCGGGCGCCCTTCGACACGGTCTACCTGCACACCCTGGTGCGGGACGCGTCGGGCGCGAAGATGTCGAAGTCGAAGGGCAACGTCGTCGACCCGCTCGAGCTGATCGATCAGGTCGGCGCCGACGCCCTGCGCTTCACCCTCTGCGCGCTCGCCGTCCAGGGCCGCGACATCAAGCTGTCCACCGATCGCGTCCAGGGCTACCGCAACTTCGCGACCAAGCTCTGGAACGCCGCCCGCTTCGCCGAGCTGAACGGCTGCAGCCTCGATCCGGCCTTCGACCCGCGTTCGGCCACCGGGGCGATCAACCGCTGGGCGCTCACCGAGGCGGCCCGCGCGGTCGACGAGGTCACGAGCGCCCTCGAGGCCTTCCGCTTCAACGACGCGGCTGCGGCCGCCTACCGCTTCGTCTGGAACATCTTCTGCGACTGGTATCTCGAACTCGCCAAGCCCGTGCTCCAGGGCGAGAGCGTCGATCCCGTGATCAAGGCGGAGACGCAGGCGAGCGTGGCGTTCCTGATCGATCAGGTCGCCAAGCTGCTGCATCCGTTCATGCCCTTCCTCACGGAGGAGCTGTGGGCGATCAAGGGCGCCGACCGGCCGGAGCGCGGCCTGCTGACCCTGGCCTCCTGGCCGGAACTCGGCGGCCTGGCCGACGCGGCCGCGGAGGCCGAGGTCGGGTTCGTGGTCGATCTCGTCAGCCAGATCCGCTCGGCGCGGTCTGAGACCAATGTCCCCGCCGCCGCGCAGATCCCGCTGGTGATGGTCGGCGCCGCACCTGAGGTCCGCGCGCGGGTCGAGGCGTGGCATGACACGCTCCTGCGCCTCGCCCGGCTGTCGGAGATTACCTTCGCGGACACGCCGCCGAAGAACTCGGTCCAGCTCCTGGTGCGCGGCAGCGTCGCCGCGCTGCCGCTGGAGGGCGTGGTCGACCTCGCCGCCGAGGTCGCGCGCCTGAAGAAGGAGCAGGGCAAGGCGCAGGGCGAGATCAAGAAGATCGACGCCAAGCTCGGCAACGCCGACTTCGTGGCCCGTGCGCCCGAGGAGATCATCGAGGAGAACCGGGAGCGTCGCGAGAGCGAGGCGGCGCGGCTGGTGAAGATCGAGGAGGCCCTGGCCCGGCTCAGCGGGGACTGAGCGCCGGTTCACGGCACCTCTGAAGCTGCGCCCCGATCCTGAGGTGCCGGAGCAAGGCTCCTCGGCAAGGCTCCTCGGGATGCGGGTGGGTGTGCGACACCGTCGGGGCGCACCCTGCGTCGGGCGATCACACAGGCGTCCGGATCGGACAGCAGCCGCTGGCGGTAATTGCGCCGGCGTCGATGTCCCCTGCCCAGGAAGCCGTAATCACCGGCGGGTACCGAGGGTCCCGGTGAAGGCCTTCGGGGTCCCCCAGCTTGCGGACGACGTGTCGATCGGGCTCCAGAAGCCGTCCTGTGACGCGCCGTGGGGATGCGTAGAATAGTCCGGCGGGACATACCCTCCCGCTTGGTTCCAATGCCCGGGCTTCAGGTTGGTCGCCGCACGGCCCGCACGCCCGTCATCGTAGCGGCGCGTATCGACGCCGTACGTCGTCTCGGAAACGCTGCGCGCTGCATTTGTGACGGTGGACTTCGCGTCAAAGTAGTCACGGTAATCCGTGTAGGACTCGACCGCCATGGCGCCGACAGTCGACCCGAAGAAGATGGCGGCTGCCAACAGCGTCTTCATTGTACCCCCTCTACCGTACACTGGCATCTCGCAGCACCGGAGTTTGCGCCGGCCTGCCGAACTGAGCGGGATTGTAGGCAGACGCTCGGGAAGCGCGGTGCCGGACGGCACAAGCCTGGGCCTTTCCCACGTCGCAGAGGGCGGTCGCGGCCGGTCGACGGACGGCGGTCGTCAGAACCGCGATGGCGCTCCGCGACCGTCCGGCCACCTGTCCGAACCGTAATGTGACCGCCACTCCTGGGTCAGGGGCCATTCCCTAGACAGATCCCATCGACCGCCGCGTGAGCCGGCGTCGTCCCGATCAGTCCCGAGAGGTTTCAGACCCCCATGACCGAGACCCGTCCCTCAGCCCGCACCTCGCGCCGTGCCCTCGCCTCTGTGGCCGCCGCCGCGCTGATCGCCGGCGGCGCCATCGGCAGCGGATACCTGCCGACTGCCACCCCGGCCTATGCCCAGGCTCTCCCCAAGTCGCCGATCGAGGCCCCCGAGCATCCGCCGGGCTCGTTCGCCGGCATCGTCAACAAGGTCAAGCCGGGCGTCGTCTCGGTGAAGGTGAAGCTCGACGACTCGGCGAGCAGCGACGACGAGGATGGTCCGAGCCAGGGTCGCAACCTCCAGAACGTACCGCCGCAGCTGCGCGAGTTCTTCAAGCGCTTCGGCCAGAATGGTCCCGGCGGCATGCAGCCCCAGCACCAGGGCCCGCGCGGCGCGGTCGGCTCCGGCTTCATCATCTCGGCCGACGGCTATGTGGTCACCAACAACCACGTCGTTGACCATGCGAAGACCGTGCAGGTGACGCTCGACGACGGCCGCACCCTCGACGCGAAGGTCATCGGCAAGGATTCCAAGACCGACGTCGCCCTGCTGAAGATCACCGAGGGCTCGAACTTCCCCTACGTGCAGTTCGGCAAGGCCGCGCCGCAAGTCGGCGACTGGGTGGTGGCGATCGGTAACCCGTTCGGCCTCGGCGGCACCGTCACCGCCGGCATCGTCTCTGCCCGCGGCCGCGACATCGGCGCCGGCCCCTACGACGACTTCCTGCAGATCGATGCCCCGATCAACAAGGGCAATTCAGGCGGCCCAACCTTCAACGTCAACGGCGAGGTGGTCGGCGTGAACACCGCCATCGCATCTCCCTCGGGCGGCAGCGTCGGCCTCGCCTTCGCCATCCCCGCCGAGACCGTGCAGGCGGTGGTCGACCAGCTCCGCACCGACGGCAAGGTCGCCCGCGGCTATCTGGGCGTCCAGATCCAGCCCGTGACCCAGGACATCGCCGAGGGTCTCGGCCTCGACAAGGCCAAGGGCGCCCTCGTCGACCACGCCGAGAACGGCACTCCGGCGGCCAAGGCCGGCCTGAAGGCGGGCGACGTGATCGAGAAGGTCAACGGCGACACGGTGGACAGCGCCCGCGAGCTGTCGCGCAAGATCGCCGGTCTGAAGCCCGGCGCCAAGGTCGAGCTGAGCTACCTGCGCGGCGGCAAGTCCGACACCGCGACGGTGACGCTGGGCGCGATGCCGACCGACGGCACCAAGGTGGCGAGCCGTGACGACGAGTCCAGCAACGGTCAGCCGCGGCTCGGCCTGCAGCTCGCACCGGCCGGCGATGTCGGCCTGTCGGATCAGGGCGTCGCGGTGGTACAGGTCGATCCGGACGGACCGGCGGCCGCCAAGGGCATCGAGGCGGGCGACGTGATCCTCGACGTCGGCGGCCAGAGCGTGTCCCGTCCGGCGGATGTCGCGACGCAGATCCGGGCGGCCGAGTCGAGCGGACGCAAGGCCGTGCTGATGCGGGTGAAGAGCGGTAAGGGCCAGACCCGGTTCGTGGCGGTCTCGCTCAACAAGGCCGGCTGAGGCTGGCTCCTCCCGGCGCGGGGGCCCCTCCCCGCGCCGTCTCGTGGTGACCTCCGACTGGCGCCGGCCGAACAGGCCGGCGTTTTTGTGCGCGGGCACGGACCGCCTGTGCGAACGCGGCGGCGTCTCAGCGCTCCGGAACCGGGATCCCCAAGCCCGGCCCAAGCCGGGTGCGACACCGTCCGAGCGCCGCGAAGGCGGCATTCGAATCCCGGGCGAGGCGCATCAGGTCCCCCAGCCGCGCCCGGCCCCGCGCGAAGGCGAAGAAAACGGCGGCGATGTCGGGCTCGCCGTCCGGCGTGAGCGCCGAAGCCGCGAAGGCCGGCAGGGCCTGATCGGCCGGGTCGCAGATCACCCGGAGCGCCGCGAAGGGCAGGCCGTGCCGACCCGCGAAGGACGCGGCCACGTGCGATTCCATGTCGACGGCCGCCGCGCCCGTCGCATTCCGCAGATCCGTCTTGCCATCGACGGCAAGGACCGCAGTGTCGACGCCCGCGAGATCCGCGGGGATCACCCGCGGGCCGATCCCGGACAGGATGTTGAGGAGCGTGGCCGACAGGTCGAGATCGGCGGCGCGACGGCCCTCCTCGCTCACCACGCCGGTGCCGACCACGACGTCGCCGGGCTTGAGCGACGGATCGAGGCCGCCCGCGATTCCGAAGCTGATCACCGCCCGGCAGGCGGGCGGCACGCGGGCCTCGAGGACCTGACGGAGCCGGTGAGGATTGCCGCCGGCTCCCACCGCCTCGACTCCCTCCCCGGCCGCCATGCGGCGCTCGCGGGCGAGGCCGGTGACGGCCAGGACGGGTGCAGCGGGATCGATCATGGCGCGCTGGTGGACCAGTCCGGCGAGGTCCGCAAGCAGGCGCGATCGCCGGGGCGGAGTCGCGGGCGGATCCGGCGCCGGGAGCGGCTTGTCCGGTCCCGCAGGATCGCTGTCTGAGATAGCCACGTGTCGGGTACCGGGGCTCGCGAAGCGGCGTTCGGGACGGTCGAGCGCGCTGCGATCCGGCGGGGCGGAGCCGGTCCTGCGGACCGGCCCCAGAACGTCACAAGACGTCACATGCCGAACTGGACGCGCCGGCTGTTGCCACGCTTCAGGTTGCGGTAGCGGGCCATGGCCCAGAGCGGGAAGAACTTCGGGTAGCCGTGGTAGCGCAGGTAGAACACCCGCGGGAAGCCGGTGGCGGTGTAGCGCTCCTCTTTCCAGAAGCCGTCCGCGCCCTGCGTGCGGGTTAGGAAGTTGATGCCCCGGGTCACGGCTGGATCGTCGACCGCGCCGGCCGCCATCAGCGCGAGCAGCGCCCAGGCGGTCTGCGAGGCCGTGGACGAGCCCGCCTCGAAGGCCGGGTCGATCTTGTACGAGGAGGCATCCTCGCCCCAGCCGCCATCCGGGTTCTGGATGCGGATCAGCCAGTTCACGGCCCGCTGGATGCGGGGATCGGCGGAATCGACACTCGCGGCGTTGAGGGCGCAGAGCACCGACCACGTGCCGTAGATGAAGTTCATGCCCCAGCGGCCGTACCAGGAGCCGTCCTCCTCCTGGTCGTTCAGGAGGTAGTTGACGCCGCGGTCCAGCGCCCGGGAGGTCTCCCGCGTCTCGCCGAGCTGGGCCAGCATGCCGACCACACGGGCGGTCACGTCCGCGGTCGGCGGATCGAGCAGCGCGCCGTGATCCGAGAACGGGATGTGGTTGAGATACATGTGGTTGTTGTCGGCGTCGAATGCCGCCCAGCCGCCATCCTCCGACTGCAGCCCCTCGACCCATTCCCGGGCGCGGGCGATCGAGGCCTTGTAGTCCGGCATGCCGGCGACCAACCCGTGCTGGTGCATGGCCCGGTCCATCGCCATCACCACCACGGCGGTGTCGTCGAGGTCGGGGTAATGGGCGTTGGCGTACTGGAACGCCCAGCCGCCCGGCCGGACCTTCGGCTTGCGGGCCGCCCAGTCACCCACGATGTCGAGCACCTGCCGGGGCTTCAGCCAGTCGAGCCCGGCGCGGGCCTGGGCCTCGGCCTCGGGGCCGCCGGCCTCGAGCAGCGCGTGGCTCGCGAGCGCCGTGTCCCAGACCGGCGAGACGCAAGGCTGGACATAGGCCTCGTCGGCCTTCTCGACGACGAGCTTCTCGATGGCGTCGCAGGCGACGCGGACCTGCGGATGATCGGGCCGGTAGCCCATCACCTCGTACATCAGCACCGAATTGACCATGGCGGGGAAGATCGCCCCCAGTCCGTCCTCGCCGTTCAGGCGCTCGCTGACCCAGGCGCGGGCCTTCTCCATGGCGCGCTGCCGGCGCTTGCGCGGCATGTGGTTCTCGACCCGCTGCAGCACCCGGTCGATGAAGCCGAAGATCGGCGTCCACGGCCACGTGGCATGCGGGGAGCCGGGCCAGGAGCGCACGCTCTCGGGCGGCGTCACGAACAGCTCCTGCACGCTGATGCCGCGCGGGTTGCGGGCCCGGGGCTTGGTCGCCTGGAGCACGAACAGCGGCACCACGGTGGTGCGGGCCCAGTAGCTGATCTTGTCGAGGTGGAACGGGAACCACTTCGGCAGGAACATCACCTCGACGGGCATCACCGGCACGGCACGCCAGGGCACCTCGCCGTAGAGGGCCAGCATGAAGCGGGTGAACACGTTGGCGTTGGCCGCGCCGCCGCGGGACAGGATGCCCTCGCGCGCGCGGCGCATGTGCGGCGCCTCGATATCGTCGCCGATCATCTTGAGGGCGAAATACGCCTTGACCGTGCAGCTCATGTCGAACGGCCCCTCGTGGACGAGGGCCCAGCCGCCATGCCGGCCCTGGGTGCGCCGGAGGTAGTTGCCGATCTTGGCCTCGAGGTCGCCGGGGACCTGCGTGCCGCGGAAATGATGGAACAGGATGTACTCGGACGGGATCGTCGCATCCGCCTCGAGCTCGAAGCAGATATGCCCGTCGTCATGTGCCAGGGCGGTCAGCGCGCGCGTCGCCTGCGCCACGCCGCGCTCGACATCCTCGAGCGAGATCCCCTGCGTCTTCGAGCGCTGCAGCGCCTCGACTTTGCTTACGGCCTCTCTCATAGTCCTCGCCTCGAACGACCGCCTCGCGGCGGACGCCATGCCTCAAGCTGCGCCGCGCGCCCGGGTTCCGGCACGCACGGCAGATCCCGCACGCAAGGAACGTGCGGCCGTCTGACCCGAGCGGATCGCTCCCTCGATCGTCGACGGCAGGCCGGTCGCGGTCCAGTCGCCTGCCAGGACGAGATTTTCGTAGGCGGTTTCAGCCTTCGCGCGCCGCGCGGCTTCCGCCGGCGTCGCCGCAAAGGTCGCACGCTTCTCCTTTACGATCTGCCAGCTGGGCAGGTCCGGTGCAAGGTTGCACAACTGTGTGATCTCGGCCCAGATCTGCCGGGCGAGGTCTTCGCGGGGTACGTCGAGAAGCCGATCGGCGCCGCTGATCGTCACCGAATACCGGTCCGGATAGGCGAAAAGCCACTCTGTCAGGCTGTTGACCACGCCGAGGACGAGGGGGCTGCCGGGCTTCGGCACCATCGCGAAATGCGCGTTCACGATGGAGCGGAATTCCGTCGGGGCGAGGAGACCGGGCAACACTTCCCGGGCTACCCAGGGCGGCAGCGCCAGCACGACGCCGTCCTCCGGGCCGAGGCTCTCGGCGCCGTCCGAGAAGACGAGCTGCCCGACCCGGCCGTCCACCGACTCAAGCGCGCGCAGGCGTCGGCCGAGGCGGATTTCGCAGCCACGGGCCGTCAGATAGCGGATCGCCGGATCGACGAAGGCGTAGGACAGGCCCTCGACGGCGACGAGGGGCCGGCACGCCTTCCCGCCCGCGCCCAGGGTCTCGCGCAGGATCCGCGCCGCCAGCCCGACATCGCTGTCGCGGGGCTCGGTGTTGAGGGCGGCCAGCAGCACCGGATGCCAGAGGCGCCGGTAGAGCGTGCCCTCGCAGGCCATGTGGGCGCCGATGGTCCCGCCCGCGCCTTCCGCCTTGCCGGAAGCCGCCCGCAGGATGCCGAGGGGCGCCAGATAGTCCCGCGCCCGGGTGCCGGGGACGCGGCGCGCCGGGCTCATCACCCACCAGGGCAGCCGCCCGGCATTGGGACGCAGGCGCCAGCGCTCGCCGGACTTCAGGTCGGCGAAGTCGAACTCCGCCACGTCCGGACCGACCAGGGCGTCGGCCGGCGCGCCGATGGTCCTGAGGAAGCTCAGGGAATCGGCATTGCCGGACAGCAGCAGGTGGTTGCCGTTGTCGATGGTCAGGCCGAGGGCCGGATCATAGTACGAGCGGCAGCGGCCACCTGCCTGCTTGGCGGCCTCGTGCAGAACAACCCGGGCTCCGGATTCCGCGAGCGCGACCGCCGCGGAGAGGCCGGCCAGGCCGGCGCCGACGACGTGGACGGTTCCCATCAGATCAGGCCATGGCGGAGGACGACGCTCAGCAGCGCGAGCTTGCCGGGCTTCACCCGGGCGCGGGGCATCGCCCAGCCGCGTTCGAGGACCGCCTTGAGGTAGAGGTGATAGGCCGCCGCCATCAGCCGGGCGGCCTTGGTCGCCTTGCGGGGACTGCGCCGGATGATCTCCCAGGTCGCCTGATAATGGTCCTCGGCCTCGCGGGCGAGGGAGATGCAGACCTCGCCGATGCGGGGATGGCTGATCGCCTGGACCGGCGTCGGGTCGGTGAGGCCGATCGCCTGGAGCTTCTCGCGCGGCAGGTAGAGGCGGCCGCGCTCGGCATCCTCGTCGATGTCGCGCAGGATGTTGGTGAGCTGGAGTGCGCGGCCCTGGTGCCACGCCAGCCGGATGCCGTCCGCCTCCGGCATGCCGAAGATCCGCACCGACAGCCGGCCGACCGCGCTCGCGACCCGGTCGCAATAGAGGTCGAGGGTCTCCGCGTCGGGGGCGACGATGTCCGCGACGGCGTCCATCGCCATGCCGTCGATGACCGCCTGGAAATCCTCGCGCTTCAGGCCGAAGCGGCGCACGGGCTCCACGAGGTCGCGCACGCGCGGGGCCGGGCGGCCGGCGTAGAGCGCGTCGATGTCGGCCCGCCAGCGGTCGAGCTCGACCTGCCGGACGGCCCGGGTCCCGCCGTCGTCGGCGACGTCGTCGACGGCGCGGCAGAAGGCGTAGACGGCGTACATCGCCTCCCGACGCTCCTTCGGCAGCAGGCGCATCGCCGTATAGAAGGAAGAGCCGGCGGCGGGCAGGGCCGGAGCGGCGCTCTCTTGATCCTGGGCTGGCGAGGCGGTGGCAGTCACGAGCGAATTCCTTGAGCCGCGGCCCGGACGGTCCGGCCGCGGAAGGGCCGGCGCGCCAGGGTAGCGGCGACGCCGCCCAGCGCGGTCAGCGCGAAGGCGACCTTGTCGTGATGGACCTTCTCCGAGAGCGGGTCGCGCTCCAGCAGGCCACGGCTCAGCACCACGGCGAGCCGGTGGATCGCGGCGATCTCCAGCGACAGGCGCAGGTCATCGATCAGGTCTGGCAGGACCGCGCCCTCGTCGAGCAGGTCCAGGCATCTCTGCGCCAGCTCACGGATGACGGCCCGGAGCTGGGGCGGCGCCTTGGCCTCACCCAGCATCGCCACGGTGGCGCCGTGGCGGTCGAGGCAATCCTGCGGGAGATAGACCCGGTCGAGGGCAGCGTAGTCCTTGCCGCAATCCTGAAGGTGATTGATCACCTGGAGCGCCGCGCAGATCGCGTCGGAGGCCCGGTAAACCCGCGCCGGATCCTCGCCGTGCACGTCGAGAACGAAGCGCCCTACCGGCATGGCCGAGTAGCGGCAGTAGTGGATCAGCTCGTCCCAATCCGCGTAGCGGCTCTTGTGCGCGTCCATGCGGAACGCGTCGAGGAGTTCCAGGGCGTGCCGCGGCGGCAGGCCCCGGGCGGCGAGCTCGCGCTTCAGCGGCTCCGCCTCGGGATCGGACGGGCCGGCGCCGGTGAGCGCATCCGCCAGCTGATCGAGGAGCGCGATCTTGCGCTCGGGCGACAGCGCGGCGTGGTCGGCCACGTCGTCGCCGGCGCGGACGAAGTTGTAGAATGCCAGGATCGCGCCCCGATGGCGCGGGTGGATCAGGTGCGAGGCGACGGGGAAGTTCTCGTCCTGGTGCCCCTTGCCGGAGCGCGTCGCGGTGGCGGATTCGGGGGTGCTCATGCGAGGTAGCCCGCTTCTCGGAACCACGTGATCGCGTCGGACAGCCCCTCGCGATAGGGCCGCGCCGTGTAGCCGAGCTCGGCGCGCGCCTTCCGGTCCGAGAAGAACATCCGGTAGCGCGACATGCGGATGCCGTCGATCGTCGCGAAGGGCTGCTTGCCGGTGACCCGCGCGGCGAGCTGCGCGAAGAACGCCACCGGATACACGGCCGCTCGCGGCAGGCTCACGGTCGGTGGCTTGCGCCCGACCATGCCGGCGATGTCGGCGAGCATCTGCGACAGGAACACGTCCTCGCCGCCCAGGATGTAGCGCTCGCCGATCCGCCCGTTGCGGAGCGCCAGCAGGTGACCGTAAGCCACGTCGTCCACGTGGGCGAGGTTGAGGCCGGTATCGACGAAGGCCGGCATCTTGCCGAGAGCGGCCTCCTGGATGATCCGCCCGGTGGGCGTCGGCTTGACGTCGCGCGGGCCGATCGGCGTCGACGGGTTGACGATCACCGCCTGCAGCCCGTCGCGGGCGACCATCTCCTCGACCACACGCTCGGCCACGACCTTGCTGCGCTTGTAGGCACCGATCGCGGTCTCGGGCGTCAGCGGCATGGTCTCGTCGGAGGGCGTGACGCCGTCGGCCGGCGGTTTGATCGTCGCGACGCTCGACGTGTAGACGACCCGCTCGACACCGGCCTCCAGCGCTGCGCGCATCATGAGGCGCGTGCCGTCGCGGTTGGTGCGGACGATCTCCTCCATGTCCGGTGCCCAGAGTCGGTAATCGGCCGCGGCATGGATCAGGTAGCGCTGGCCGCGCATCGCAGCCGCCACGGCGGCCGGATCGCGCATGTCGCCCTCGGCGATCTCGACATCGGTCCAGGTCAGGTTCCGGCGGGGGCTCGACGCGCGCACGAGGATGCGCACCGGGAAGCCGGCCCGGCGGAACACGTCGACCAGGGCGGAGCCGAGGAAGCCGCTCGCGCCGGTGATCAGCACGGGACCGACCTCGGACGGGCCGGAAGCTGGGGCCTCTGCCATTACAGATCTGGAGGATTACCAAAACCGGTGCGGCCGGGGGTCCCCGGCCGCGCCGCGCTTGTGTCATCGAACTGCCCGAGCGGCAAGCTTCGGCGGTGCGGGACAGCCCCCGGCGGCGCGGCGCGACCGGGCGCGCCCGCCTCCGCATCGCGCAGGGTTCGGCTCCGAAGCGGGCGGATATGGTGATCCGGGCATCCATCGCCGCCGCCCTGCCCTGTCATCCTGCGGCTGCGCAGCGGAAGGCGGGATCCAGACATGCCGATGCGCAAGATCTTGCGCTGACGGAGGTTCTGGATGCCGGGCTTGCCTCCGCTGCCCTGGAACGACGGTGCGTCATCGGGCATCGAACACCGACACTGGACGGCCGTGCGGTTCGACGACGGGCGCGGCGACCTTGCCAGCTCTGAAAAAACCGACTATGCGCCGCCCCTCGCGTTCGCTCCGGCCGGGGGCTGAACGGACGGTGCCGCTTGCGGCACAGGGCTCTCCCAGATCCCGTCGTCCGGTGTCTCCGCCTTCGATCAACCGCTCGGGCCTGAAAATCGGCTCGAAGGGCTTGGCGCCGACCGTATCGCGAGATGAACCGGCCCGAATCAACCGCCATCCGGCGGCCGGGCTCCTTTTGACGATGAAAGGCCCGACGATGCCTCTCTACGAGCATGTGCTCTTGGCCCGCCAGGACGTGACGTCCCAGCAGGTCGAGACGATGATCGACACCTATAAGGGTGTGATCGAGCAGAACGGTGGCCGTCTCGAGAAGATCGAGATGTGGGGCGTGAAGTCCCTCGCCTACCGGATCAAGAAGAACCGCAAGGCGCATTTCGCGCTCCTCAACATCGACGCCCCGCCGGCGGCCATCGCCGAGATGGAGCGCCAGATGCAGATCTCCGAGGACGTGCTGCGCTTCATGACCATCCGGGTCGAGGAGCTCGATTCCGAGCCGTCCGCCATGATGCAGAAGCGCGACCGCGACGACCGCAAGGATCGCGAGCGCGGCCGTCGTCGCGATGACGAGGGCTTCGGTGGTGGCGGCTTCGGCGGCGACCGGGGTGACCGCGGCGATCGCGGTGATCGCGGCGAGCGCAGCTTCGGCGGGGAGGGCTGATCATGGCTTTCGGTGCTGGTGCGGGCGGCGGACGCCGTCCCTTCTTCCGTCGTCGCAAGACCTGCCCGTTCTCCGGCGCCAACGCGCCGAAGATCGACTACAAGGACGTCAAGCTCCTGTCCCGCTACGTGTCCGAGCGCGGCAAGATCGTGCCGTCGCGGATCACCGCGGTCTCGGCCAAGAAGCAGCGCGAGCTCGCCCAGGCGATCAAGCGCGCCCGCTTCCTCGGCCTGCTGCCCTACGTGATCAAGTAGGCTCTCGAAACCCGCCGGCCCGGCATCTGCCCGGGCCGGTCCTCGCAGAGGGCGGCTCGCGCCGCCCGATCGTTGGGGCGCATGGTCGCCTCTAACCCTGCCGCAGAGGCAGCGGGACAGCGGATTTCATGGCACAGCATATCGGCATCGGTATCGGCGCGGGCCTCGTCTCGGCACTCCTGTTCGGGGTGCTGCTGAAGGCGACGCCGCTGGCGATCCTGCTCTACCTCGTGGCGCCTCTGCCGATCCTGATCGTCGGCCTCGGCTGGAGCCACAAGGCCGCGCTCGCAGCCGCTGCCGCCGGCAGTCTCGCGCTGATGCTGGCGATCGCCCCCTTCATGGGGCTGGCCTTCGCGGCCTATATCGCGCTGCCCGCCTGGTGGCTCGCCTATCTCACGCTCCTCGGACGCGAGACGCCCGCCGGCCTCGAATGGTACCCGACCGGCCGCCTGCTCGGATGGATCGCCGCCACGGCCGCCCTCGCCTTCATCGCCATCGCGGTCCTGTCCTCGCCGAACCACGCCGCCTTCGACGCGCAGCTGCGCGGCCTTTCCCAGACCCTCGTCCAGACGCGACTGCCCGCCGCCCGCCCGGCCGCCGACGCCCGACCGGCCGACGCGCCGGCGGCCGATGCCGGCCAGGATGGCGCGGCCGCACCCGATCCGGCGCCGCAGGCCGGCACCGATCCCACCGATGTCACGCGGGCCGAGGTCGCGGATGCCCTCGCCCGGGTGGTCCCGGCCTTCGCGGCGAACGGCCTCGCCCTGCTGCTGGCCTTCTACCTCTGGGCGTCCGCCCGGATCGTGAAGATCTCCGGCCGCCTGCCACGGCCCTGGCCCGATATCCCCTCCACCGCCATGCCGCGCACGGCGCTCGTGGCGGTCGCTGCGGCCGTCGCGATGTGCTTCGCCCCGGGCTATGTCGGCGTGTTCGGCGTCGCGCTCCTCGGCGCGTTCAGCGCGGCGTTCGCGCTTCAGGGGCTCGCTGCCTTCCACGACCGTTCGCGCGGCCGGCCGGGGCGCGGGCTGATGCTGTTCGGCATGTACCTGATCCTGTTCGTGACCCAGGGCATCGCCCTGGTCGCCCTCACCCTGTTCGGCCTTGCCGACACAGCCCTCGACCGCCGACGTCCCAAGGACAATCCGGCGCCGTGAGACCCCGGCCTCAAGTGGCCGACCACCTGAAGGAGAAAGACCATGGAAGTGATCCTGCTCGAGCGCGTGGCCAAGCTCGGCCAGATGGGCGAGACCGTGAACGTCCGTCCGGGCTTCGCCCGCAACTTCCTGCTCGCCCGCGGCAAGGCCCTGCGCGCGACGGAAGCCAACAAGAAGCATTTCGAGTCCCAGCGCGCCCAGCTCGAGGCCCGCAACCTCGACCGCAAGAAGGACGCCGAGGCGGTGGCCGAGAAGCTGAACGGCCAGAGCTTCATCCTGATCCGCCAGTCGGGCGAGACCGGCGTGCTCTACGGCTCCGTCTCGACCCGCGACCTCGCCGAGGTCGTCGCGAAGGAGGGCTTCACGGTCGACCGCGGCCAGTTCACCCTGAACCAGCCGATCAAGACGCTGGGCCTGCACACGGTCCCGGTGGTGCTGCACCCCGAGGTTGAGGTCGAGATCACCGTCAACGTCGCCCGCAGCCCCGAGGAGGCCGAGCGTCAGGCCCGCGGCGAGTCTGTCACCGAGCGCGAGGCGTTCAACCTCGACGACCTCGGCCTCGAGGTCGGCATGGCGCTCGCCGATGCCGGCGAGGGTGCCGACGACCGCGGCTGACATTTCGCCGATGGTCCGACCGGCTTCGCCGCCGGTCGGACCTGCGAACTATGAACTGGCCAGGCCCCGGATCAGGCAGAGCTTCGCTCCCGCGGTCCGAGCGCGTAGCGCCGGCGGAACGCGACCCGGGATCCCGCGCATGGCACGCTGTGGCGCAAGTCCGCTCGGCACAGTCCCCAACCCTGTATACCGGTGAACACTGGGGACGAGCGGCCCCGAGACTTGACACGTTCCAGTTTTGTTCCAGCATGGACGTCAGCCCCTCGCGAGAGTCGGCGGGCGTCCGCTTTTCCGCGCCCCGGCCCGGGAGAACCGGCCGTCGGCTAGGCTTCGGTAACCATACCGGGGCCAAGGTCGTGCGGTGTGATCCTGGCGCGCCCGCCGCGGCGCCTGATACGGAGTCGTCCGCCGATGGCCCTGCCCAATGCGCTCACGGCCAAGCTCGAGACCGTGCAGGCCGAGTACCGCGTCGCCCCGCACAACATCGACGCCGAGCAGGCGCTGCTGGGCGCGATCCTGGTGAACAACGACGCCTATTACCGGGTGTCTGACTTCCTGCTGCCCGAGCACTTCATGGAGGATGCCCACCAGCAGATCTTCACGGTGGCCGCGTCGCTGATCAAGGCCGGCAAGCTCGCCACGCCCATCACCATGAAGACCTATCTGGGCGACGCCGATTTCGGCGGCCAGACAGTGATGCAGTACCTTGCGCGGCTGGCCGCCGACGCCACCACGGTGATCAACGCCGGCGAGTACGGCCGCACGATCTACGACCTCGCCATCCGCCGCCGGCTGATCACCATCGGCGAGGATCTGGTGAACGGCGCCTACGAAGCACCCGTGGAGGAATCGCCCCGGGACCAGATCGAGCACACCGAGCGGCGGCTCTACGAACTGGCCGAGGCCGGGCGCTACGACGGCGGCTTCCAGAAATTCTCGGACGCGCTCACTGCCGCGGTCGACATGGCCGCCAAGGCCTACCAGCGCGACGGCAAGCTCTCGGGCATCGCCACCGGCCTGTCCGACCTCGATAACAAGCTGGGCGGCCTGCAACCCTCCGATCTGATCATCCTCGCGGGGCGCCCGGCCATGGGCAAGACCTCGCTGGTGACCAACATCGCCTTCAACATCGCCAAGGCCTATCGCGGCGAGAAGCAGCCCGACGGCGTCACCAAGACGGTCAATGGCGGCATCGTGGGCTTCTTCTCCCTCGAAATGTCGGCCGAGCAGCTCGCGACCCGTATCATCGCCGAGCAATCGGGCGTTCCCTCCTACAAGATCCGCCGCGGCGACATTCGCCCGGAGGACTTCTACAAGATCACCGACGCCGCCCGGGACATGCAGACGATCCCGTTCTACATCGACCAGACCGGCGGCATCTCGATCGCGCAGCTCGCCGCCCGCGCCCGACGCCTGAAACGTCAGAAGGGCCTCGACCTGCTGATCGTCGACTATCTCCAGCTCCTCTCGGGCTCCGGCAAGCGCAGCGACAACCGCGTGCAGGAGATGACCGAGATCACAACCGGGATGAAGGCTTTGGCCAAGGAGTTGGCTGTGCCGATCATCGGCCTGTCCCAGCTCTCCCGTCAGGTCGAGAGCCGCGACGACAAGCGACCGCAGCTCTCGGACCTGCGCGAATCGGGCTCGATCGAGCAGGACGCCGACGTGGTGATGTTCGTGTTCCGCGAGGAATATTACGTCGGCAACAAGAAGCCCCGCGAAGGCACGGAGGAGTTCTTCGCCTGGGAAGCCGAGATGCAGCGCGTCCACGGCAAGGCCGAGGTGATCATCGGCAAGCAGCGTCACGGACCGACCGGGACGGTGGAGCTGCAGTTCGACGCCAACATCACCCGGTTCTCGAATCTTGCACAGACGGATCGGATCCCCGAGCAGATGTGACGGCGCGGGGCGCCCGCGGTTCAGGTCTCGGAACAGCGTGTCGGCCGTCCTTATCGCCGAGCATCCGCGCGCGAACCATCGCCAAGCCCGGCCGTTGTGGGAGGACGAGTGTCCCGCCGCGGCAGGAGCGACGATGAGCGAGCCGACCCCTCCGAAGATGCCCTACTGGCACGTCTACACCGACGCGGAAGGGGTGAGCCGCCAGGAGCTGTTCCACCTCGAGCGCTTCAAGTTCGAGGGGATCAACCCTGAGACCGCGCCTCAATGGAACGACAAGATGGATCCGGCGCCGTCGGTCGTGACCTTCACGGTCCTGCCGGTGGGCTGGGTCGGCGAGTGGCACGAGAACCCGCGGCCGCAATGGATCGCCATCCTCTCGGGCCGCTGGTTCGTCGAGACCATGGACGGCCATCGGGTCGAGATGGGTCCGGGCGAGCTGATGATGGGCGAGGACCAGAACACGAAGGTACGCGACGGTAAGAAGGGCCATCTCTCCGGCACGGTCGGCGACGAGCCCTGCACGATGATCGTGACCGGTTTGCAGGTCGAGCCGACGGTGAACCGGCCCGGGCGCTTCAAGTAGGCGTCGGCCGATGGACGGTTTCGAACTCACGCAGCCGCGCTTCAAGGGCTACGTCCTGCCCAACGCGCCGCTGCAGAAGCTCGCCGAGGGTTTCCGCTGGACGGAAGGTCCGGTCTGGTTCGGCGACCGCGACGAGCTGCTGTTCTCCGACCTGCCCAACAACCGAGTGATGCGCTGGTCGGACTCGGCCGGCCTCAGCGTCTACCGGGAGGCGGGCGACTTCGAGAACGGCCACGCCCGGGACCGGCAGGGACGGATGCTGTCCTGCTCGCATCGCGGCCGGCGCATCCACCGCACCGAACTCGACGGCCGCATCACCGGCCTGGTCGAGCGCTACCAGGGGCGGAGGCTGAACTCGCCCAACGACATCGTCTGCAAGTCGGACGGGACGATCTGGTTCTCGGATCCGCCCTACGGAATCCAGACCGATTACGAAGGCGGCAAGCAGGAATCCGAGCTGCCCGCCGCCGTCTACCGCTTCGACCCCCGCGACGGCTCGCTCCGGGTGGTGGCCGACGATTTCCAGGGACCGAACGGGCTCTGCTTCTCGCCCGACGAGCGCAGGCTCTACATCGTCGAGACCGGGCTGCAATTCGCCACCGAGCCGCTCCAGCATGTGCGCGTCTTCGACGTGGCCGATGACGGCAGCCTGTCCGGCGGCGCGGTGTTCTGCACGATCGCGCCCGGGAACGCCGACGGCATCCGCTGCGACGAGCATGGCAATGTCTGGTCGAGCGCCGGCGACGGGGTCCACTGCATCGACCCCGGCGGCGAGCTGGTCGGCAAGATCCTCGTACCCGCGACGGTCGCCAACCTCACCTTCGGCGGCCGCAACAACAGCCGCCTGTTCCTGTGCGCCTCGCAGGCGCTCTACGCGATCTACGTGAACGTGCGGGGGGCACCGCTCCTGTGAGCGGCGTGCGGGCCCTCATCGGGTTCGGCCGCACCGTCGCGGACCTCGCCGTCACCGAGGCCTTCTACCGGGACGGGCTCGGCTTCGCGCGGGTCGCCCCGCCTGAACCCGTGCCCGCCGGGCAGGCGGAAGCGATGGGGCTGGCGGACCGGCGCGCCACGCAGCTGCGCATGCGCCTTGGCGGGCAGACCGTGACCTTCCTGGCGGTGGATCCGCCCGGCGCGCGCTACCCGGGCGATCCCGCGGCGACGGACCCGTTCTTCCAGCATCTCGCGATCCCGGTCCGCGACATGGAAGCCGCGATGGCACAGCTGTCGCGGCTTGCCCCGTTCCCCATCAGCCGCGGCGGTGCCCAGCGCCTGCCCGCCTCCACGGGCGGTGTGACCGCCTTCAAGTTCCGCGACCCCGACGGGCATCCGCTGGAGCTGATCTTCTTTCCGGACGGTGCGCCGGCTGCCCGTTGGCGCGATGCACCGGGCCTGTTTCTGGGTATCGATCACTCGGCGATCACCGTCGCCGATCTTGACGCCGGCCTGGCCTTCCTGATCGGCCCTCTCGGCCTGACGCTGGCGGCGCGCGGCCTGAATCAGGGTCCGGAACAGGCGCGCCTCGACGGTGTCGACGATCCGCAGGTCGATGTGATCGCCCTGGAGCCTCCGGAGCCCGCGCCTCACGTGGAACTGCTGCATTACCGCGTGCCAGCCACAAGGCGCCGGCTTTCAGTCGGCCCGAGTGACCGGTCCGCGACCCGCTACGTCTTCTCCGCGGCCGATATGCAGGGCTTGTCGCGACGCCTCCGCGAGACCGGACTGGCTCCGCAGGCCTCGGCCGACGGGACGGTGATCTATTGCGCCGGGCCGGACGGACACGGCTTCTTGTTCGTGCGGGCCTAGGGCCTCCGTTCCGACGGCCTGCCCCGGACTTGACGCGTCGCCCCTCCGGTGTCCAATCCGGCCGCCCCGGAGGTGAGATAGATGCCGTTCCTCGCCCTGCCCTTTCCGGCCATCGATCCGGTGGCGCTCGCGATCGGTCCGATCACGATCAAATGGTACGCGCTCGCCTATATCGCCGGCCTGATCGGCGGCTGGTACTATGCGCGCCGCCTCGTCATGGCCGACAGCCTCTGGGGCGTGGTGAAGCGCCCGCAGGTCGCGGATATCGACGATCTCGTCGTCTGGGTGGCGCTCGGCGTCGTGCTCGGCGGCCGGATCGGCTACGTGCTGTTCTACAATCTCCCCATGTACATCTCCGATCCGATGGAGATCCTGGCGATCCGCAACGGCGGCATGTCGTTCCATGGCGGCTTCATCGGGGCGATCCTGGCCTTCCTGCTCTTCGCCCGCGGCAAGGGCCTCAACGGCTACACGCTCCTCGATATCGGCGCCGTGGTCGTGCCGATTGGCCTGTTCTTCGGGCGGATCGCCAATTTCGTGAACGGCGAGCTCTGGGGCCGCGTGGCGCCCGACTTCCCCTACGCCATCGTATTCCCGAGCGGCGGCCCCTTGCCGCGCCACCCGAGCCAGCTCTACGAGGCGGCGACCGAAGGCCTGCTGCTGTTCATCGTGATGGCCGTGAGCGTCCGCCGGTTCGGCTTCCGCAAGCCCGGGCTCCTCGGCGGCATCTTCGTCCTCGGCTACGCCCTCGCCCGGACCTTTTGCGAGTTCTTCCGCGAGCCGGATCGCCAGCTCGGCTTCCTGTTCGGTGACCATCTCGGTCCGATGGGCGGCGGCGTCACCATGGGCATGCTGCTCTGCGTGCCCATGATGATCGTCGGCCTCACCTACATCGTGCTGGCCGGAAGCGGCCGGACACGGCCCCGCCATCCGGTCGGGTCGCCGGCCGCCGCGGCAGACGGCAAGGCGGCCGTCGAGGCGTGACGCCGCTGGGAGCCGAGATCGCGGCGCTGATCCGCCAGAACGGGCCGATCGGCGTCGACCGCTACATGGCCCTCTGCCTCGGCCATCCGATTCACGGCTACTACCGCACCCGCGATCCTCTGGGCGCCCAGGGTGACTTCACCACCGCGCCCGAGATCAGCCAGATGTTCGGGGAGCTGATCGGCGCCTGGAGCGCCTACGTCCACGGGCTGATCGGACGGCCGGATCCGCTCGTCCTGGTGGAGCTGGGACCCGGCCGTGGCACGCTGATGGCGGACGCGCTGCGGGCGTTGCGGGCGGCGCTCCCGGAGGTACGCGTGGCGCCGCATCTGGTTGAGACCAGCCCGGTGCTGCGGGAAGCGCAGGAACGCACCCTCACCGGGACCGGTGCGGTGTGGCACGAGGGCATCGAATCGCTGCCTCCGGGTCCCGCGCTCATCCTGGCCAACGAATTCTTCGATTGCCTGCCGGTGCGCCAGTTCGAACGCCGTCCGACCGGCTGGCACGAGCGGCAGGTCGGCCTCGCTCGGGACGGTGCTCTTGCCTTCGGCCTGTCGCCGGAGCCGATCCCCGGCCTCGAGGCGGATGGCCGGGATGGCGCGCTGATGAGCGTGCCGACGGCCGGGCTCGCGCTGATGCGCAGCTTGGCCCGGCGGCTGTGCGCCGAAGGAGGTGCCCTTCTGGCCATCGATTACGGCCATGTTCGCCCCGGCTTCGGCGATACGCTCCAGGCTCTGTCGGGGCACCGCTTCGCCGATCCGCTGGCCGCGCCCGGTGAGGCAGATCTGACGCATCATGTCGATTTCGCCGCCCTCGCCAAGGCCGCGGAGGCCGAGGGCGCCGCGCGCCACGGGCCGGTCGATCAGGGCGATTTCCTGGCCGCAATCGGCCTCTTCGCCCGTGCCGGACGTCTGAAGGCCCGGGCCAATCCGGCGCAATCCGCCGCAATCGACGCGGCCGTCAGCCGCCTCACGGATCCGGGCCGGGGCGGCATGGGCAGTCTGTTCAAGGTGCTGGCGGTGAGCGGCCCGTCGCTAGGGCCGCTCCCGGGATTTGCGGCGCCCTGAACCGCCGGGCCGATCCTCGGCCCCGCGCGGGGCCGGAATCGGTCAGCCGAAGGAACCGAAGCCGGAATCGGTCTGGCTGGACGGCCGCGGTGTCGGCGGCGCCGGCGGGTTAAGGTCGTTCGGGTCGAAGGCAGCGGGCTCGCCCGTGACGGGATGGGCGGCCGCAGTCGGGATCCGGGGCTCTTCGGCCTCGGGCGTCTCAGGCAGGGCGTCGGTTTCGATCCCTCGTGACATTGCGATCCTTCTCAAGGCGGAGCCGGATCGGCTCCATACTGCAATGCAGCAAGAATCTGACGCTTGAACGACATCGTCAAGGGACAACCCTTGCGGTATCCGGGCGCCTCAGGGGCAAGCGAGAGGCCGACCGTGACCGCAGGGATGTTCATCGAGGCGCCGGAACTCTCGGCGCATGCGGGCGTGCGCCACGCCTTCTTCACCCGCGTCGGCGGGGTTTCGGAGGGTCTCTACGCGACCCTCAACGGCGGTCTCGGTTCCCACGATGCGCCAGAGCGGGTCGCCGAGAACCGGGCGCGGATGTGCGCCCAGCTCGGCCTGATGCCGGATCGGCTCGTGAGCCTGTATCAGGTCCACTCGGCCGACGTGGTCACCGTCGAGGCGCCCTTTGCCGGCCCCGAGCGACCGAAGGCCGACGCCATGGTCACGCGGGTGCCGGGCCTCGCGCTCGGCATCGCCACGGCGGATTGCGGACCGATCCTCTTCGCGGATCCCGAGAACGGGGTGGTCGGCGCCGCCCATGCCGGCTGGAAGGGCGCCCTGACAGGCGTGATCGGCGCGACCGTGACGGCCATGGAGGCGCTCGGCGCGCGGCGGAGCCGGATCGTTGCCGTGCTGGGCCCGACGATCGGGCAGGCTTCCTACGAGGTCGGCGCGGATTTCATCGCGCGGTTCCGGAGCGAGGCCCCCGGCCTGGAGCGCTTCCTCGGACCCGGCACGCGGCCGGGACACGCGCAGTTCGACCTGCCGGGTTTCATCCTGGCCCGGCTCGTCGAAGCCGAGGTGGGCGAAGCCAAAGCGCTCAACCTCTGCACCTACGCGGATCCCGAACGATTCTACAGCTTTCGGCGGACCACGCATCGCGGCGAGAGCGATTACGGCCGTCTCATCTCCGCCGTGACGCTCGTGCCCTGACGCCGCGGTTCCCGTCGGGACAGGGGGTGCGACACTTTGTCGAGGCGGGACCTGGAAAAAAGCGTAGCCGTAAATGAACCTTGGCCATTCGACAGCGTTGGGGGGTCAAGGTGCCGGGGAAAAACGGCGGGTTGCCATAAGGGGCCGCGTGAGCGGTCGGCGACACCGCGGAGCGAAAAGCAGCCCTGGAACCGCTGGAACACAACCAGATCCGGTTACGCCGCTGTCCGGTCCACGGGCGGCGCGAACCACCAGTGAGGACCAGATCATGAAATCCCTGCTCCGCGTCACCACCGCCCTCGCGGGCGTCGCCTTCGCCGGCTCGGCCTTCGCCGCCGACCTTCCGCGCCGCGCCGCGCCGCCGCCGGTCTTCACCCCCGTCCCGGTCTTCACTTGGACCGGCGCCTATTTCGGTATCAACGCCGGCTACGCCTTCGACGCCAGCGACCGCAACACCGGCAACACCTTCGCCGTCCCCTTCCCCTACGGCGCCCCCGGCACCGTCGCCTCCTTCCGCAACCGCAGCCAGGACGGCTTCTCCGGCGGTGGCCAGGTCGGCTACAACTACCAGTTCACCCCGGGTTCGGGTGTCGTGATCGGCTTCGAGGCCGACGCCCAGTACCTCGACTTCGGCCGCAGCCGGAACAACGCCTTCGTCTCCGGCGCCGTCGCCCCCGGCTACTACCTGACCGATCCGCGCGGCCTCTCCAGCCTCGACTTCTTCGGCACCGTCCGCGGCCGCCTCGGCTACGCCTTCGACCGCACCCTCGTGTACGGCACCGGCGGCTTCGCCTACGGCTCGGGCAGCGCCGACCGCTCCTTCGGCGGCTTCGCCGGCAACGACAGCTTCCGCACCGGCTGGGCCGCCGGCGGCGGCATCGAGTACGCCCTGCCCACCGACTCGTTCCTGAACTTCTTCCGCTCCTCGGCCGTGACGCTCAAGGTCGAAGGCCTGTACGTCAACCTCGACCGCGGCACCCGCAACCAGGGCGCGTTCGTCATCAACGCCGCCAACAACTTCCCGGTCGTCTACAGCGGCGTCGGCCGCCGCGACGACCAGTTCGCCGTCGTCCGCGCCGGCCTGAACTACAAGTTCGGCACGTTCTAGGATCCGCTCACCGGCGCGGCTCGCGCCGCGCCCAAAGCCTCCGAACACGGGAAGCCCGGCCGCCAGGCCGGGCTTCTCGCTTTTGACGGCCTGCAGATGAAGTTTTCGCAATCCCCCTGACAAAGCGTCGCCGCGCACCCATGTCGTGTCTGCCATGCGGCGCGTTCGGGCCCGCGGGTGAGATTCGAGGAGGACGACTCCATGAACAGCGAAGAACGCGACGTCATTTCGGGAATCTTCCAGCGGCTGGAGCAGGCGCAGTCCCAGCCCCGCGATGCGGAGGCGGAGCGCTTCATCGCCGAGAAGATCCGCACCCAGCCCTACGCCCCCTACGCGATGGCGCAGCTGATCTACGTGCAGGAAGAGGCGATCAAGAGCCTGAACCAGCAGCTGGAGCAGGCCCGAAGCCAGGCGGCCTCGGCCCAGCCCTCCGGGGGCGGCGGCTTCCTGTCGAGCATCTTCGGCGGCGGCCAGCAGCGCCAGGAGCCCCAGCCCGGTTACGGCCAGCCGCGTCCGGCCGGTCAGCCCTGGGGCAATCAGGGTGGCCCGCCGCAGGGCTACCCGCAGCAGGGCTATCCGCAGCAGGGTGGCTACCCGCAGCAGCAGGGCGGTCCGTGGGGCGGGCAGCCGCAGGCCCCGGCGCGGGGCGGCGGCTTCATGGCGACGGCCCTGCCGATGGCGGCGGGCGCGGCGGGCGGCATGCTCCTCGGCAGCGCCCTCTCGAACGCCTTCGCGGGCGGTCATTCGAGCCTCGGCAGCGCGGCGGCGGCCGGCCTCGGCGGCGGCAGCGGCGAGACCATCGTCAACAATTACTACGGCGACGGCGGCAACCAGGATCTCGGCTCGGCCCTCGACAACAGCGGCGGCGATCTGGGCGGCCTCCAGGATGCCGGCTACAGCGATCCGGGCGGTGATTTCGGCGGCGACCTGGGCGGCGGCGACGACAGCGACTGGACCTGATCGAGCCGGCTTCAGACGCGGAAGGCCCGGTCGCGTCAGGCGCGGCCGGGCCTTCCCGTATCCGGATGAGGCGGGCCCGCGATCGGGCGGCGCCGACGGGCGCTCAGAGCACCTCGACGCGCGCGCCCACCGGCACGCGGTCGTAGAGGTCGATGACGTCGTCGTTCATCATCCGGATGCAGCCCGACGAGACCGACTGCCCGATCGTGTTGGGCTCGTTGGTGCCGTGGATGCGGTAGAGCGACGAGCCGAGATACAGGGCGCGGGCGCCCAGCGGGTTCTCCGGCCCGCCGGCCATGTGGCGCGGCAGATCGGGGCGGCGGGCGAGCATCTCGGGCGGCGGCGTCCAGTCCGGCCATTCGGCCTTGCGGCTGACCGTCTTGAGTCCGCTCCAGGCGAAGCCGGGCCGGCCGACGCCGATCCCGTAGCGCAGGGCGCGCTGCCCGCCTTGCACGAGATAGAGGTGCTTGGCGGCGGTGTCGATCACGATCGTGCCGGGCTTCTGCCGCCCCGCGAAGGCGACTTCCTGGCGCTGGTATTCGGGTGCGACCGCGCGGGCGATCCGGCTCGGATCCGCCTGGGGCGCTCCGTAAGCGACCGCGGGCGGCGCGCCGTAAGCCTGTCCATAGGCCTGTCCGGACGCTTGGCCGTAGGCCTGGGCGGGCTCCGGCTCGGCCGGAATAAGGTCGCCGGAATAGGCCGCGACCCGCTGCGGCGCCGCGGAGCGCCGCGGCCAGGCGCGCCCGCCCCCGCCCGCTTGGCCGGTGACGAGGTACTCGATCAGGCCGCCGCCGTAGCCGCCCTCGGCGTAGCGCGCCTGTTGCGCCTGCACCGGGCTGCACAAGACGAGTGCGGCCGCGGCCACCCCCATTCCGAATCGGACTGAACCCCGCATCGCCGCACGCTCCCGCGCCGGGGCTCGTGCTCCCGGCCCGCGAACAATCCCGCGGCATTTTACCGAATCCGGTGAACGAACGTGGTGAATTGCTTCGGAAGCACGGCCTCTCCGGCGTCAGACGCCGCCAGCGTGAATCGCGGGTTAAGCCGCGCATCGCGCCCGCGATCGAACGCGCCAAGGCCCCGGAAAAAGCTTGGCGGTCACAGTCCGCTAACCGATGTGGTAGAGAGTTGCGTCGACCGAACACGAACGCTCACGCCCGGACGATGACCCAGAAGCGCTATCGCATCGAAGACAGCCTCGGGCTTGCCGTGGCTCCCCCGCCTGAGCCAGGCCTCACCGCATCGAGCGCGCGACTCGAGGAAATCTTCAGCGCCATCCAGGACTTGCGCCGCGTCACGCAGATGAGCGCGAGCGAGACCATCGAGTCGTGTCGCCGCGAGCTGCACGAGGCGCTGGCGATGCGCACGGAACTCGACGTGATGAAGGAGGCGATCACCCGCACCAAGTCGGAGCTGGCGACGCTGCACCGGACCGAGAATACCGGCAAGGGCATGCGGCGTGCGGCCGACGAACTCGATGCGGTGGTCGATTCGACAGAGCGCGCCACCACGCAGCTGCTCGGCGCGATCGAGGAGATCGAGAGCCACGCCGGCATGCTCAACGCCGCGACGCTGCCGCCCGGCGTGAAGCCGCATGTCGACGTGATCCTCGAGCGCGTGATCACCGCCTACGAGGCCTGCAACTTCCAGGACCTGACCGGCCAGCGGATCACCAAGATCGTCAGCGTGATGAAGTTCATCGAGGAGCACCTCGACCGGCTGATCGCCACGTGGTCGGAGCTCGACAGCTTCAAGGAGCTCATCACCGTCATGCCGGTGCCGACCTCCCTGGACGACGAGAGCTCGCTCCTCAACGGGCCCAAGCTCGACCACGATATCGGCCACGTGGACCAGAGCGACATCGACTCGCTGTTCGATTGACCGATCGGACCGGGCGCGCGATTTTTGTCGCCGCCCCGGTCCCCCTGGCGGTCCGGAACGCTTAGATCTGCGGTATGAGCCGCAGAGCCCTGACAGACCTGCCCCCCGACACCTTCGACGACGGCCGCGACGCCGAGCGGGACGAGACCGCCGACGAGCCGGAAGCCGGCCTCCCCGATTCGGAGGCGCCGGAGATCGACTTCGACTTTGAGCCGGGCGCCGTCCAGGCCGGCACCGAGGTGATCCGCCGGTTCTGGTCGACCCTGCCGACCTCGCCCGGCGTCTACCGGATGTTCGATCATCGCGGCGACGTCCTCTACGTCGGCAAGGCCAAAAACCTGAAGGCGCGGGTCGGCTCCTACGCGCGGGGCCAGGCGCACTCCAACCGCATCGCCCGGATGATCTCGCAGACGGCGGCGATGGAGTTCGTCACAACCGCGACCGAGACCGAGGCCCTGCTTCTCGAAGCCAACCTGATCAAGCAGCTGAAGCCCCGCTTCAACGTGCTGATGCGGGACGACAAGTCGTTCCCCTACATTCTGGTCACCGACGACGGCCCGGCCCCGCAGATCGTCAAGCACCGGGGCGCCCGGCGCCGGAAGGGCAACTATTACGGCCCCTTCGCCAGCGTCTGGGCGGTGAACCGGACGGTGAACGCCCTGCAGCGCGCCTTCCTGCTGCGCACCTGCACCGACAGCTACTACGAGAACCGCACCCGGCCCTGTCTGCTCTACCAGATCAAGCGCTGCTCCGGCCCCTGCACCGGTGAGATCGCCAAGGAGGATTACGCCGCCATGGCGGATTCCGCCCGTGCGTTCCTGGCGGGCAAGTCGAATGCCGTGAAAGACCGGATGCGCACCGAGATGCAGGCAGCCTCGGAGGCGATGGAATTCGAGCGCGCCGCCCGCTTCCGGGACCGGATCGCCGCGCTCTCGGCGATCCAGGGCGTTCAGGGGGTCAACACGCAGGGCGTCGAGGAGGCGGACGTGTTCGCCCTCGACGAGCAGGCCGGCCAGTTCTGCATCGAGGTGTTCTTCTTCCGGAACTTCCAGAACTGGGGCAACCGCGCGTATTTCCCGAAGGCCGACCGGACCATGACCCCCGACGAGGTGCTGGGCTCGTTCATCGGCCAGTTCTACGACGACAAGCCGGCGCCGCGGACCGTGCTGACGAGCCACACGATCGAGGATGCCGAGCTGGTGGCGGCGGCGCTGTCGAGCCGCGTGGAGTACCGGGTCGAGATCCACAGGCCGAGCCGCGGCGAGCGGAAGAACATCGTCGACTACGCCCAGCGCAACGCCAAGGAAGCCCTGGCCCGGCGCCTGGCCGACACGGCCTCCCAGGGCAAGCTGCTGACAGCCCTCGGCCAGGCCTTCGCACTCGGCCGAACGCCGCGCCGAATCGAGGTCTACGACAATTCGCACATCATGGGCACGAACGCGGTCGGGGGCATGATCGTCGCCGGCCCGACGGGCTTCATGAAGACGCATTACCGCACGTTCAACATCAAGTCCGAGGATCTCACCCCGGGCGACGATTACGGCATGATGCGCGAGGTGCTGCAGCGACGCTTCAAGAGGCTCGTGAAGGAGGCGCCGAGGACCGAGCGCGAGGCGAATGCGGCGGCCGCCGAGGGCGGCGCGCCGGAGCCGGGTCCGGCCCCGGCGGAGGAGAGCGAGGCGTTTCCGGCCTGGCCGGACCTCGTGCTGATCGACGGCGGCAAGGGCCAGCTCGATGCCGCGCGGGCGGCGCTGGAAGAGGTCGGCGTCTCGGGAGTACCGCTGATCGGCGTCGCCAAGGGCCGCGACCGGGATGCCGGGCGCGAGACGTTTTTCGTGCCCGGTCGGCCGCCCTTCAAGCTTCCGCCGCGCGATCCGACGCTCTACTTCGTGCAGCGGCTCCGCGACGAGGCGCACCGCTTCGCCATCGGCAGCCATCGAGCCAAGCGGAAGCGTGAGATGGTGAGGAACCCCTTGGACGAGATCGCCGGAATCGGGCCAAGCCGCAAACGCGCGCTGCTGCATCACTTCGGGACGGTGAAGGCGATCCAGAGCGCCGCCTTCGAGGATCTGGCCAAGACCCCGGGCGTCAACGCCGCCACTGCGCGGGCGGTCTACGACTTCTTCCATGCCGGCGCCTGAGAACCCGGCCGCGATGGCCGAGCCCGGTCCCGGGGCGTTGACGCCCGGGCCGCGCTCTGATTTCACCCCAGCGATGAACGCCGTCCTTCCCCGACGACGGTCGCCGGCCTGGACGCTCGCGAACTGCCTGACCTACGGGCGCCTCGTTGCCGTGCCGGTGATGGTCGCGCTTCTGTTCTGGCCCGAATCCCACACCGCCCGGTGGACGGCTTTGGGCGTGTTCGTCGCGGCTGCGATCACCGATTACCTGGACGGCTACGTCGCCCGGACCTACCATCAGAGCTCGGCGCTCGGGCGGATGCTGGATCCGATCGCCGACAAGCTTCTCGTCTCGGCCTGCCTGCTGATGCTGGCGGCGGATCACACCATCGCCGGCCCGAACATCTGGGCGGCGATCGTGATCCTGTGTCGCGAGGTGCTGGTCTCCGGCCTGCGCGAGTACCTCGCCGAGCTGAAGGTCGGTGTGCCGGTCAGCAGGATCGCGAAGTGGAAGACCACCGTGCAGCTCCTGGCCCTCGGCTTCCTCGTGGCCGGCCCGGCGGGCGAGACGGTGCTGCCCGGGACCGAGTCGATCGGGCTCACGCTGCTGTGGCTCGCCGCCGCGCTCACGCTCTGGACCGGCTGGGACTACATGCGGGCCGGGATCAAGCACGTCATCGACGATCCGCGCTGACGGATCTGCTCGCGGGATGCGCGGTTCCGACCCTGCCTTGGCTACGGTGATGCGATGAAGCTCGTCTATTTCGCCTGGGTCCGCGAGCGGATCGGCCGCCCCGAGGAGGAGCTGGCGCCGCCGCCGGAGGTCGCCACCGTGGCCGATCTGGTCGGGTGGCTTCGGGGCCGGGGCGAGGAATATGCCTACGCCTTCGAGGATCCGGGCGTCGTCCGGGCCGCGATCGACCGGACGCATGCCAAGCCGGACGCGCCGATCGCGGGGGCCCGCGAGATCGCCTTCTTCCCGCCGATGACGGGCGGCTGAGCCCCGGCTGGGCCGCGCACGTAGTTCACCGGGGTTGAATCGGCGCCGGTTCCGCGGTCCTTAGCGCCGTCGCTCCGGCTGCGCTTCAGGCCGAACGGCGCGCGGGCCGAGCCAAGTTTCCTACGGGCTCGGCCCGCCTTCGGCCCTCAGAATCCGCGGAACGCTCAAGTTGGCATGGCCGTTACCCGGTACCGAAATCGGTATTGGAGTTTCAGCATGCGCATGACCTTCCTCGCGACCGCCGCCCTGTTGAGCCTCGGCGCCGCCGCGCAGGCCCAGACCACCGTCATCGAGCGCGACCGGCCCGCCGTCGTCGTCGATCGTCCGGCCTCCGAGTCCAAGTCCGTGACCGTTCATGAGCATGGCGACGGCTGCGTGACCAAGACGGTGCGCAAGGAGAACGACATGGGCGACTCGAAGACCGTGAAGAAAGAGACGTGCGACTGAGTCGTCCGGCCCTGCGCGGCTGACGCGTCGGCCTTCGGCACTCGAAGGCCGCGCCTGTGCGCGGGTGCGGGTTCAAAGGACAGCGTCCTCGGGGGCTGCCGGGAAGTGGCGCCCTCCTCTGCCGGTTCGGGGCGTCACAAACGGCAAGACTACTCCGCGCGTCACTGTCTCGCACCGAATGCGCCGCGCCGTCATTCCGGGCCGCCGAAGGCGAGCCCGGAACCCAGCCCCACCGACGGCGCCCTGTTCTGGCACGTCGGCGTGGCTGGATCCCGGCTTCCCCTGCGCGGCTCCGGGACGACGGGATGAGGAGGCGTCGGAAAGTCCAGTCTATTCATCGGCCTCTGGCACGGCCCCTCCTTCGTGGGTCCCGGGATCGAGGATCGACACGCCGCCGCGGCCGGTTCCAGAGCAGGAATCGGGATGCTGGCGGGCCAGATACCGTCGCAGCATGAGCCCTGTTCTCCAGAAGCTTCGTCATGCGACCCGCCGGTCATCCGAGCATGTCCACGTCCGACCGGGCGGTGCTGGTCGGTCTCTCGGTCCTGTGGGGTGGCTCGTTCTTCTTCGCGGGCGTCGCCCTTTCGGCACTGCCGCCCTTGACCCTGGTGCTCCGCCGGGTCGGGATCGCCGCGCTCGCCCTAAACCTCGTCTATGTCGTCTATTTCCGGATCCGGGCGCGGGCGGGCGCGACGAACCTGTCGCGGGTCACCGTCCTGGTCCGGGTCTCGGCGATCCTGTCGGGTGCGCTGGTCCTCGGTAAGCGTGTGGACGCCCGCCACCTGTCCGGCATGGTCGTGTTCGCCGTCGGTCTCGCCGCCACCGACGGTCGCCTCCTGCGGCGCCGGGACAGGCCGGCGCGGTCGGCGGCGGGGGCCGCGCCGGTGCGTTGACCCGCCCTGCTCAGCGCCAGCCGGCATCCACGAAATAGCCATGGCCCGTACACATCCGGGCATCGTCCGAGGCCAGGAACAGGACCAAGGCGGCGACATCGGCCGGCTGGATCCGGCCGTCGAGGCATTGTGCGGCGACGATCTCCGCCTCGCCCTCCGGCGTGTACCATCTCTCCTGGCGGGGCGTCTGGACGCTGCCGGGCACGATCGTCGCCACCCGGATGTTATCGCGGCCGAGGTCGCGGGCCAGGGCGCGGGTCATGCCCTCAATCGCCGCCTTGGCGGTCTGATAGAGCGGCATCTCCTTGAGCCCGAGATGCCAGCTGATCGATCCGAAATTGAGGATCACGCCGCCGCCCGCGCGCCGCATCGCCGGAATCGCCGCCTGGGCGGCGAAGAACAGATGGCGCAGATTCACCGCCATCCGGTCATCCCAGTAGGCGGGTGTCACCTCCGCGAGGCTGTGGCGGTCGTCGTTTCCGGCATTGTTGATCAGGACATCGAGGCCGCCCAGGACCGTATCCGCCTCCGCGACCAGCGTGCGGACCGCCTCGACATCGGTCAGGTCGCAGTGCCGGTAGAGCGGCGCGTGCACGGCTCCCGGCCCGACACGCGCCACCAGGGCGCGGGCCGCATCCTCCGCGATATCGCAGAACAGGACCCGCGCGCCCTGCCCGACGAAAGCGTCGACAAGCCCCTCCCCGATCCCCGAGGCGCCGCCGGTGACCAGAACGCGCTTGCCGGCGAGGCTCGGATACCGGGCACGCTGATCGGGTCGAGCCGTCATCGGACCTCCTCGCCACATCCGTCGCGACTTGATTTGTCTGAGTTTATCACCATCGCCCGCGACCGCAACGGCGGCGCGCAGGATGGGAGTTCTCAAAGCGTTAACGGTTCGCGCATGAGATGGCCGGGTCTTCTAGAAAGGAACGCCCGATGCCCCTGCGCTTGGAACTCAAGCCGTTCGAGCGGCTGATCATCAACGGCGCGCTGCTGCGCAACGGCGACCGGCGCTCGACCTTCCTGATCGAGACGCAGTGCAAGTTCCTGCGCGAGAGCGAGATCATCACGGAGACCGAGGCCGACACCGTCTGCAAGCGTCTTCACCTGACGCTGACGGTCATCTACCTCGCCGACGATCCGACGCCGGGCATCGACCTGTTCTTCCGGCAGGCGACGGATCTGCTCGGGCTCGCGCCGGCCGCAGCCGCGCAGATCGCCGCCATCGCGGAGGCCGTCGAGGCCGGCGAGTATTACCGGGCGCTCAAGCTGAGCCGCAAGCTCGTGGAATGGGAGACCGCCGGCGCGGTCCCCGAGGCTGAGGCACAGGCTCCGGCGGTTCCCTGAGAGGCGCCAGGCCTCAGCCGGGATTGCCCTGGAGGCCCGCGGCGATGTGGTTGTTGATCGACACCAAAGTGGCGATCTTCTCCGGCGTCGGCGCGATCATTGCGTCGATGCAGCTCTGGAGCACGTACACGCCCAGGCGCCCGACGCCCTGCTTGACGTCACTGGGAAGCGGGTTCTCGTCGGACGTCGCCTCCGAGGTCAGCAGCGTCCAGACGCGCTGGTTGTAGGTCAGGGCCTCGTTGATGCGTCCGGCATCGCCGGTGGCGAGGCCCTGACTGGCACCGAGCAGCTTCTGCGCCGCCTTCAGCAGGACCGCGGATTCGGCTTCGCGGGGCGTCAGCGCGCTGTGGGAGGTCTTGGCGTAGGCGTTGGCGGCGTAGTTCATCGGCGGTCCAGCCCCGTCGTCGGGCCTGCCTGGGCGGCAAGCTGGCGCGTAGCTGTCGCAGACCAGGAGTTAAAAGCGCGTGAGCGTCAGATCCGCCATGATGCCGCCGGGTTGGTTATCAACCACGCTGTGTGGCCCCAAGGGCTCGGCCCCCGGATCCCAACCCCGATGCTGAATTTCGTTCTCGGAACTGTGGCCGGCGGTCTGATCGCCTGCGTGCTGACCATCGCGGCAGCACGGCAGCCGGAGGTTCAGGCCCGCCTCGGCCTGGTTCCCGCGGCGGTTCCGACGACCCTCGCGGCGGTCACGAAGCCGTCCGAGCCCGATTGCGGACGGCGGACGGAGCCGGCTCCGAAGGTCGGCTCCCAGGATATGCTGTTCAACCGCCAGCGGTTCTGGTCGGTCGCGCCGTGATCAGAACGTGCCGATCAGCATGAGCAGCATCGTCGTCGCGACGGTGGTGCTGACGAAGCCGCAGAGGGCGGCCGCGAAGGACGGGCCCGTGCGGGTCACGGCGGGCTCGATCTCGTTCGAAAGCGTGGCGGGGGTCATGGGCGCAGAACCTTTTCGGCGACCTGTGTCGCGCGTATCGGGGTGATGCTGCAGGAACGGGGTGTCCGAGGTGCGGGCGCGCACCCGATCAATCGCAGCGGTTAATTTTCTTGGCGATCCGCAGGCCCCGCAATTCGCTGCGGAGATCGATCGCCACGACGCCCTCGCCGCATCGCTCGAATGCGTCGCGGGCATCGTCGTAGCGGTCGCCGACCTCGTCGAGCGTGTCGCAGACGCGGTCATGATTGCCCAGGCGGGCTTCCTGACGCGCCTGAAAGCGCAGGGCATTGGCCTCGTCGACCTTGCGCTGGGCTTCGATGCAGGCCGGCACAGCCGACGCCGCGGAAGTCAGGGCGAGGCCTGCCAGAAGGCTGGCGAGGCAACGGGTCAGAGTGGCCGACATGGCACTCACGGGAACACTCACACACGGCTTGTGAAGGTCGATCCGTAGGCGGATCGACCTGGTTTCTCGGAGCGGCACGGGTCCACTCCCTCTCTGTCCGCTGAAACGGTGAAGCTCATGTGAAAGTTCCGACCCGAATCACCGCTTCCGGCGCAGGCGGGAGGTCAGAATCGCGGCGAGCGGCACCGGGGCCGGCCCCATCGGGTCGACGCCGACATCGTACTGCTTCGGCATCGGCTTGAGCTTGCCGTGGCTGTGCCCGTGGAGGTTGAGGGCACCCCGGCTCATGCCGTTCCAGGTGCGGAACGCGTAGTGGCAGAGCACCACCATCCGCCCCTCGACCGCGACTTCCGCGTAGTGCCGCACCGAGGCCCAGTCGGGCGCGTCGAGGGTATCGGGCCCGTCGTTGTTGCCGACGATCAGGTGCTTCTCGCCGTTCAGGCCGGCGAGGATCTCGCGGATCCGGGCGCCGCTCGGCCCGAGGGCGAAGTCGCCGAGGTGCCAGACCGTGTCGCCGGGCGCGACCGCCGCGTTCCAGGCCGCGATCAGCCCGGCATCGTGGGCCGCGAGATCCGGATAGGGCCGGTGGTCGAAGCGCAGCGCCCGCGGATCGCCGAAATGCGTGTCGCCCGTGAAGAAGATGGCCACCGGTCTGCTCCGCCTCGCCCGGGAACGCCACGGGACTGCCGCCGAAATCGGCCGGCGGCCGCCTTGTTCCCGCGGCCCCGCGTCCGCCTGGCGCGTTGACGGCCCGCGCGGCAGGGCCGAGACCTCCGCCCGGCGAGCGGGATCGGGAGCGCGAGGGTATGCTCGGAACGGTGGGATTCGCCTTCCTGGCCGGACTCCTGTCGGTGCTCTCGCCCTGCGTGCTGCCGCTGATCCCGATCGTGCTCGGCACCGCGGCCGCGGAGCATCGCCTCGGCCCGGTGGCGCTCGCCGCCGGGCTTTCGATCGCCTTCACGGCGATCGGGCTGTTCGTCGCCACGATCGGGTTCACCCTCGGCCTGGACGGCGACGTGTTCCGGAGCGCCGGCGCGGTGCTCCTCGTGCTGTTGGGCGTGGTGCTGATGGTGCCGCGGCTGCAGGCCGGGGTCGCGACGGCGGCTGGTCCGGTCGGAGCCTGGGCCGAGGAACGCTTCGGCGGCTTCGGCGCGGGGGGCTTGTCCGGCCAATTCGCGGTGGGCCTGCTGCTCGGCGCCGCCTGGAGCCCCTGCGTGGGACCGACGCTCGGCGCCGCTTCGCTGATGGCGGCCCGGGGCGAGCATCTCGGGAGCGTCGCCCTGACGATGCTGGCCTTCGGGATCGGGGCCGCGGCCCCCCTGATGCTCCTGGGCTTCGTCTCCCGCCAGGCGCTGCTGCGCTGGCGCAGCGGCCTCGCCGCGGCCGGACGGGCCGCGAAGTCCGCTCTGGGCGCCGTGATGGTGCTGCTCGGCCTGCTGGTGCTGACAGGGCTCGACAAGCGGGTCGAGGCTGCGGCCGTCGCGGCCTCCCCGGACTGGCTCAACGCGCTGACGACGCGGTACTGACTCGGGAACGGCCCAGGACGTCCGGAACGGAGATCAGCGATGACCGATGCCCCCCGCCTGACCAGTCTTGCCCATGGCGGCGGCTGCGGCTGCAAGCTCGACCCCGCCACCCTGCGCCAGCTCCTCGCCCAGCAGCCGGCGGCCGGCCCGTTCGAACGGCTCCTCGTCGGCAACGAGACCGCGGACGATGCGGCCGTGTGGGAGCTGGAAGACGGCACCTGCATCATCGCCACCACGGATTTCTTCACCCCGATGGTGGACGACCCCGTCGATTTCGGCCGGATCGCTGCGACGAACGCCATCTCGGACGTCTATGCCATGGGCGGCCGCCCGATCCTGGCGCTCGCGATCCTCGGCATGCCGCTCGGCAAGATCGACCCGGAGGTCGTTGCGCGGATCCTGCGGGGCGGCGCCGAGACATGCGCCGAGGCCGGCATCCCGGTGGCGGGCGGCCACTCGATCGACGCGCCCGAGCCGATCTACGGGCTCGCGGTGATCGGCACCTGCCGCCGGGAGGCGGTGCGGCGCAACGCCGACGCGATGGCCGGAGACGTCGTCCTGCTCACCAAGGCGATCGGGGTCGGAGTCTACTCGGCGGCGATCAAGCGGGCGACCCTCGACGAGGCCGGCTACCGCGACTTCATCGCCACCACCACCCTGCTCAACCGGATCGGACCCGAACTGGCGGCCGATCCCGCCGTCCACGCCCTCACCGACGTGACCGGCTTCGGCATCCTGGGTCACGGCCTGGAGATCGCCCGCGGCGCCGGCCTCACGTTCACCCTCGAGGCCGATGCACTCCCCCTGCTGCCGCAGGCGGAGGCGCTGGCGCGCGCCGGCGCCGTCACCGGCGCCTCGCACCGGAACTGGGCGGCGTTCGGCGAGGCGGTCGACCTGCCGGAGGACTTCCCGGACTGGCGCCGCCACCTCCTGACCGATCCACAGACCTCGGGCGGCCTGCTGGTGACCTGCTCGTCCGACCGGGCCGAGGCGATCCTCGCGCGCATCCGCGAGGCCGGCTACCCGGCAGCCGCCCGCATCGGCCGGATCGCGGCCGGCCCGGCCCGGATCCGCGTGGACGGCTGACACGCCGCCGGCACCGAGAGGCAATCTTCAACCTTCCCGTCCACGCTGCCGCCCCGAACGAGACCCGAGCCGCCGTCAGAGCCGCCTTGACCGACGCCGCAGACATCTCATCGCCTGCCCACGGCGTCGCCGGCTGGCCGTTCGGGCGCCAAGCCCCCGGCCCTGCTCGTCCGGCGTCGCTGCCCGACGGGCGCCCATGGCCGCGGATCCGGATCGTCACGGTGGCCCGGGCGGGCGCGGCGCCGACGGGGACCGTCGCGTCGGTCCTGCGTCAGGACTATCCGGAACTCCGGCACGACGTGCTGGCGCCGGGAACCGCCCGCGCCGCCGTGGAGCGGATCCTGGCCGATCCCGGTCCGGACCACCTGCTCTGGCTCAGCGCCGGCGACCTGCTCGCCCCGGGGGCGCTGATCGCGCTGGCGCTGGAGGCATCGCTCACCGATGGCGACGCGGTCGCTGGGCTGCGCGTCCTGTTCGACGACGCCGTCCGCGGCCTCGACGGACCCGGTCCTGCGGAGGTGATCGGCGGCCGCCTGTCCGCGGGCGGCGGGATCCTCTGGCGGCGTAACGCCGTGGCTACCCACGCGGTCCTCGACGCCGACGGTATGCTGCATGAAGCGACCGCCTGGTCGAGGACCGCCGGGAACCGGCGGAGCCTGATCGGCCGTCCGGCGCTCCTCCACAGGCTGCATGCGGATGTGCCTCCGCCCGGCAACGGCCTGTCGATCGTGTCGCTCACCGGGACGGGCACCCAGGGCGGCGCCGGCGTGGCCCAGCGCCGGCTCGCGGAGGCGCTGACCCTCGCGGGTCATCGGGTCGCGGAGATCATCCTGAGCGGCCGCCCCGAAGCTGCCGAGTGGCGCGACGTCTTCCCCCGGGCGGAGGCGGCAATCGCGGAGGCCGCCCCGGATCTCGTCCTCGCCGGCAACCTGCACGGCGCCACCCGCAGCCTCGACGTCGTCGGCCGTCTGGCCCGACAGGGACCGGTCGGCCTCGTTCTGCACGACCTCTTCCCTCTCACGGGCCGGTGCGCCCATCCGCGCGCATGCGGACGCGCCGCGATCGGCTGCGATGCGGCCTGCCCCAGCCCGGACGAATACCCGCAGCTGGCCCCCGGCCGGATCGCCGACATGCATGGCCGCAAGCGCGCGGTGCTGGCCGGCGACGCAGGGGTATCCGCGACCCCATCACCGGCTCCCTGGCTGCTCGCCAATTCCGACTGGACGCTGGCGCGGGCTCGCGAACTCGCGCCGCCCGGAACTGTGGTCGAGCCGATCCGCCTCGCCTTCCCGACCGCCGTGTTCCGGCCCGGTGCTCGCGCGGAGCTACGCGGCCGCCTCGGCCTGCCGCCCGACGACGTGCTGATCCTTGTCTCCTCGGTGATCGTCGACGGGCCCGACAAGGGCTTTGCCGATCTCCGGGCGGCGCTGCAGGCCGTAGCGGGGCCGGGCGTCGGCGTGGTGGCGATCGGCCGGCTCGACGATCCGGCCCGGCTCGGCGTCGCGAACCTCTTCGCGCCCGGCCTCATCGCGGACGAGGCGGTGCTGGCGGCGTGGTACGGCGCCTGCGACCTCCACGTCACCGCGAGCCGTCACGAGACTCTTGGGCAGACGCCCATCGAAGCCGGCCTGTGCGGCGTGCCGACCCTGGCCTATCGCACCTCAGGGCTGACCTCGGCGGTGATCGACGGCGTATCCGGCCGCCTCGTGCCGACGCGGCCGGGCGCCCTCACCGAAGCCCTGGCCGCCCTGGTCGGTGACCGGGAGGCCCGCACGCGGCTCGGAGCCTTCGCGCGCATCGCCCTCGAGAGCCGCTACAGCCCGGCCGCGGCGGCGCTGTCCCTGGAGGCGGTGTTCCGGCGACAGGGCTTGCCGGACCGCGCGACCCATCCACGCTTCGCACCCGCGATGCTCGGGCATTTCCCCTTCGCGGCCGATCTGCAGACAGGCGCGACCGGCACCGTTCCGGCGGTCTCGCCTCCGCTCGTGCGCCGGCTGCGGCGGGCCAAACAGATGATGTTCGGGCGCCGGATGCCGCTCTTCGTGCGCCGGTGCCTCTATCTTGCCGGCGCGCTGCGGCGGCGTGCGCCATGACGGCCGGCAAGGCGAATCCCGATATGGTGCGGCGGCGGATCTACCTCGACCAGACCCATCTGCGGGCCCATGTCACGGGGATCGAGCGGGTCACCCTCGACCTCTTCGCCCCGGACAGGCTCGCTCCGCACACGGTGCGGCCGGTGACCGCCGGCTCCCTGCCGGACATGATCGCCGCGCAGCAAGTCGGCCTCCCCGCGCGGGCGCTCCTGGACCGGGACGCGCTGTTCCTGTTCCCGGGTTTCCCACCGGGGCCTCTCTGCGCCGTCGCGGCGGCGCGGTGCCTGCTCTACGTCCACGACACGTTCCTTCTGACGCGGAAGGCGGATCTGAGCCTGCGCAGCCGAATCTACATGAGCCCGAGCTTCGCCCTCGCCCTGCGCTGGTGCCCGAACCTGTTCGTCAACAGCCGCACCACCGGCGCGGCCGTGCGCGCGCTCTGCGCGGCGCGCGCCCGCGTCGCCCTGCTGCGGCCCCCCGTCCGCGACGCCTTCGGCCTTGGCGACCTGCCGGGACCGGCGGCCTACGGGCCGGGCGGAACGCTGCGGCTCCTCGCCATCGGGACCATCGAGCCGCGCAAGAACTATCCGGCGACCCTCGCCCTGACGGCGGCGCTGATCCGCGCCGGCATCCCTGCGGAACTCCACCTCGTCGGCCGGGTCGGCTGGGGACGGCATGCCTTCCTGGAGGCGCCGCCGCCATTCCTGCACCGGCACGGGTACCTCGCCGACGCAGAGCTGCGTGCCCTCGCCGGGTCGTGCCACCTGCTGGTCTCCACCTCCAAGGCGGAGGGGCTGGGCCTGCCGCTGCTGGAAGTCCAGCATGGCGGCCTGCCGGTCGTGGCGCCGGATGACCCGGTGTTCCGCGAGGTGCTGGGGACATCCGGCCTGCTCATCCGGCCGGAGGATCCCGACGGGGCAGCCCGGGCCGTCGGCGCCTGGCTTCGGGATGGCGGCCCGGCCCGCGCGGCGGCGGCGAGCCGGGCCAACGTGGCCGGGTGGAACGCGACCGCGGCCGAGGACGGCCGGCGCTTCCAACGGTTCCTGGCGGGCGATCCGACCGCATACGCGGCGCTGGAGTCAATTGTCGCACAGGGTGGCAGCGCCTGAGGTGGCTCACGTCGTCCCCAGCAAATCGGAAACTTTAAGTGCTCTGTTATCGTGACACTCATGATCGCATCGGTAAGCGATATCTGCGGGCTTCCTGACGCAAGAGCCACATCGGGGCGATACGACTGGTCCGGTATGCTGATTGCTGGGCTCCCGAAGAAGGCGACGCCTCGGGCGAGCACCTGTTCCGGATCGGCACGAAGCTGGTCAGAAAGGGGACGGGCGATGCAGGGGGCGACGGGCGGTGGTCTCCGCCCGGGCAGGTCAGGGAGCGAGGCGTATGTTCGACTTCTCGACACGGATGAGCGGCGACCAGCCCGTCCGGATGGTGCTGCCGCAGGTCACGCCGTCGCCGGACAGCCGCGTGATCCTGCGGCGCCTGTGGCGCGGCAGCGGCTTCATCGTGCTGGGCGGCCTGTTCATGGTCGCCGTGGCGGTCGCCCTGCTCGGCCTGATCCCGCCGCGTTATACATCCAGCATCCAGGTTCTCGTGGATCCCAGCGACCTGCGGGTCGTCGAGAACGACGTGAATGCGCGCCAGCCCCAGGCCGACAGCGGCGTCTCGATCGCCGAGAGCCAGGTGCGGGTGATCCAGTCCGACAGCGTCCTGCGCCGCGTGATCGCCAAGCTCCGTCTCGATCAGGACGAGGAGTTCGTCCTGCCGGACGGCGACAACCCGACTCTCACCTGGATCAAGGGCGCCCTTGGCATGCTGCCCCCGCCGGCGAGCCGCGACCCCGTCAACACCGCCCTCGACACGCTGCAGAACCGGCTCAGCGTCCGGCGGGCCGAGCGGACGTTCGTGATCGACGTCTCGGTGCAGTCCCGCGATCCCGAGAAGGCCGCCCGCATCGCCAATGCCATCGGCGACGCGTACTTCGCCGAGGAGGCCGCAGCCCGCACCGAGACCGCGCGCCGCGCCTCCGAGGCCCTGGCCGGGCGGCTCAACAGCCTGAAGCGAGACGTCGAGCAAGCAGAGGGCGCCGTGGTCCGCTACCGCGAGGATCACAAGCTCGTGGCCGCCAGCGGCCGCCTGCTCACCGACCAGCAGCTCGGCGACCTGAACCAGCAGCTCGTCACCGCTTCCATCAAAACGGCCGAGGCGAAGTCGCGGCTCGATCAGGCGCGCCGGATGCGCTCGTCCGATCCCAGCACCGCTTTGCCGGAGATGCTGCAATCCCTCGAGATGCAGGCTCTGCGGCAGCAATATGCCACGCTGTCCCGCAACACCGCGGAACTCGCCACCCGCCTCGGCGAGCGCCACCCGGCCATGGCCGAGCAATACGCCCAGCAGCGCGACCTGCAGCGCCTGATCCAGCGCGAGAAGGAGCGGATCATCGAGACGACTCAGAAGGATTACGACCGCGCCGCCGCCAGCGAGGCGGCGATCCGGGCCAGTCTCGACCGGGTGAAGAACGAGACGGCGACCAGCGACCGGGCCTATGTCGGCCTGCGCGAGCTGGAGCGGACCCTCGATGCCCGCCGCGGCATCTACGAGGCCTACCTGAAGCGCGCCCGCGAGGCGAGCGAGCAGGAGCGGCTCAACACCACCAACGTCCGGATCATCTCGGCCGCGACGCCGGCGCGCCAGCGGACCTTCCCGCCCTCACCCAAGATCGTCCTGCCTGTGGCCCTGGTCCTGGGCCTGCTCCTCGGCGCCGGCATTGCCCTGCTCCTCGGCGCCGACAGCGACCGCCGCCGCCATCGGCGCGCCGCCACCCGGCCGGCTGCGAGCTTCCGGGCCGCCGATGCGTGACATCGGGGAGATCGGTCTCTACCTGGGCGCCGTGGATCCGGTCCGCGGGGAGGCACAGACAATGAGCGCCCCGGCTACCACGGCATCCGGGTCGCCGCAGGCGGCCACGACCGTCGCGCTCTTCGGATATCGATTCCATACCGGTTCCGCAGAGGCCCTCTTAGCCGCTATCGCGGCCCGGCGGGACGGCCGGCCGCGGATGATCGTCACGGCGAATGTCGATCATATCGTCCAGCTCAGCGAGAATGCCCTGTTCCGCGAGGCCTACGCGCGCGCCGCGGCCAGGACCCTCGACGGGATGCCCCTGGTCTGGCTGGCTCGGAAGGCCTGCGGCCAGCCCGTGCATCGGATCACGGGCCACGATCTCCTGGGCTGCATCCTGGCTGATCCGCCGAACTTCGCGCAGCGGGTGTTCTTCGTCTCCGCCCGCCAGGATGCGGCTGACGCGCTTGCCACCCGGCTTCAAGCAGCGGGCCTTCCATCTGGAGCCGTGGCCAGTGCGGTGCCGCCCTTCGGTTTCGAGAACGATCCGGCTTACAGCCGCGCCCTGGCAGAGCGGATCCGTGCCCACGGGACCACGCTGCTGGTGATGGGAGTCGGCGCCCCCAAATCCGAGATCTGGGTGGACCGGCACGGCCAAGCGCTCGGCGAACCGGTGGTGTTCTGCGTGGGCGACGCCCTGAACGTCGCGGCTGGGTTCCTGCCGCGTGCGCCGGACTTGATGCAGCGTCTCGGCCTCGAGTGGATCTACCGATTCCTGCAGGCGCCGCGGCGGCTGTTCCGCCGCTACTTCATCAAGTCCTGGCGCTTCATCGGCCTCGCCCTGCAGGATCGGACGCGGCGAAGCGCAAACTGACCTCAGCGACTCTCTGCGAAGAGGTCCGGCCGCTGCAATTGGAGCGCGAACAGCAGCGTCAGCGACTTCATGTCGGTGATCGCCCCACGGCGCCCCATGGCGGCCAGTTCCGGCAGCGGGATCTCGTGCACCGCCACGGCCTCGCCCTCTGCGGCCAATCCGCCGCCGGTCCCGGTCCGGTCGGCCTCGCCATAGGCAGCGAGGAACAGGTCCATCCGCTCCGTGGAGATCCCCGGCATCGACCAGGTGCTGGCAACGAAGTCGAGCTGGCTCAGGCGCAAGCCCGTCTCCTCCATCGCCTCGCGCCGCGCCTCGTCCGCGGAGTCACCTTCATCGAGGAGACCGGCCGGCACCTCGATATGGCTCGGTGGTCCGCCGGAATAGAGGACCGGCGCCCGGAACTGCGAGACAAGCGTGGCGACCCGACGCTCCGGATCGTAGGGGAGCACCGCAACCGCGCGGCCGTGATCCTCCATCTCCCGCGTGATGCGGGTCCCATCCTCCTGCATCACCTCGGCGACGAGGTAGCGCGCCCAACCGTCGTGTACGAGGCGCACGCCCCCGATCCTCGCTGCCATGCCAATCCCACCTTGCTTCCGGAAGGCTGACGGATCGTTCAGGAATGCGGCGGCCTTGCGGACAGGGTGATGCGGAAGCGCAGGCGTCGCTCAAGCGGCCCCTCGAGCCGCTCGACGGCGTCGAGGCGGGCGCCTTCCTCCCGCACGAGGTTCGGGATGTCGAGGGCGGCCAGTGGATCGGTGCAGGTCACCACGAGGGTTCGGCCGCCTGCGAGGCTGCGCAGGACCTTGCGCGTGCGCAGAACCGGGAGCGGACATTTCAGGCCGCTGAGGTCGAGATCGACGCAGTCCGCATCCTCATCCCGCACGCCGGAAGCTCCCGAGCCAGCGCTGAGGCCGGCTCCCGGCGCGTCATAGGCATCCCCGCGTCGCAACGCCAGCCGCCATCCTCACCATTCGTAATAGCCGAAGGCCGGTCCATAATAGCGGTCCGGCGCAGTCCAGGCATAGCGCGGGCCCGAATAGCCATAGTCGAAGCCGTGGCTCGGCACCGGGGCGTAGGCGTAGCCGTAGCCGAATGGTGCGGGATAGCCGTACTCGCCGTAATAGCTGTATTGCGGCCGGCCGCGTGCGGCCACGGTGACCGCGATGCGGCCGCCGCGTCCGTTATGCCAGCGGCCAGCCGTTGGCGACGGACCGGGAGCCTCGAAGCGCCCTAAGTCAGCGGCCTGACCTGCATCCACTCCTGCAGACAAGGAAGCCATCCCAAGCAGGACGAGGGCAAGGATGCGAATCACGATACGGACCCTCCAGGGCTCGAGGCCCGATGGAACGTTCCATTAGCACGTTCGGACCGCGATTCGCTTCGGCTTCCGCGATCAGTCAGACGGCGCTCAGAAGACGCATTCGGTGAAGGCCGGACGCACGCAGGCGCCCCAGCGGCGTTCATAGTCAGCGAGCAGATCCTCGGCTCTGGTCCGGCCCGCTGCGACGATAGCCTCGAGGGGTTGCAGGTAGATCGCCTCGTCCCGCCCCTCGGCGTCGCGGCGGCCGCGTGCCCGCAGTCCCGCTCGGGCGATGGCCAGGGCCTCGGCGGCGACAGCACCGAGCGTGGTGTTGGCCACCGGGGTTGCGAGGCCGAGGCGCGGCGCGGTTGCCCGCGCGGCCTCGCGGTTGGCCGTGCTCCACCCCTTCACGAGGTCGAGCGCCGCATCGAGGGCGACCTCGTCGTAGAGGAGCCCGGCCCAGAAGGCCGCCTGGGCGGCGATCATGCCCGGGTCGCCGACATCGGCGCCGCGCATTTCCAGGAAGCGCTTGAGCCGCACCTCGGGGAAGGCGGTGGAGGCGTGGTTAGCCCAGTCCGATACCGTCGCGAATTCGCCGGGGAGTTGCGGCAGGTTGCCGGCCATCAGATCGCGGAACGAGGCGCCGGACACATCGTGGTAGGTGTCGCCCCGCTTGACGAAGTACATCGGCATGTCGAGCAGCCAATCGACATAGGCCTCGTAGCCGAACCCCAAATCGAACGCGAAGGGAAGCATCCCGGTCCTATCGGCATCGGTGTCGCGCCAGATCTCGGACCGGCGGGAGAGGAAGCCGTTCGGCCGGCCGTCGGTGAAGGGCGAGTTGGCGAAGAGTGCGGTGGCCACCGGCTGCAGCGCCAGGGATGCGCGCATCTTGCGCACCATGTCGGCCTCGGAGGCGAAGTCGAGATTCACCTGCACGGTGGCGGTACGCAGCATCATGTCCAGGCCGAGGGACCCGACCTTCGGCATGTAGCCGGCCATGATCCGGTAGCGGCTCTTGGGCATGACCGGAGTCTCATCCCGCCGCCATTTCGGGCTCATGCCCAGCGTCAGGAAGCCGATGCCCAGGGGATCGGCTACCCGCTTGGTGGCAGCGAGATGCGTGGCGAGTTCCGCCGCGGTGGCATGTACGTCGGGAAGCGCCGCACCGGACAGCTCGAACTGGCCGCCGGGCTCGATCGAGATCGCGCCGCCCGCCTCCGCCGACAGGCCGATGATGTTGCCGAGATCGAGGATCGGTTCCCAGCCGGTCTCGCGGGCAAGCCCTTCGAGAAGCGCTCGGATGCCGTTGCCGCCCTCATAGGGAACCGGTGCCCGGTTCTCCCGGTAGAACGGTATCTTCTCGTGCTCGGTGCCGATCGCGAAGCGCGCGCGCGGTTTCTCGCCCGCCGCGAACCATTCGACCAGTTCGGCGCGCGTGGTGAGCGGCGTGGTATCGTTGCTGTCGCGCGCCATGCGCTGCCTGCCCGCGTCTGACCTGTGCCTGGGAATGGGCGCGCCGAACTACTCCGGCGGATCCACCCGGTACAAACCCGCCCTTGCGAACGGGATCCGGGCGGACACCCGCCCCCGACCCCGATGAGCACGTGGCGCAGGCGGCGTCCGCTCCGGGACATAATCGAGCCGCCGGGAACCCACAACGCGGCGGCCTCGGCAGGTGCCCCGCTTCACGTCTGATCGTAGGAAACAATCGCCCTCGCCGAGGCCTCTATGTGCGCCCGCGCACATGGATTGGTCCAGCGCCGCCTCAACGCGCGTCACCCAGCACCGCCTGCACCAACGCCAGGACGGCGACGGCGGCCGTGTCGGCTCGCAGAATGCGCGGCCCCAGGGAAAGCGCGACGGTGTTCGGCCGCGCCCGGATCAACGCCCGCTCCTCGGCCGAGAAGCCGCCTTCCGGACCGACCAGCACGGCGAGCGGCACCGAGTCCGGTGGATTGCCGGCCGCCCGCAGGGCCTGCACGGGATCGCGGACCGGAGCGTCCTCGTCGCAGAACACCAGAAGCCGCTCGGGCGCGAGCGCCGCGAGCGCCGGCGCGAGTCGCTCGGGCTCAGGGCATTCGGGAATTGCCAGAATGCCGCATTGCTCGGCAGCCTCGACGGCGTTGGCCCGCAGCCGGTCCATGTTAACGCGGTCACCCTGCGTGAACCGCGTGATGACCGGCCGAATGGTGCCGGCGCCCATCTCCACCGCCTTCTGCGCGAGATAATCCAGGCGGGCGCTCTTCAGCGGTGCGAAGAGATAATGCAGGTCGGCGCGCTCCGGCTGCGGGCGCGTCTGCGCCGCAACGTGCAGATCGGCCCCCTTCCGCCCGGTCTGGACCAGATGGGCTCGCCATTCGCCATGGCGTCCGTTGAAGACGAGCACCGGATCATCCGGTCCGCGGCGCAGCACATTGAGCAGGTAGTTGGCCTGGGCCCGGTCGAGGGGGAGAATCACGCCCGCGGCGAGATCGGCCGCGACATGGAGGCGCGGGGCGGTGAAGTCATAGGCCGGCATGGCAGCGTGGTTGCGCGGGTCGACACGACTGTCAACGGACCGTCCGCGCCCGAAAGTGTTGCCGAATGGTTACGAAGGCCGGTTTTTCGCAGCCGGTCCACCGGTGCATGGCGCAGCCGGTTTGCCGCTCGATTGACGCCACAATCCTATGGCGAACCCAGGAGAACGGAAGAAAGCCGGCCGGGTGCGGATTCGGCAGGGGCGTCGAGGGAGTTGCGGAATGGCGAAGGGGAGCTTCACTCTGGGGGCTGCGGTGCTGGCTGGCACCGTCCTGTTTGGCACGGCGGCCTCCGCCCAGAGCGCGGCGCCGGAATGCGGCGCGATTCAGAAGACGCTGGCCGAGCGCAAGGCGTTGGTCGGCCGGGCCAACGCGGCCTCGCAATCCAAGAAGAAGATGACCCCGCAAGAGGCCTGCGCCCTGTTCGGGAAGCTTCAGAGTAACGGCGCCGAGGGCATGAAGTGGATCTCGGCCAACAAGGAATGGTGCTCGATCCCCGATTCATTCGCTGAGGGCTTCAAGGCTGACCACATGAAGGTCAGCGGTATCCGCACCAAGATCTGCAGCGTCGCTGCCCAGGCGACCAAGATGGAGGCGCAGGCTCGCGCTCAGGCCCAGGCTCAGGCCGGTGGTGGTGGCGGTGGCCTGCTTGGCGGCCCGGGCTTGACCGGCAGCTTCAAGCTGCCGCAGGGCGCTCTGTAAGACCGTTTGAGAGGATCACGGATCCGGCATGGGTCCCCTCTGCAACGGCGGGGGACGCACGTGTGGCACGACCGGAGATCCGATCGATGAACGGGACGGCGCTTGACGACGGGCGGCCAGCCGACTCCGTCTCCGGACACTGGGTCGATCGCTTGGCGCCACGGCCCTGGCGCCCCTATCTGCGCCTTGCCCGGATCGACCGGCCGATCGGGTGGTGGCTCCTCCTCCTGCCCTGCTGGTGGTCGGCCGCCCTGGCGGCCATCGCTGCGGATCAGGCCTTCCCTGATCCGTGGCACTGCCTCCTGTTCCTGATCGGCGCGGTGGCGATGCGCGGGGCGGGCTCGACCTACAACGACCTTGCGGACCGCGACCTCGACGCGCAGGTCGAACGCACGCGCCTGCGCCCGCTGCCCTCCGGGCAGGTGCGCCCGCGCCATGCGGCCCTGTTTCTGGTGATACAGGCGCTGATCGGACTGGCAGTCCTGCTGCAGTTCAACGCCGAGGCGGTCATCATCGGCCTCTGTTCGCTGCTGCCGGTGGCTATCTACCCGTTCATGAAGCGGGTCATGCCGCTGCCGCAGGCGGTTCTGGGCCTCGCCTTTGCCTGGGGCGCGCTGATGGGTTGGGCCGCCGTGTTCGCCCGCCTCGATCCGCCGGCGCTCCTGCTCTACGCGGGCGCGCTCTGCTGGGTGATCGGATACGACACGATCTACGCGGTGCAGGATATCGAGGACGACGAAATCGCGGGGATCCGATCTTCGGCCCGCCTGTTCGGCCGGCACGTGCGACTTGCCGTGGGGATCTGCTACGCGCTGGCGGCGATCTTCGTGGTGCTGGCGGCCCGCGGGGCCGGCGCGGGCTTCATCGGGTATCTGGGAGCCGCGGCCTTTGCCGGCCATCTGGCTTGGCAGGTCCTGTCGCTGCGCGAACGGGACGGGCGCGGGGCACTCGCGTTATTCCGGGCGAACCGGGATGCCGGGCTGATTCTGTTCGTCGGCTTCACCGCCGACGCGCTGCTGCGCAACCTGTTCTAGGATTGGCCGACGCCCTCAGGTGCGGGCGATGATCTCGTTCTCGCCGCGGAAGATCTGCGGACGTGCCGGCAGCCGACCGGTCTTCCGGCGGGTGAGGAAACGGGGGCGGCGGCGGCCGAGGCCGGCATGGCGGCGGCGGATGCGGACCTGACCGAGGATGAGGCGGCCGATCTGTTGCGAAACCGGGACGAGAAGGCCGTCCTCGCGGACGATCATCCGCACCAGTCCGGCCCGTGCTGCGATGTCGCGCCACACGGCGACGACGTCGTCCTCCTCGAAGCTGCCGAGGCGCTGCAGCACCTCCCCCTCGGCATCGACCAGCATCAAGGTGAACCGGTCCGAACCGGTGATCTCCGCATCCTCGGCGGCGTAGGCCAGCGCGATGCCGGCCGCCCGGCGGGCGCCGGAAACGCGCCCGATCACCGGAAGCGCCGAAGCGACGAAACGGGGCGCGGTGTCGGCACCGTGCATTGCGTATCCTGCAGCGCTTTTGTCCGTGACCGGGGAAGTGTTCATCTGTCCGAGTCCCTGGAGCAAGTGGCTGACCCTGCCGGGCCCTCCGTTATGCCAAGCAAAATCGCACCCGAACTCCTCCGCACCGCTTAAGAGCCGTCGTTAAGCGAATCTGGACAGCGCTGTCATTTGCGGAATGCTCAATGCTTCCTTGAATGCTCAACATTTCCTTGCGCAGATCGGTCGTTATCGATCGATCACCCGGCATCCTTGTGGCGCTGCAGGAGGCGCCGTACAACGGGGCGACCGGGCGCGCGATCCTCCGCGCCAGGTGTTCTCAGCCCAAGCGGGTGTGCCCAGGCGGGCCCGGACGTCCGAGCCAGCGGATGGACGGCGCGGCGAGGCCCTCGCGGGCCTCACGGATTACACGCGGAGCGCGATGCCCGAGCCCCTCAGCGACGATGCCGTATCTGCCCTGATGCCGGAGCTGCGCGCCGTGATGCGCGAGGCAGCCGAGATCGCGCGACCGTTCTTCAGGCTGGGCGGACAGACCTCGGCCCGCATCTGGTCCAAGGCCGGCGGCTCGCCGGTAACGGAGGCGGATGTCGCGGTCGACGCCTTTCTGAAAGTGCGCCTGAGCGCCCTCGTGCCGCGTGCGGCGTGGCTGTCTGAGGAAACCGCGGACGACCCCGCGCGTCTCGGCCACGACCTCGTCTGGATCGTGGATCCGATCGACGGGACGCGGGCTTTCCTGTCGGGTCATCCGGATTGGTCGATCGCAGTGGCGCTCCTGTCGGGCGGCGAACCGCTCATCGGCTTCGTGCATGCCCCTGTGGGCGACGCGGATTACGAGGCCGTGCGCGGGCGTGGCGCGACGCGGAACGGCGAACCGATCCGCGTCCACGCTCGGCAGAACCTGTCAGGTGCGCGCATTACCGGCCCGAAGCCAATGCTCGACCGTCTGACCCGAGGCGCCGACGCGGCCGCTGATTTCGAGGTGATCGCGCGGATTCCCTCGCTCGCCCTCCGCCTCGCCCGTGTGGCGGACGGAACGGTCGATGTCGGCATGATTTCGGGCAATGCCCGCGACTGGGACCTCGCCGCCGCCGATCTCGTCCTGCGCGAGGCGGGTGGGATCGTCTGCGACTTCAATGGTGCAGCGACGCCCTACAATCGCGCCGATCCGGTCCACGGCGAATTGCTCGCCGCGCCAGTCGCCTTGCAGAACCCCGTCCTGGCGGCCTGGGGCCGCTGAGGACAGGTATTCAAGTGAGGCTCGACGGCCCTTTCAGGCCGCCGCGGCCTCGCGGATCTTCATCGCGCCGGGCGCGAGCCCGAGGCGCTCGGCCAAGTGCCAGTGCAGCTCCCGCGAGGAATGGTAGTTGTAGGACCGGTCGATCAGATCGCTGATATCGACCCCGGTCTGATCCGCGGTCTTGGCCCGCGCCAGCTTGCCCACCCGGAAGGTCGGTGCATCGGTGACGGGGGAACGGACGCCGCGGCGCCGTGTGTATTCGAACAACATCTATGTCTTTTCTTTTCTGGACCGGACGTTGGCTTCGCCCGGGGTCGTTTCTGGGATATTGCCTCCGACGCGACCTGCCCGGGCGGTCTTGCCCGGGATGGCAGCGTCGGAAGGGGTAACCGCTTCTGGCGGCCGCTTTGAGCGTCACCGGCGACTCCCGTTGCACACAATGGAGCCGCGGGAGTTGCGAGGTGAGCCCTTAGATCTGCGCGGCGGTTAGGCCGCCTGGAGGTTGCCGGCGGCGTCCTTGCCGCTCCGCTTGTCCGTGAGGATCTCGTAAGTGACCCGCTGACCTTCGATCAGGTTGCGCATCCCGGCACGCTCCACAGCCGAGATATGGACGAACACGTCCTTGCCGCCATCATCGGGCTGGATGAAGCCATAGCCCTTGGTCTCGTTGAACCACTTCACAGTACCGGTATTCACGTAGCGTACCTCGTTCGTCCATAGGTCACCTGCGCGGCGCGAGGGCCGCGTGATGCACCACGGTCTTTCTGGATTTGGCCAGTGCGGCGGGGCGCGAGTCGCTGAACCTTAAACAGCGTCAGCCTCGGTGGAAGAGCCCCCCGGGGACGTATTTAGGCGATGGCTGCGGCCGCAACAAGGCATGAGCGGCGTACCATCTGCGTCGCAGGCGCGGATCGGGAGGTGGCCGACACGCACCGCCCCCTGGGATTCCGGGCATTCACGATGCATATACGGAATGCGCTCAAGCAGTTAAGGCACGTGGCTCTGGACGATACATGGCAGGCATCTCGGTCTCGCTGGACGGTGCGAACATCCAGCTGTCCTTCCAGAAGGACGATCAGGCGACGGCAGTGGTGATGGATGCCCGCGCCGCCCGGGCACTGGTGCGCGCCGTCGGGCAACTCCTCACAGCGATCGACGATACCGACGAGCCCGATATGGCCGACGAGATGGGCGACGAGGAGGTCGCCATGCTCGACGTGACGTCGTCGGCCATCGAGATCGGGACCGACGACGAGGGCCAGGCCGTTGTAGCCCTGCAGGCCGGTGCGCTGCCGCCGTTCCAGCTCCGGCTGACGGACGAAGAGGCCCGCCACGTGGTGACGAGCCTCTCCGAGATCCTCAATGCCCCGCGCGACGTGCGCACGTCGCACGGCGGTCACTGACAGCGGGTCACATGCGCGTGCCGGGATCCGTCGGTGCCCCGGGGAAGATGTCGGGCTCCGAGCCCGGACCGCCGGGCTCTCCGATCCCCGGATCGTTCACCGGATAGGGCGTGCGCGGGCCGGTCGGGCCGATGTCGGGCTCCTCTTCGGGCGTCGGCGGGGGCGGCGGTAGATCGCCGGGCGTGGGATCGGGAAGGCCTGGATTGGCCATGACGCGACTCCTGGTGGTTGGGATGGTGACCAACGGGTCGCCTTCGCGGCGGTTCCGATCTCTGTTCCGAAGTCCAATCGCGGGAGCGGCCAGGCGGCCGAGGGCCGCAGGAACGCGACGGGCGACCCTCCGTTAGCCGGGCAGATCCCCGACCGGAGGTACACCATGCCCGACATTCGCCAAGCCAAGGTCCTGATCCTCGCGACAGACGGGTTCGAGGAGAGCGAGCTGACCGTTCCGCAGGCCAAGCTGTCCGAAGCCGGCGCGACCGTGACCGTCGCCGCCCCGCAGTCGCGCCAGAGCAAGGGCACGATCCGCGGCTGGGACAAGACCGACTGGGGCAAGGAGGTCGCGGTCGACACCGACCTCGAGCAGGTCGACCCCTCGGGCTTCGACGCGCTTGTCCTTCCGGGCGGGCAGATCAATCCGGACAAGCTCCGGCTGGAGCCCAAGGCTTTGGCCCTGATCAAGAGCTTCCTCACGTCCGGCAAGGTCGTGGCCGCGATCTGCCACGCCCCCTGGCTGCTCATCGAGACCGGCGCGGCCAAGGGCCGCGACCTGACCTCGTTCAGCTCGATCCGGACCGACGTGATCAATGCCGGAGGCCGCTGGCACGATAAGGAAGTCGTGACCGATCACGGCATCATCACGAGCCGCAATCCGGGCGACCTCGACGCCTTCTGCGCGAAGGTCATCGAGGAGATCCAGGAAGGTGGCCACGGCGCCCGCCAGCTGGCGGTGTGACCCGCCCGGGCGCCGCCGAGCGCGCGGCGCCCGGGCTCAGCCGCGGCCGCCCTCGGCGGTGACTTCCAGCACCGTGCAGCCGCGGATCGGGCGGCCGTACTCGTCCGCGCCCTCCACGGTGACCCGGTGGGCCCCGGGTGCCAGGTCGTCCGGAAGCCGCGCGGTCCAGATATGGGTCGAGGGCACCGCCTTCACCCAGCTCTTCTTGGTCTCCGGATAGCGCTCGTAGAGTTCGGTGACGAACGGGTCGAGGCGGCGGGTGCGCTCCATCGACCGCGGCGGCGCGTCGCCGATCCGGAACGCGAGCTGCGTGCGCGGGCCGCCATCGAATACGTTCACAACAAGGGCCGTGTCGGCGAGCGCGTCTTGCGGCACCGGTGGCCGGAGCCCCTGTACGGGCCGGGTCCAGCGCACCACCTCGGGCGCGCCGGCCCGCAACTCGCTCTCGAAGAGGATCCGCATGGTCTCGTCCGGCTGGCCCTGCGCGGCAACGTAGCGCGAGGTGTAGGCGGTGCCGCGGATCGAGAGCACGTGGAACCCGTTCGGCGTGCCGTCGCGGCTGTCGGCCGAGGGGATGCCGGTGCGGGTGTCGGGCCCGCTCCACCACGAGCCCGAGACGGCGGTGAGCACGTGATGGTGGTGGCCTTCGGCGAGGTAATGGTGCTCGGTCGTGTGGGTGTGGCCGGCGAGGCTCAAGACCTTGCGGCCGGCAAGCAGCTCGAGGAGCGCGGCGCGGTCGGTCGTGGTGCTGCGGGGATCGTCCGGCGCCGTGTCGGTGTGCAGCGGGATGTGCATGGCCAGCACGATCAGATCATCCCGGGGGATCTCGGCCAGGAGGTTGCGCAGGAAGGCCAGGCCGCGGTCGCCGATCCGGCCCCGGTAGGTGTTGGCGCCCACCGGTACTGGCGGCCCGAGCCACTCGACGTTGTCGAGCATCACGAACCACGCCCGGCCGTGCCGGAACGCGTAGGTCGGCGCGCCGAACACCCGCTTCCAGGTCTCGCGGCTGTAGCGCGCGTCCGGCGCCTGCATGTTGAGATCGTGGTTGCCCGGCAGGTTGTACCAGGGCAGGCCGATCCGCCCGACGATCCGGTTGGAGCGACCGTAGAGCGAGAGATCGTCGAACAGCACGTCGCCGGTGGTCAGACCGAACGCCGCCGGGATCGCCATGGCGCGGGCGACCGCGGTGTCCCGCACATGGTCCAGTTCGAACCGGCTCTCGGGCTGGGGATCGGTGAACAGCACGACGTCGAAGTCGTCAGGCTCGCCCGCGCGGGTCAGGGTGAAGTCGATCGAGGCCGGGAGCGGGCCGGTGGGCGCGAGCCCGCGATAGCGCAGGCCCACCTCGGCGGGCGTGCCCCCGGGCTGGTGGATGTAGGAATGGCGCGGCACGTTGTCGGCGTCGCGCGGCAGCGCGTAGCCCGGCGGCTTGATGACGAAGACCACGCCGTCGCCCGGCATCGGCAGGCGGTAGCGGCCGCGGTCGTCGGTCCGCGCGATCTCGCGGCCGTTGGACACCAGCACGCCCGGCAGCGGGACCGGCTCGGCGCCGGCCGCGTCGCGCGCGGTGACGATCCCGGTGGCCTCCGCGGCCTCCTGGGCGCCGGCCCGGCCCGCGACGAGGCCGAGGGCGGCGGCGCCCGCCATGGTGCTCCGGCGGGTCAGGCCTCCGGGTTGGGTGTCGCGCGACATGGACGGCTCCTGGACGGCTGCGCGGCGCGTCGTCCCGCGGGGGCCGGCAACCGGCTCCGGGACGCAGCCTCCGCGGCCAAGCAGACGCGTTTGACCTCCCGATGACAGGCACGGCCCCGAACGCGCGAGGCCCGCGCCTCGGCGGAGGTGCGGGCCTCGGATCGGGTTCGACGGGCGGGCGCCGCCGGAAGTGGCCGGCGCCCGGGATCGACTATTCCTCGTCGCCGGGCTCGAAGGTCTGGGGCATCGGCTCGGCGCTGGCGACCGGGGTCGGTGCGCCGATGGTCGAGGGGACGTTCACGCCGTCACGCTTGTAGATGTCGTCACGGAACTGGACGATACCGTCCGGGGTCGACCAAGCGGTGATGTAGGTCCAGTAGACCGGCACCGGCTGGGCGATGTTGGCGTCGATGCGCTTGCCACTCTCGATCGCCTCCTCGACCTGCTGGCGGCCCCAGCCGGGCGTGTCCTTCAGCAGCCACGTGATGTACTCGCGCACGTTCTGCACGCGCACGCAGCCCGACGAGATGAAGCGGAAATCGTCGCCGAACACGCCCTTGGTGTTCGTGTCGTGCATGAACACGCCGTAGGGGTTCGGAATATTGATCCGGACGATGCCCATCGAGTTGAAGTCGGCGCCCGAATCCTGCCGGTAGGTGTAGCGGGTGCCCTCGTCCGAGAACCAGTTCACCGACTTCGGCGAGACCTCGGAGCCGTTCGAAAGGATCCGGATCTTGTTGTCCGTGAGGTAATTTGGATCCTTCTGCATCTTCGGGATCAGGTCCTTCTTCACGATGGAAGCCGGGACCGTCCAGGTCGGGTTGAAATTGATCTGCGTCGCCTTGGTGTTCATGATCGGCGACTGGCGGTCGATCTTGCCCACGCCCGCGGCGTGGAGCGTGACGACCTGGCCGTTCTCGACCGTCTCGACGAGCGCGGCCGGGATGTTGGTGATCACGAAGCGCCGACCCAGGTCGCCCGAGTAGGAGCGCAGGCGCACGACGTTGATCTCGAGCTGGCGCAGGCGCACCTCGGCCGGCACGTTCATGGCCTGCTGGGTGGCGGGGGTCATCGCGCCGGTCTGGCTGAGGCCGTGCCGGGCCTGGAACCGCTTCACGCCCGCGGCGACGTAGGAATCGTAGACGCCTGAGCTGCCCGCGGCCGGATCGAGGTCGCCGGTGACGATCAAGCGCTGGCGGATGGCCGCCACGGCCGGGCCGCGCGAGCCGATCCGCAGATGGTCGGCGCCGGAAACCTGCCGCCAGCCCCCGCGAGCGACAATGTCCTTGTAGCGCTCCACCATCTGGTCGGTGGACGCCACGGTCTGGGGCGAGAGGATCGGCACCGTCTCGCGCTGCACCTGCATGCCGGCGGGCGAGGCGTAGTCCTGCGCCCATTCGGCCTGAGCATAGTTGCCTTGATCGCGGGCTTGGGCGCCGCCGAGGCCGAGCGCGCCGAGAGCGGCAACGCTGAGGACTGCGGTGAACCGGTTTTGTGCCTTGTTGCGCATCGGTCCTGGCTCTGGTCCGGGGTTCGTCAGGGCGTGACGGGAGCGGATTGTCTCGGGCGCCACGGTGTCGGGATGGCGTTAAGACTCCCTATCGAAGGGGCCGGAATGTGGCATCGCCGTGCGCCAGCGCACGCTGCGTTTCGGTGCGGCACCCTGGCAACAGCCTAAGTCGGCCAGGTGTGGCAGAGATGCCATAGCGGCCCGGTTCGGACGGCGCGCGGGAGCAGCATGGATTCGGGCGAGCCGCATTCGGATCGACGTGTCGGGCCGGCCCTGCGGGCCGCGATCGCCGTGCTGGCGCTCTACGCCCTGCTGCTTCAGGCCTTTCTCGGCGGCCTGATGCCGTTGCCGACGACGATCGACGGTCTCTGCGCGCAGCATTCCGACGGGTCCGCCGTACCGGGCGCGCCCCTCCCCCATGGCCAGGGCGATTGCTGCACGGCGGCCCAGGCCACCGGCCCGGCGCTTCCGCCGCGGCCAGCCGCCATCGGCGTCCGATGGGCCGTGGCCACGAACCGTCATTCGGCCTGGCCCTTCACCGGCAGCGTCGGCGCCCGCGCGCCGCCCGGCACCATCGCGTCCCCGAGGGGGCCGCCAACCGCCTGAGCGATCACCACCCTTCGGATCCCTCAGGACGGATGTACTCCCATGAAGACCCTTGTCTCGGCCGCCCTCGGCCTCGGGCTGCTCGCTTCCGCGGCGCAGGCCCACGCGGTGCTGGAACGCAAACAGGCCGCCCCCGGCGTCTCGTATCGCGGCGTCGTCCAGATCATGCACGGCTGCAACGGCAAGCCGACGACCCGCGTGAGCGTCACCATCCCGGAGGGCCTGATCGGCGCCAAGCCGATGCCGAAGCCCGGCTGGACCCTCGCGACGACGCGCGGGCCCTACGCCAAGACCTACGCGACCCACCACGGCACGGCCTCGGAGGGCGTGACGGCGATCACCTGGAGCGGCGGCTCCCTGCCGGACGACCAGGTCGACGAGTTCACCTTCCTGGCGCAGGTCGCCGGCACGTTCGAGCCCGGCGCGACCGTCTACGTCCCGGTCCAGCAGGATTGCGCGGAGGGCAGCCATTCCTGGTCGGAGATCCCCAAGGCCGGTCAGGACGCCCACGACCTGAAGGCGGCCGCGCCGTCCTTCCGAATCGTCCAGGTCGCCCAGGCGGGCGGTGCGCCGGCCGCGGCCGCGCCCGCCGCCTCAACCGTGAAGTCCGGTGATCTGACGATCGAGACGCCGTGGCTGCGCGCCACCCCGAACGGCGCCAAGGTCGCGGGCGGGTACGTGCGCATCACCAACACGGGGAGCGCGCCAGACACGCTCACGGGCGCGACGGTGCCCTTCGCCAAGAGCAGCGACATCCACTCCATGTCGATGGAGGGCAGCGTCATGAAGATGGCGCCGGTCTCGGGCGGCCTCACGATCAAGCCCGGCGAGACCGTGGAGCTGAAGCCCGGCGGCTATCACCTGATGTTCGAGGACCTGACCGGCGCGCCGAAGGCGGGCGAGGCCATCGCGGGGACGCTCACCTTCCAGCGGGCCGGCGCCGTGCCGGTGACCTTCACGGTGGCGCCGATCGGCGCGGGCGCACCGGGCGGCCAGCACCAGCACCAGCACTAGCCGCCCGGACGGAGCATCGGCTGTCGGGCGACCGCCGTGACGCCAGCAGATCCACGAGGCCGGGCCGCCGCGGCGCCCGGCCGTCGCGGCCGCGCGGCCCCTCGGGTCGCCCCCGCGCGGTCGGCGTGCGCGCTCGCCCGGATCGTGGCACTGCTCGCCCTCTACGCCCTGGCGCTGCAGGGCATCCTCGGCGGCCTGGCGTCCGCCGACGCGGGGCCGGTCCATATCCTCTGCCTCGCCGATGATGGCCAGACCGATCCGGCACCGACCGGCAAGCACCTGCCGGCCCATCACAGCGGGGATTGCTGCGTCGCCTGTCAAGCGGCCGGGCCGGCCACCCTCCCCGCGCCGTCGGCCGCCACGGCCATCCCGGTCGCCCGGCCTGTCGTAGCCGCCGGCCCGCGGCCGCGGCGCGTCGCCCTCCCGCGGGCACCCCCGCGTCCCGGTCTCGGAGCCCGCGCCCCACCCGACGTCTGACCGATCGCCGCTCCCTCCCGATCACCAGACACGGATTCCGCCCCATGCCCCTCCAGTTCCGGGCCGGCCGACGCGCCGCGCTCCTGCTGTTCACCTGCGCGACGCCGGCCGCAGCGCAGCCGCAGACGCCGTCCGCCGCCTCGGTCACCCTGTCCGAACTCAGCGTCGTCGGCACCGCCGCCGCGGACGCGCCGTCGGACGAGACCCGCGGCTCGCTCTCGGTGCCGAGCGTCGACCGCCAGAGGGCCGCCCTCGCGGGAACCTTCGGCTCCGTGGCCTTCGTCGACGCCGCGGCGCTCCAGGACCGCTACACCAACACGCTCCGCGACGTGCTCAAGGACGTGCCCGGCGTCTACGTGCAGGAGCGCTACGGGCAGGAGCTGCGCCTGTCGGTCCGCGGCTCCGGCATCGCCCGCGCCTTCCACCTGCGCGGCATCGAGCTTCTCCAGGACGGGATCCCGCTCAACCTCGCGGACGGGAGCGGCGACTTCTATCAGGTCGACCCGCTCGCCCTACGCTCGGTGGAGGTCTACAAGGGCGGCAACGCCCTCACCTTCGGGGCGACGACGCTCGGCGGCGCGGTCAACGCCGTCACGCCCACGGCCTACACGGCGCTGGCGCCCAACATCCTGCGGGTCGACGGCGGCAGCTTCGGCACGATCCGCGAGCAGGCGCAGATGTCCCGCATCGACGGGCCGCTCGACGTGCTGGTCAACGCGACGCTGACCAATTCCGACGGGTTCCGCGCCCACGAGGCCCAGGCCACGAAGAACGTCAACGCCAACATCGGCTACCGGATCGCCCCCGACATCGAGACCCGCTTCTATCTCGGCACCTATCTCACCGATCAGAAGCTGCCGGGCACCCTGACCCTCGGCCAGAGCCTCTCCACCCCGACGCTGGCCAACCCCACGGCAATCACCGGCAATCAGTCCCGCAAGGTCGAGACGGAGCGGATCGCGAACCGTATCTCGTTCCTGCTCGACGTGGGCAAGCTCGACGTCGACACCTGGGCGATTCACAAGAGCCTGTACCACCCAATCTTCCAGGCGATCGACCAGGATGGCTGGACCTACGGGATCAGCCCGCACTGGGCCGGGACCGTCGATCTCGGCGGTTTTCGCGACGACGTGGTGCTGGGTCTGCGCGCCTTCGCGGGCCAGAACTCCGCGCTGCAATTCGTCAATGTCCGCGGGCAGCGGGGCGCACAGACGCTCAACGCACTCCAGAGCGCCTCGAGCCTGGAGGCCTACGGAGAGAACCGATTCTGGTTCCTGCCGGACGTTGCGCTGATGACCGGCGCGAAGGCGTTCTCGTCGAACCGGACCTTCAGCGACAAGGGCGGATTGCCGGGCAACCCAAACCCGCGCTTCGCCGACGTGACCTACGCGGGGATCAACCCGAAGGTCGGCCTGCTGTGGCAGCCGCGGCCCGACATCCAGATCTTCGGCGACGTCGTCCGGTCCCGGGACGTGCCGGACTTCTCCGACCTCGTGCAGCAGAACCTGCTGAGCACCACCTTCGTGCCCCTCCGGGCGCAGCGCGCCTGGACCTACGAGGCCGGCGCCCGCGGGCGCGTCGACCGCCTCACCTTCGACCTGACGCTCTACCGGTCGGACCTGCGCGACGAGCTGATCAACTTCGCGACCAATCCCGGCCTCAACATCCCGGCCGCGACCTTCAATACGCCGCGCTCGGTGCACCAGGGCGTCGAGGCGGCCGTCACCCTGGACCTGGCTCGCGACCTCGTGGGGCCGGGCGACGGGCTCAGCGTGACCCAGATCTGGACCCACAACGATTTCCGGTTCGTCGGCGACCCGGTCTTCGGCAACAACCGCATCGCCGGAATCCCGACGGACGTGCTGCGCACCGTCCTGGGCTACCGGCACCCGAGCGGCTTCCACGTCGCGCCGTCGCTCGACTGGGTGCCGCAGGGCGCCTTCGCCGATCACGCCAACACCCTGCGGGTGCCCGGCTACGCCCTGCTCGGCGTCGAGGCCGGCCTCGACCTCGCGGACGGCGTCGCCCTGTTCGTGGATGCCCGCAACCTCACGAATGCCCGCTACGTCTCGGACATCGCCGTGGTGGCCAACGCCGCCGCGACGGCGGGCGGCCCGGGCGCCCTGGCCGCCTTCTATCCCGGCAGCGGCCGCAGCGTCTTCGGCGGTATCCGCGCCTCGTTCTGAGCGCGCGTGCCACCATCCTGGGCTCTTCTCCAGGCCACGGACGGCGGGTTAAGGTTAAAAAAACATGAACCCTGATGTTCGAGCCAATCGGCGCTAGGATTGCGGTGTCGTCCGAAAGCCACGGACGGAGCGTCCCGGATCGGAACGAGCCGGGCCGTCGGACGGCACAGGAGAGGCAGATGAACGGCTTCGATGTCACATTCCGGGACGATCAGGACTGGGTCGATTTCGGCAGGTCCTACGTCAATTCGGAAGCCTTCAAGGCACTGTTCCGCGACGGGATGACCATGGTCGAGGAGACGGCCGCGTATCTCGACGGCGAAGGGCGAGACGAGTCGCGCCTCGTCTCCCGGGACGCGACGCTCAGCTACGCGGCCGAGAGCATGCGCCTGACCACGCTCTTGATGCAGATCGCCTCGTGGCTTCTGGTGCAGCGCGCGGTCGCTGAAGGCGAGATGACGCCGGCCGAGGCGCTCCAGGAGAAGCACCGGGTCAAGCTCGGAACGTCCGAGCCGCCGAAGCAGCAGGATTTCAACCTGCTGCCGATGCGCCTCCAGCAGCTGATCATCCGGGCGCGGCGGCTGCACAGCCGTATCCTGCACCTCGACGCTCTGATCGCCGAGGACCGACCGACCCCCACGCCCGTGGAGAGCCCGGTCGCCGCGCAGCAGGGCCTGCTGCGGATGGCGTTCCGGATGAGCGAGGGCTGAGCGGCGCCCCCGGGGCGCCGCCGCTCAGGGCCGGCGTGACCGGCCCCGACAATCAGAATGCCGGAAACTGGCCCGGGAACTGCTCCTTCAGGATCTGGCGGATCGCGTCATTCTGAAAGGCGTGGAGCAGCTTCGACACCCAGGGCGCCTTCGTGTCCGCCTCGCGGACGACGATGACGTTGTTGTAGGGATTGTCGACCTTGGACTCGATGGCGATGGAATCCTTGCCCGGGGTCAGGCCGGCATCGACGGCGTAGTTGGTGTTGATCACCGCGGCGTCGAGATCCTCAAGGCTGCGGGGCAGTTGCGCGGCGTCGACCTCCTGGAACTTCAGCCGCTTGGGATTGTCGACGACGTCGAACACCGTCGGCAGCAGGCCGACCCCGTCCTTCAGGCGGATCAGCTTCTCGGCCTGCAGCAGCAGCAGTGCCCGGCCGCCGTTCGACGGGTCGTTCGGGATCCCGACCAGCGCGCCGTCCTTCAGATCCCCGACGGCCTTGACCCGCTTGGAGTACAGGCCGATCGGCGTCACGATCGTCTCGCCGACGGGGACGATCTTGTAGCCGCGCGCCTTGATCTGGTTGGCGAGAAACGGCTTGTGCTGGAAGGCGTTAGCGTCGAGGTCGCCGGAGTGGAGCGCCTCGTTCGGCAGCAGGTAGTCGGAGAACACCACCAGGTTGATGTCGAGCCCGTCGCGGGCCGCGATCTCCTTGGCCTTCGCCCAGAGGACTTCGGCATCCCCGCCCATGATGCCGACCTTGATCTTGTCCGCGGCCACGGCCGGCGCGGCGGCCAGAGCGATCATGGCGAAAACCAACAGCAGCAAACGTCTCATCGTCTCTCGATCCTATCAGTACATCCGAAGAGCGCCGCCCCCCGGACAGGCAGGGGCGCCCGCGCGCCCGCCGCGGCTTCCGAACGAACCGCGGGTGACCGGAGAAGGATACGACGTCCCAGCCGCGCTTTGAATGAATCGGCAACGGCCGGGCCCGGCCATGGAGGCCGCGAGCGCCGCCCGCACGAGAAGAAGCGTTTCCGCCCGCGTGCATGGACGCGCGCTTCGCGCGATCTTTGCAAACGTGTCCTGTGGATAACGAGCGCTGCCTCTGCCGCGCGAGGCGACGCACGAAAAACGGGCGGTCCCGCGAGGAACCGCCCGTCTTGAACAGCTTCGACGCCGCAGCGGCTGCGCTCAGCGCTTGCCGAGATTGCCGAACCGCGAGTTGAAGCGCGACACCCGGCCGCCGCGATCGAGCATCTTCTGCTCGCCACCAGTCCAGGCCGGATGGGTCAGCGGATCGATATCGAGATTGAGGGTATCGCCCTCCTTCCCGTAGGTCGAACGGGTCTGGTACTCGGTACCATCCGTCATCACGACCTTGATGAAGTGGTAATCGGGGTGCTCGGTCCCCTTGGCCTTCGCGGCCGCGTCCTTCGCCATGACCTTGGTCCCTGTCTGGCACGCCGGCGGGAAGCGCAGGAGGCGCCGCCCGGCCCGGAATGCGGAAGATGTCACCGGTTGCACCGAACCATGGGTTCGTGGCAACGGCACGTCCAAGCCGACCGTGGTGGCGGCCCGCGGCCATTGAACACACGCAATCGGATGAGCGGCGGCCTATACCGCAGCCGCTCCCCGGTCACAAGCGCCGCGGACCGGGAGAACGATAACACGTGAGGCGTGATGGCCCGTAAGACCAAGGCGGCCGCAGACGGACGGCCCAGAGCCCCGCTGAGCGCCCTCCGGCCGCTCCTTCCCTTCGCCCTGCGCTACCGCGTGCGGATCGCCGCCGGCCTGATCGCCCTCGGTTGCGCCTCGGCCTCGACGCTGGTCGTGCCGATCGCCATGCGCCGGGTCATCGACCACGGCTTCACCGCCGACGGCTCGGGGGTGATCGATGCCTATTTCCTGGGCCTGCTCGGCGTCGTCACGGCCTTCGCGCTGTCGAGCGCCGCGCGCGTCTACACGGTCGTGACTTTGGGCGAGCGGGTGGTCGCGGACCTGCGCAGCGCCGTCTTCGCACGGCTGACCCTGCTGGACCCTGCCTTCTTCGACCGGGCGCAATCCGGCGAGATCGTCTCGCGGCTCACCGCGGACGCGACGCAGATCAAATCGGCCTTCGGCGTCTCGATCTCGATCCTGCTGCGCAACCTGTTCCTGTTCGTGGGCGCCACCGCCATGATGGTGGTGACCAGCCCGCGCCTGTCCGTGATGGTGCTGGCCGCGATCCCCGTCATCGTCTTCCCGCTGATCGTGTCAGGCCGCGGCGTGCGACGGCGCTCCCGGGCGGCCCAGGACCGGCTCGCCGAGGCCTCCGCGTACGCCGCCGAGGCAATCGGGGCGGTGCGGACCATGCAGGCCTTCGGCCGCTCGGCCTCGACGGCAGCCCGGTACGAGGCGGCTTCCGAAGACGCCTACGCGGCCGCACGCGCCTCGATCCGGGCCCGGGCGCTCCTCACCGGGGTCGCGATCTTCCTGATCTCGGCGTCCGTGGTCGGCGTGATGTGGTACGGCGCCCAGGGCGTCCTCAATCACACGATGACCGGCGGCGAACTCTCGCAATTCGTGCTCTACGCCGTGTTCGGCGCGGGCGCCCTCGGCCAACTCTCCGAGGTCTACGGCGACCTCGCGATGTCGGCCGGCGCGGCCGAGCGGCTCACCGAGATCCTCGCCACGGAACCCGCGATCCGCGTGCCGTCCCCGGCCCTGCCGCTGCCCGAGCCGGCGCGGGGGGCAGTGTCCTTCGAAGACGTGCGCTTCGCCTACCCGACGCGCCCGGAACATGCGGCCCTCGGCGGGCTGAGCTTCGCGGCCGCGCCCGGCGAACGCATCGCCATCGTGGGGCCCTCCGGAGCCGGCAAGTCGACGGTGTTCCAGTTGCTGCTGCGCTTCTATGATCCGCAGGGCGGCCGGATCTTGGTCGACGGGACCGATGTCGCCCAGGTCGACCCGGAGCGCTTCCGATCCCGCATCGCCCTGGTCCCGCAGGACCCGGTGGTATTTTCCGGCACGGTCACGGAGAACATCCGCTACGGCCGTCCGGAGGCCAGCGAGGCGGAGGTGCGGCGCGCGGCCGAACTCGCCAACGCACACGGCTTCGTCACGGCCCTGCCGCAGGGCTACGCGACGCAGGTGGGCGAGCGCGGCGTGACGCTCTCCGGCGGCCAGCGGCAGCGCATCGCCATCGCCCGGGCGATCCTCAAGGACGCGCCGATCCTGCTCCTCGACGAAGCAACCTCAGCTCTGGACGCCGAATCCGAGCGCGCCGTCCAGGCGGCCCTCGCCACCTTGATGCACGGCCGCACGACCCTGGTGATCGCCCATCGCCTCGCCACGATCCGCGCCGCGGACCGCATCCTGGTGCTCGACGACGGCCGCATCGTCGAGACCGGAACCCACGAGAGCCTGCTCGCGCAGGGCGCGCTCTACGCTCAGCTCGCGAATCTGCAGTTTACCGATGCGCTGGACGAGACGGCGCGAGGCAAGGAACCCCGCAGCCGGGGTGAGCGTCTGCCGGCCGCGGAATAGCCAAGCCTCGTTCGGACAGTCCCCGGGCTGCGGCGTCGCCCCGGGCCAGGGCGGCGGAACCCACGGCGGGCGGCCACGCGCCCTCCGGGTCGAACCGCGCGATTGCCTGGCCGCTCAGGCCCCTCGGGACGAACAGCGCCGCGTCAGGCGGCAGAGATCTGTTCGGCTCTGCGGTTCTCTCGGACGGACGCACCCTGCGCCCGCTCCGCAGCGGCCTGGATCAGCCCGACCTGTGCGACGATTGTCTCGGTCGCCCGCGCCATTTGCCCGGCCAGATCTCTGACCTCCGCGGCGGCGGCCGCAAAGCTCCGGCCTTCGCCGCCATCGCGGGCCGCCTCAATCGCGGCCCGAAGCGCCATCAGGCTCGTCTGCCCGGCAATGCCGGCAAGCAGACCGGTCGCCTCATCGGCTGCCAGCTGACTCGGACGCGCACCGGTCGCGCCCGCGGCCAAGCGCATCAGACCGTCTTCGAACACCTGCACGGCCGCCGCGATGGCACGCGTCTCGCCCGCGTGATCGCCGAGTTCCCGATGGCGCAGGGCCGACTGAAGACCCGCAGCCGCGCCCTCGGAACGATCCGCGGTCTCGGGCCCAGCCGGCTTCTTGGACACGTTGAGATTCGACATCGATGGCATACTCCCCGAATCTCCCGCACCCTGCGTCGTCAAGGATAACGACAGGTTAAAGCGGCATGCCGGCCAAGAACCACGTTGAGATCCGAAATTTTTGAGAAAAATTTTCGACGGAATTCACAGATAGCAGCAGAAATACCGTCGAAATACACGACGATCTGGCAATCAGTCAGATCGACATCCATCAAGACTTAAATCGATTGATGACGATCGGGAGGCTTCGGCCTTTTCTCCGCCGCCAGCCGGCACCACCGCCGCCGGGGTGGTCACCCGCCCCTACCGTTCGGTGAGCTTCATCTCGATCCGGCGGTTGCGGGCATAGGCTTCCTCGCTGGCACCAGCCTCGAGAGGCTGGAACTCGCCGAACGCGCCCGCGAGGAGATGCTGCGGCGGGATCCCCTTGCCGGCGAGGTACTGCACAACCGCGATGGCGCGCGCCGCAGAGAGCGACCAGTTCGACGGGAATTGCGACGTGCTGATCGGGCGCGCGTCGGTGTGCCCGTCGACGCGCAGCACCCAGGGTAGATCCGCCGGGATCTGCTTGGCGAGATCCGAGACCGCCCCGGCGATGCGGTCGAGTTCCGGTCCGGCCTCAGGCTTGAGGGTCGCGGAACCGCCCGGAAACAGCACCTCGGATTGCAGCACGAAGCGGTCGCCCACCACCCGGATATCGGGCCTGTTGCCGAGGATCTGGCGCAGGCGGCCGAAGAAGTCGGACCGGTAGCGGGCCAGTTCCTGAACCTTCTGTGCCAGGGCGACGTTCAGCCGGCTGCCGAGTTCGGCGATCCGGGCCTGGGATTCCCTGTCGCGGTTTTCGGAGGCCGCCAGCGCATCCTCTAGGGCGGCGAGCTGACGGCGCATGGCGCTGATCTGCTCGTTCAGAAGGTCGATTTGGGACTGCGCCCGCTTGGTTGCGCCGCGCTCAGCCTCCAGCTGCTTGTCGAGGGTGCCCGCCGCACCCTGGCTGACGGTCGCGGCCTCCGCCTGCACCTTGGCCCGGTCGCGCTCCGCCTCGACGCCGGCCAGCGTCGTGCGGAGGTTTCGCACGTCCTCCTCTTGGTTGCGGCGGTTCGTCCGCTCCAGGGCGAGCAGGTCGGTGAGGTCGGCGATCTGGCGGTTGAGCTTGGCCAGAGTCTCATCGCGGCCGGTCAGCTCCTGCGACAGGAAGAACTGGCCGACGACGAAAACCGTGAGCAGGAAGACCACCGAGAGAAGCAGCGTCGCCAGCGCGTCAACGTAGCCGGGCCAGACGTTGAGCGTGCGCCGGGTCCGTGTCGCCGTGGAAGCCACTAGACGCGCTCCCTGCCCAGCCGGTCGAGCACCTGCTTCAGCTCGCGCTCACGACTCGCCTGCGCCTCCACCCAGTCGCGGATCATCTGCTGCTCGGCGCGCATGTGCTGGACGAGGCCCTGGATGCCCTCCGCGAGATTGGTCATCGCCTGCGTGGCCGCACGGCTGCCGCCGCCCTCGGCCACCAGGGCAGTCAGACGGTCGATCGCCTCCTTCAGTTCCTGCGTGCCGGCGGCCGGCCGCACCGCCACGGCCGTCGCGGCCGTTGCGGCCTCGGGGGCGGTCGCGCCGGACATCAGCCAGTCCTGCAACTCGTTGTGGAACCGCGCATGGGCTTGGCCGGCCTGCAGTTCCAGGAAGCCCGTGATCAGTGACGAGGCAAGGCCGAACAGCGAGGCCGAGAAGGCCAGACCGATGCCTGAGAGCGGCACGGCGAGGCCGGATTTCAGCTCGTCGAACATCACGCCGGCATCGCCGCCGCCGCGCATACCCTTGATCACGCCCCCGACCGCCGACAACGTATCGATCAGCCCCCAGAAGGTCCCGAGCAGGCCGAGCAGGATCAGGATCCCGGCGATGTAGCGCAGGATCTCGCGGCCCTCGTCCAGGCGCACCGCGATCGTGTCCAGATAGCCGGTGGTACCCGGCAGGATGGCCCCATCGGCCCGGGCGGCGATCATCGGCGCCATCGGGGTCAGGAGGGCGGGCGCCTGCTTGACCTGCGCGCCGTTGGCGACGGCATTGACGTAGGCGGTCTCGCGGAAGAGCCTGACGACCTGCCCGAAGGCGATCAGGACGGCGATCAGCAGTACCCCGAGGATCAGACCGTTGAGCCCGGGGTTGGCCAGGAAGGCGGGGGTGATCTGCTTGAACAGGATGAAGGCGAGGAAGCCCACCAAGATCAAGAAGATGACCATGCGCCCGAGATAGATCCCGGGTTTCGCCAGCGGCCCATTTTTGTCGTCGCCGGTTTCTCGGGCGGCCATCGGTCGCTCTAGCCTGATCATACTACGCGGCAGCCGGCCATCGGCGCCCATCCGGGGCACTGTGGGGGTAGGTCCGCATGCGATCAAGTCTTGCGAAGGCAACCGCGAAGCTGTGCCCACCCTCATCGGGACGGGGTGTGCGCAAAAGGCTTAAACGCTCCGGCCCATGCTACCCCGAACCGGCAGCGGCTGAATCGAACGGGTCACTCATCCCAGAAATGCGGCGCACTCTCTTCCAGATTCGGCCCGAGGCGGAGCGCCGCGACGCGCGTGGCGAGGCCGCGCGCATCCGTTTCCACCGCGATGCCGCACAAGGTGCCCTCGCCGACGGCGACCTCCCAGCGTGCGCCCGGTGTCTTCTGGATCATACGGCGGATCGGCTCGTCCTTCTGCATGCCGATCACCGAGTCGTAATCGCCGCACATGCCGGCATCCGACATGTAGGCCGTGCCGCCGGGCAGGATCCGGTGGTCCGCAGTGGGCGTATGCGTGTGCGTGCCGACCACGAGGCTCGCCCGGCCGTCGAGGTAGTGACCGAAGGCCTGCTTCTCGCTCGTCGCTTCGGCGTGGACGTCGACGATCACGGCGTCAGCCGCCGCGCCGAGGGGGCAGGCGATGAGCTCGCGCTCCACCGCCGCGAAGGGGTCGTCCATCGCGTCGAGGAAGACGCGACCCATCACATTGACCACGAGGACGCGGGCACCGCCCTGGGTCTCAACCACCGTGGCGCCGCGGCCCGGCGTGCCGGGGGGATAGTTCGCCGGCCGCACCAGACGCGGCTGGCGAGCGATGAACACCATCGCCTCGCGCTGGTCGAAGCTGTGGTTGCCCAGCGTCACCGCATCGGCGCCGGCCTGGATCAGTTCGTCGCAGATGGTCTCCGAGATACCGAAGCCGCCGGCCGCGTTCTCGCCGTTGACCACCACGCAATCGAGGCGCCAGCGCTCGCGCAGGCGCGGCAGGTGCTCGCACACCACGGTGCGGCCCGAGCGCCCGACGACGTCGCCGAGGAAGAGCAGACGCATGGGTCAGGCGATCCTGTCGCAGCGGATCACGCCGTCTTCGGTGATCACGAACTGGAGGGGACGGTCATGCGGCTCGGCCGGCACACGCTCCACCTCCTGGGCGGCGAAGCCGATGCCAACGGTGAGAATCGGACGGCTCTTGGAGAGGCGCGCGATCGCGCCGTCATAGTAGCCGCGGCCGTATCCGATGCGTTGCCCGGACCGGTCGAAGGCGGCAAGGGGCACGATCAGCGCGTCGGGCTCGACCGGGGGCAGCGACGGGTCCGGCTCGCTGAGGCCGAACCGGCCGGCGGCCAGCGCGTCGCCCACACGCCATTCGCGAAACACCAAGCCATCCGGCGTCACGTGCGGCAGGGCCACGGCCTGAGAGCGGGCGCGCAGGCCCTCGACGGCGGGCCGGGGATCGACTTCGCTGCGGATCGGCCAGAAGGCTCCGACCAGACGGGCCTGCGCGAGTTCGGGCAGCGCGAGGAGCGCGCGCCCGATCGCCGCCGAGGCCGACTGCCGGACCGCGGGATCGAGGGCGTCGCGGGCACCGAGAGCTGCGCGACGCAATTTCGCCTTGCGGGCGACGTCCGGAGCCTCGGCGCCGGTCTTGGAAGGGGAATTCGGGTGCGGAGCCACGTGAGCCGTTGGAGGATCGATCCCGGGAAACCTACAGCGTAGGTGGGCGCCGTGTTGGCCAAGTCCAGGGACGAGGCCAGGGACAGCTCCCGAGGGAGTCGATAAGGCCCCGGGGATAGTGCTCCTGACGAACTCTGCAGCCCCGCCTCCGTCATGTAGCGGTCCCGGCACGATCCCGCCAGGGTCATGCGCACCAAAATCCGCAGGCCGCGGCATCGAGCCCGCGCGCCTCGTCCTTCGTCCGCGCCGCCGAAAGGGCTCGCACGCGGCGACGAATCCGCGTCGCGCGCCACGGACAGGCTGCAGCAACACGAGGAACTCGACGAAGGACGCGGGCACGGGAGCGCGCGCCGCGCGCAGAGTGTTTACCACGAACCCAGTCATAGCAGCCGTTAAGGCGCGGATCGCGGTCGCGATACATTGTCAGCAAACTGCGCGACTCTTGCAGTAGAGAAGGCGCCCGCGAGGGACCGACCAGGATTGAGACGACGGTGACCGATCGTGGCACAGATCGACAATAACATCGCTGTCGCGACATGGCTCGGACCCGTTCGCCCGGTGCATCCTGAGCGGCCGGGCCCGAACCGTCCGGACACCACGGCCGAGTTGGGCGACCTGTGGCGGATCCTGTGGCGGCGTAAGCGCCTGGTCTTCGGCACGGCGCTTCTGCTCGGGCTCATCGTTCTGGCCTACGCCCTGATTACGCCGTCGCTCTACACGGCCACGGGGCAGATCCTGATCGATCCTCGTGATCGTCAGGTCGTCACGAATGATGTCAATCCCGCCGCGCTGTCGCCAGATGGCGGCATCGCGCAGGTCGAGAGCCAAGTGAAGGTGATCGAGTCGGACGCCGTCCTGGGTCGTGCGGTCGATCAGGCCGGCCTCGAACGCCTACCGGGCTTCGGCGTGCCACAGGATAGCGCCGTCACTCGTGCCCTCGCGTCTCTCCGGGAGATGCTGACAGGACCGAAGGCAGAGCGGCAGGTCGATGCACACGGCCGGGCGCTGGACCAGTTGAGACGGCGCCTCGCGGTCAAGCGCGCCGACAAGGTCTTTGTCATCGACCTGGTGGTCACCACGACCGATCCCGATCTTTCGGCGCAGATCGTCAATGCCATCGCGAACGCCTATCTGACGGATCAGACCGAGGCCCGCTCGGACGCGGCCAAGCGCGCCGCAGGGGATCTGCGCGGGCGGCTCGACGAGTTGCGCAGCGCCGTCAACGCCGCCGACAAGAAGCTCGAGGATTACAAGGCCCGCAACGGCCTGATCGCCTCCAGCGGCCGGCTCGTGAACGAGCAGCAGCTCACCGACCTGAACGCGCGGCTGGTCGCCGCGCGGGCGCGGACCGCCGAGGCCAAGGCGCGCCTTCAGGGGATCCGGGACGCGCGTGGGCAGGCGATCGGATCCGGAGCGATGCCGGAGGCAGTTCAGTCCTCGGTGATCGACCGGCTGCGCGGCCAATACGCGGAACTTGCCGCCAAGGAAGCCGACCTGCGCACCAATCTTGGCGAGCGTCACCCGTTCATCGCCGCCGTGCGCACGCAGATGCAGGACGTCCGCCGACTGATCGATGCCGAGCTGAACCGCATCGCGGGCGCTGCCGAGACCGAATACCAACGTGCCCAGGCCAACGAGCGGACCCTCACGGGGGAACTGGAGCGCCTGCAGCGGCAAGCGGCGGTGAACGCCCAGTCGTCGGTGCAGCAGCGCGAACTGGAACGGGAGGTCGATGCGGCGCGCTCGGTCTACAACGCCTTCCTGGTCCGTGCCCGGGAGATCAAGCAGCAGACCAGCATCGACAGTTCGAATGCGCGGATCATCACCGCGGCCCGCCCGCCGCAGGATCCGAGCTGGCCGCCGCGGCTGATCCTGGTGGCCGCCGCCCTGGCGGGCGGCCTCGGCTTCGGTGCAGGCCTCGCGCTGACGCGCGAATACGTCGCGCCGACCGTGCTGTCGCCCCGTCAGCTGGAACGGCTGTCGAACGCCCCGGTCGTCGCGGTGCTGTCTGGTCTTCGGCAGGGTGGCGCGAACGCGACCGCCGCGAGCATGACGCTCGACCACCTCGCCGCGACCTCCGGCAGCCGCGGCCGCTCCCTGGCGCTGCTCGTGACTTCGGGCGAATCCGATGATGCAGAGCGGCGGGCCGTGATCGCCTTGCTCGCCGCAGTGGCGGTCGGCCGCGGCGACCGGGTCCTCCGTATCGATGCTGATCTGCGAGCCGACGGATCCGGCAGCGGCGGCCTGCTCGACGTGCTGCGCGGCGAGCAGAGCCTCAACGCCGTGACCCGGACCGACCCAGCCTCCGGTGCGCGCCTGATCGGACTCGGCGAGACCCAGAAGCCCCTGCGCGATGCGCTGACCCCCGCTAATGTCGAGCGCTTCATCGCGGGTGTGAAGGGCCGCTTCGACCTCGTACTCGTGGATGGCGGCGTGCTCACCGAGAACCTGCGGCTCGGCCCCCTGGCGGCGGCCGCCGACCGGCTGCTGCTCGTCGCCTGCAACGGCGCGACGCGCCAAAGCGACCTGATCGACCTCGTCGACACGTCGGAAGCCCTCGGCCGACCGATCTCCGGCTCTCTGCTCCTCAGCCGGCGTAAAGCATGAGGTCAATCCGGCAGACCGCCTACGCGCGCCGCCACGACGCCGCGGCGCGCCCGGGTCCGGTTCTGCGCGTCCTCCTGCGCTTGGAATCTGCAGCGCTCTCGGGCTGGGCCTTGCTCCTCGTCGGCGTCTCGGGCGGCCTCCTATGGGTGCTGGGCCTCAACTACGAGGGGGTCACCGGTTCGGCCGCCTCCAAGATCCACCCGGCCACCTATCTAGCGGTGATCCTGATTGGCTGGACCCTGATGCGGGCGGGCAATCCCGTGATCCCGGTGGCGGGCGCGCTGAACCGGCAGCCGGCGAGCGTGCTCCTGGCCGCCTGCGGCGTGCTGCTCCTCGCGCTGATCGCGGCGCGGGGCGGCGCAGGCCTCGCCGGCTCGATCGACACGTTCGTGCTCGCCGGCCTCGTCCCGATCCTGCTGTTGGATCGCGATGCCGCCACCCTCGGGCGGCTGGAGACCGTCTTCCACCTCGTGATGCTCGCCAACGCCCTTCTCGGCCTGTTCGAACTCGCGAGCGGCCAGCGCTTCTTCCCCTACCGGTTCGACGGCGTGGCGTTCGAATCCGACACCCGCTCGGCGGCGCTGCAGGGGCATCCCCTGGCCAATGCGACCATGACGGCGTGCTACATCCTGGCGCTCGCCAAAGGCGGCGGCCGGCTGGCACCGATGACGCGCGCCGCCGTGATCGGGCTCCAGCTGGTTGCTCTGGTCACGTTCGGCGGCCGCTCGGCCACCGTCACGACGCTGGTCCTCGGGGGCAGCGTCGGGCTCGTGGCCCTGAACCGCACACTGCGCACCGGGCGCGTCCCGCTGGCGGCGGCAGCCTGCGCCTGTTTCACCCTCACCCTGCTGCCGGTCCTGGTCGCCGTCCTGGCTACCGCCGGCTTCTTCGACACCTTGCTGGACCGGTTCGTCTCGGACGGCGGCAGCGCACAGGCCCGGGTCGACATGCTCACGGTGTTCGACGCGATCCCGTTCCGGCAACTCCTGCTCGCCCCCGACCTCCTGCAGGTGAACACCCTGCGCCGGATCTACGGACTCGAATGGGGTATCGAGAACTCGGTCATCTCGGCCGTGCTCTACCACGGCATCCTGGTCACGGGGGTGCTGGTGATCGCGGTGGGGCTCTACCTGGCGGAGATTGCCCGGGATTGCCGGCGCGGCGTCTGGCTGCCGATCCTGGCTTTCGTGATCCTCGTGAACACCTTCGAGGGTCTCGCCGGCAAGACCACCCTGCTAGCCAAGTTCGCCCTGATGCTCATCGTCCTGTTCCCGGCCGCAGCCGTGGCTGATCGTGGGCGAAGGGCCGCCTGATCGACAGCCGTTTCAGGCCCGGGTCCGGAGGCCGAGAGCGGCGATGAGGGCGGGATCGGCGACGTGCGCCTCGTCCATGAGGCCGAGGCCGTCGAACAGGTTCCAGAACGACCAGGCGAAGCGGTTCGTCTCGGCCGCCATCCGGACGTCGCGGATGTAGGCGGCCCGGTCCGCGGCCCGGGCGGCCGTGAAGCGGGCATCGGTGCGCAGGGCCCCGAACTCGCCCATCAGGATCAGCCCCGGCGCGATCCCGTAGAGTTCCGCCCAGGTGGCCACCGGCGCCATCGCGTCGGCGATGTAGGCGGGGCCCGGCACGGCCCCGAAATACTCGCGCAGCTTCGCCTCAATCACCGCGCGGTCGCGCGCCTTCTCGATCTGCGACACCGTGCGGTCGGCGTCCATGCGCGCCTGCACCGTCGCGAGCGTCTCGACGAGCGTACCGCGCGTGCCGGGCCAGGGCACCGCGGTGAGCCAGCGGTAGAACGGCTCCTCGGTGAGCCAGGTCGCCCCCTGGTGGGAGAACAGGTACGGCTCGTAGAAATGGAACGTGTAGAGCAGCGGCGCGAACCGCGCGAGCTTGGCCGGATCAAGGGCGGTCAGGCCGGCGACGAGGCTGCCGCAGGATCCCGTCGCCACCAGGGTGAGCGCCGGCGCGGCCGCCCGGGCTGCGATCAGAAGCTGGTCCTGTACCTGATTCCAGGCGAGCGCACCGCAGGCCTGCGGCGGCTCGTTCACCGGCTCCAGTGCAACCCGGTCCGGCCCCTTGCGGGCGCACAGGCGCGCGAGGTCGCCGACGAGGTCGCGATAGGCAGCCAACAGCGGCGCCTGGTCCGAGCCGTAGAACGCCTCTGGCGTGTAATGATGGGTCGCGGCATTCGCCTGGACATTGACTACGACGCGCAGCCCGGCTGCCAGGGCCGCATCGATGGCGGCCGACAGCCCGCTGAGGAGTTCGGCGCGCCGGGCACCGGTGAATGCCACGAATGGTCCGGGATCGAGGGGCAGCCGGACGAAATCGAAGCCGAGTTCGGCGAGGCGGCCCAGGTCCTGGAGCGTCGGTATCGGCCGGCCGGCCTGGAATGGCGGCCAGGCGTAGTCGGTCCGTGGCGGCGGGTACTCGGTCGTCAGCGAGAACCACGGCCAGACCGCGATACCCCGGCGCAGCGCAATCGGCGCGGGCGTACCTTGGACGGGACGTCCCCCCACACCTGCCAGCGCGAGGGCGCCGGCGAGTAGCGACCGCCGGTCGGGATCTACCATTCCGAACCGGCCGCGGCGCCGACGGTCGCGGCTCCGGCCGTCGGCGCTTGCGGTGCCGGCGGGTAGCCGCCGACCCGGCGCAGCGCGTTCTCGTAGGAGGCCAGCACGTCGTCCCAGCGGAACTGGTCGGCGCGAAGCCGCGCCGCCTTACGGGCTGTCGCGACCGCGGCCTTATCGGTGAGCACGCGCTCAATCGCATCGGCGCAGTTGCCCAGATCCGAGAAGTAGAACTGACCGTCGCCGGCCGTGCCTCGGTTGAAAGGATTGTCGTGGGCGATCACGGCGTTGCCCGCCCACAGCGCCTCCACCAGCGACGGGTTGGTGCCGCCGACGGTGTGCCCATGAAGGTAGGCGCGCGCATGAACCCGCAGGGCCTGGACCTGCTCGGGCTCGTAGATGGCGCCGGGGAAGAGCACCTCAGGCGAGGCGGCATCCTCCACGGCGCGATGATACGGATTGCCGACCTTCAACGTTCCGAGCACCACCAGCCGCACGCCCCGGGGGCGGCGCGAGAATGCCTCGACGAGCGTCAGGATGTTGTTGTCCGGCTCGATGCGGGCAATCGAGACGAGGTAGCGGTCGGGCTCAAGGCCGAGGGGCGGCGGTCCGGGGTCGGCCGGGGGTGGATCGCCCCCATATGGAATTGTCGCGATGGCGCCGCGCGGCCGCCGCAGGGCGAGATGGTCGGCGATGATGGGGTGGTCGGCCACGAGCCGCTGCGAAGACCACGCGGCGATCCACTCGCTGACGTAGAAGAAGGCGCGGACGGCCAGCGACCATTTCGGGCGGCGCCACTCGATCCCGTCCATGTTGGTGACGATCCGGCCGCCCCGCGCCCGCAGGTAGGGCAGGAACACGGCGCCGTTATAGCCGAGCACGAGGCAGACGCCGCCGCGGGCCGCCGCGTCGTGCGCACAGAGGGCGTCGAAGGCGAGCGTTGCGGCAGGGCCGCTGAGGCCAATCTCCACGCTGATCAGTTCGATGCCGTTCCACCAGCGCGTCGAAATACGCTCCCGCACCGTTTCGACATCCCGCTGACAGTACACGCCGACCTGCCAGCCACGTCCGGCCAAGTAAAGCGCGAGACGTTCAGCAAAAGTCTCGAAGCCACCGTGGGCCGCCGGGATCCCACGCGTGCCAAGGATTAGCAGTTTTGGTCGGCGGTCAGGCATCGGCCTTCCTTCCCAATTTAGGGCCCCTATTGCAAATCCCAAGCATACGGTTACAGTCACCGAGGTCGTAAACTCTAGGTTGTTCATATAGTACTGAAGTCATCGCATGGTTGATATTTCAAGAGTTCGAGTAGTTCCGGTCAACGACGGCGACCATTCTTGCGCAGTTGCGCCGGCCTCCGGCGGCGACGTTCCGCCGCGGTTGAGGATCACCTGTGTTCACCAGGGATTTGAGCTCTACGGCTCGGATCGCTGCTTCATCGAGACCGTCCGGACCATCCGGGCCGCTCATCCAGCTGCACGGATCGACGTGGTGCTGCCGCAGAGTGGTCCGATCGTGGCCGCGCTTGAACCCTATGCCAGCACCATTGTGATCGCGCCGCTCTGGATTTTGCGGCGCAAGAACCTGGCGCGCCTCGCCACCCTCGGACTGATCGCTCTGCCCATCGCGGTTGTTCGGGCGTTGCGTCGCCTCCGCGCGAGCGACCTCGTCTACATCAACACCACCGTGGTGGCGGATTATCTGCTGGCCGCCCGGCTGGCGCCGGGCCGGAGCATCGTGCACGTCCATGAGATCCCGGAAGGCGCTGTGCTGAAGGTTCTGCGCGGGCTGATCCGTTGGAGCGGTGCCAATGTGGTGTTCAACTCGCGCGCGACCGAACGGGCCTACGCGATGCCTCCCGGGACGATCGCCCGGGTCGTCTATAACGGTATCGCGGGACCGACTGAGCCGAACCAAAGCGCGTATGACGGCTCCCGCCCGCTCCGGGTGCTGATGCTTGGCCGGATCAGCCGGATCAAGGGACAAGACGTTCTGGTGGAGGCGCTGGCCTCGTTACCGGAGACCGTGCGCCGGCAAATCGCGCTGCGCATCGTCGGCAGCGCCTTCGAGGACGAAGCCCGCGAGCGGGCGCTGCTGAACCGGATCGCTGAAGCCGGCCTCACCGCTCAGGTCACGCTCGAGCCGTTCGTAGCCGACCCCGCGGCGCTCTACCGCTGGGCCGACGTGGTGACGATGCCGTCGCAACGGCCCGAGTCTCTCGGGCGCGTGGCGATCGAGGCGATGTCCTACGGCGTGCCACCGCTCGTGACGGCGGTCGGTGGCCTCCCCGAGGTGGTGGAGGCCGGGAAGACGGGCTGGATCGTTCCGCCGGGCGGGCCGGAGCCGATCGCCGCTTTGCTCGCGGAGCTGGTTGCCCATCCGGCGCACTGGCGCGATTTCGGCCGGGCGGCACGGGCGCGCTACGAGAGCCTGTTCTCCGAAGCCTCGGCGGCCGAGGGCATCGACGCCATGGTTCGAACGACGCTGCACCCTCCGCAGGGGACGGATCCGTCGCCCATTGCAAAGGCTTCGGCTGGCCCAGGCACGTAGGAGCACGCTGCGCCGGTTATGCGTCGGATCCGATCCAGTGGCGCAGCCTGTTTCAAGAACGAGATGCCGCCGCCGCGGCTGCTGCGATCCCTCCCGACCGAGGCCAGCCTTCGACCTGTGTCGTCCGTGACCCAGCGCCGCGGCCGTCCCATTTCCCGCAGAGTCCACGACAGGGGGACGGAGACCCCATTCCGCACCGCGACGGTCACCCTGTGGATGAGCGCCGGCGCGAGGATGCAATGCGGCGGTGCCTGACCGATGAGGCAGGCACCGCGGATAACCGGCCCGGGCAGGACGAGGAGCGACATGGCGGCCAAACTCGCAGTTCAGGAGACTGCGGATGCCCGGGACTGGGATCGACGGATCTGGGCTTGCCCGGGTGCCAACATTTATTGCGGCAGCCCCTGGGGCGCCTACAAGGCGCGGCGCGGCCTGGACGTGCGGCGCGCGGTCGTGAGCGGCGACGGTGCAGACCTCGCCTTCATCCAGTGGCAGACACGCCGCAAGGGTCCTGCGCGCTTCATCCACGTCCAGGGCGGACCGCTGCTGACAGAGGCAGGCGCGCACCGCGCGGAGGCGGTGTTCGCCGCCTTCATCGACCATCTCGCGCTCGGTCGGCTCGACATCCTCGCCATCGACTACGAGCAGTTCGAGAGTCGGGACGCGACGCTCGCGCTGCTGATGCACGGTTTCACCCCGGTGATCGGCGCACACGACCACACCCTCGAACTCGACCTGAATCAGGATCTCGATGCCATCCAGGCCGGTATGGAGCCGCGCTGGCGCAAGGCCCTGCGCAAAGCCGAGCGCAACACCGATGTGACGACGCATTTCCTGGAAGACAGAGCCGAGCGCCTGTCGGCCTTCGACGATTTCACCGCGATGTTCGCAGCCCTGCGCGAGCGCAAGGGTTTTGCCACGACGCTGCAGCCGCAGGCCTACCGGGAGATCGCGGCCGAGGATGAGCACCTGCTCTTCCTCGACGTCCGGGAGAAGGGGGAGCGCATCCTCGTGCGGATCGCGCACCTGTCGGAGACGCGATGCACGGATTTCTATACCGCCTCGAACGAGCGGGCGCGCGCGACGAGCGCCGCGACCCTCGCGGTCTGGCGCTTCGTGGAGCGTGCGAAGGCCGAGGGCTGCCGGGTCTTCGATTTTGGCGGCATCGATCCGGCCGTGAACAGACCCGTCTTCGACTTCAAGCGCGGACTCTGTACCAACGTCGTCCAGCACAACCCGCTGTGGGTCTACGGCACGTCGCCCGCTCTGCGGAAGCTGGCGCCGGTCCTGCTCTCGCTCCGCTGAGCGCGGAAGCCGGTTCCGTCACAGGACGCCGGCGGGCCGGGCCGATCTCGGATGCCGCGCCAATGTCCGAAAGGCCGAGACCGACCAGACCAGCGTCGCCACCTCGGAGGCCAGCAGGCCGAGGAGCGCCGTGGCGGGGGGCAGCAGCAGCAGGGCCGGGACCATCACGGCCATGCCGAGGGCGGCGCTCGCCACCGCGCCCGCCGTGATCGTCCGGAACGCCGCCGAGGCCTCCAGATAGGCCCGCGGGATCGCGTAGAGGAGCGACACGGTCACCACGGCCCACACGCCGAGCCCGATCCAGCCCATCGGCTGCTCGGCGAACCGGCCCTTGAACAGGATGTCCTCGATCAGCGGCAAGGCGGCCGCCATCAGCGCGCCATAGGCGAGACAGGCGCTGCCGAGCAGGATGCCGTTGCGGATGACGAGCCGGCGTGCGGCGTCGATCTGACCGGCCGCGATCTGGCGGCTGATCTCCGGCAGGATCATGTTCAGCAGCGCGCTCGCGGGGATGCGCAGCGGCGCGTAGAGCACGATCGTGGCGGCGATCGGAGCATAGGCGGCCGGCCCGGCCAAGAGAGCCAGCAGCAGCGTCAGTCCCTGCCCTTGCACGGTCAGGCTGGTGACACCCGCCAGTGACCAAGCCAGCGTCCGCCAGATAGCCCGGTAACGGGCCCGCGCACGCGGATGGAGGGAGAAGCGAATCCGCTCGCGGAGCGCCCCATAAGCTACGGTGATCGCGATCGCGTGCGCGAGCGCAATCGCCATGAAGGCCCGATCGAGGAGGGCTGTGCCCTGCCCGTTCAACCAACAGGCGACCAGGGCGACCCCGCAGACCGCGTAGGCCAGATCGCTGAGGCCGGCGATCCGCGGCCGGCCGCGGGCGAGGAGCACGATCCGCAGGTAGCTGCGGAAGGCGTAGAGGCCCACGAAGGCGCCGGCCGCAAACGCGCCGAGGCCGATCACCGGGATGAGCACCGAGCCGACGCCGGTCGCCATCATACCCGAGACGAGCACCGCCCCCGAGCCGAACATCACATCGTAGCCGAGCGCGGCAGGCCGGCCCAGGCTCCGGGCGACATGGATCGTCGCTGGGACCGCGACCAGGGCCCGGATGTAGGTGATGCCGACCGCCCCGGCCGCGAAGACGATGGCGAACAACCCGTAATCGTGTGCTCCGAGTTCGCGCACCAGCAGGATGTTGAGGAGGAAGTGGAACAGGCTCTGGATCAGCTCGCCCGAGAGGATCACGGCGAACCGCCCGGAAAGGACGGCGCGCATCGGTCCGGGCAGACGGATGCGGCTAGTACCGGGGATCCGGGCCCGATCACCCGGACGCAGCATCCAATGAGGCATGTGGGTGTGGGTAGTCTCCGTGTGGGGAGGCAGTCAGCGCCCCGGTAGCGTCACCTAGAGCCGGCGGGCGGCGGCGACATCCGCATTCCCCCGTCCCGTGCCTATTCCGGAATGTTCGTTTCCGGACCGTCTCAGGTGACACCCCGGAGGGCGATGCCCAGTGCGGCAATGCAGCGCGCGAGGTCATCGTCATTCGCCCAAACATGCGGGCTGATGCGTAGCGCGCCGGATCGCTCGCTCACGAAGACGTTGTCCCGACGCAGCCGGTCGGCGAGGTTGACCGGCAGACCCGCAGGCGGCCGCAATCCGAGGATGTGCGGCGCACGCAAGGGAGCCGGCGCTGGCATCAAGGCGAGTTCGGCGGCCCCATCCGCCAAGTAGTCCGTCAGCCCCCGCAGCCGGGCTGCGATGGCCGGAACGCCCCATTCGGTGATCTGCTCCAGTCCGGCCACGGCCATGAACAGAGCGACCGGGTCGTAGAGTTCGCCCCGGTCATAGCGGCGCGCGCCGACGGCTGGCGGCCGGTTCCCGACATTCTCCTCGATAGCGGTCCCGTCCTGCCTGTGCGGCGCGGCGTAGAGGAAGGCGAGGCCGTAGGGCCCAAGGGCCCATTTGTAGGTCGGGAAGGCCAGGAAATCGGGGCGCCACCGGGCGACGCTCACCGGAATGGCGCCGACAGCCTGCGTGGCGTCGATCACCAGGGCCGCCCCCTCCGCGTGGACCAGGGGTGCGAGCCGGTCGAGGTCGATGAGGCTGCCATCGGTCCAATGCAGCGGCGTCAAGGTGGCGAGGGCGAGCGGCGCGGCACCCGGACGGGTGATCGCGGCCGCGACCGCTTCGGTCCAGTCCCCGTCCGGGGGGCGCGGCACCTCCTCCACCACGAGTCCCTGCCGGCCGGCGAGCCGGTCGAAAGCGAAGCGCAGGGATGGGAACTCGTCGGCGACGCGCAACAGGCGGCCGCCTGGCCTCGGGTTCAGGTTGTGCGCGGCCACCGACATGGCGTGACTGACCGCACCGACGATCGCAATATCGTCCGCGCTGGCACCGATCAGCCCGCCGGCCGCCGCGCGCGCCCGCTCGGCCCAGGCCGGAACCGCCGAGCGCGGATGAGCCCAGGGGCGGCTCTTGACCAGGATGCCCGCCTCGCCGGCTGCCCGTACGGACCGCGGCAGGGGCGACCAAGCCGCGGCGTCGAGGTAGCTGACGTCGGCGGGCACCTCGAAAAGGTGACGCTGGCACGGGAGTGCGGTGACGACGGATTCGGTGAACGCCATAATGCGCAGAAGCGTAGAGGATCGGATCCGCCACGACCACGGCTCGGGCTTGATCGCACGGCGCCGATGCCGCAAGCCGGCACGTCCCAGCCAGCGAGGCCGCCCGTGCCGACCCGCCCGCCCCCGTCTGAGCCAGCATCGCCATGGGCCGCGTGAGCCCCGAGTGCTTCGACGCCGCATCCGCCCCCATGCGGGTCGCCGATGCGGTGGCGCTGATCCGGGCGCGGCTCCCGATCCTGTCCGGCCACGAATCGGTCCCGCTCGGGGAGGCGGATGGCCGCATCCTTGCGGAGGACGTGGTCGCGCCGCTCGATCTGCCGCCCTTCGACAACGCCGCTGTCGACGGCTACGCCCTTCGCGCCGCTGACCTTGCGGCCGCAGGCGAGACCCGGCTGATCCTCGGCGGGCGCGTGCCCGCCGGCCATCCGGCGGCCGATCCCGATCCGGGCGCGGCAGTGCGGATCTTCACCGGCGCGCCCATGCCGGCGGGAACCGACACGGTCGCCATGCAGGAGGACTTGCGCGTCGATGGCGGCAGCGTCGTCCTGCCCGCGGGTTTGGTGCCGGGCTCCAACCGCCGACGAGCAGGCGAGGATATCGCCCGTGGCAGCACGGTGATCCGCGCCGGGACCCGGCTCGGGCTGCAGCACATCGCGCTCGCCGCCGCCTGCGGCCTGCCCGCCCTGACCCTGCGGACACCCCTGAGGGTGGCGCTGTTCTCCACCGGCGACGAGCTGACGCCGGCCGGCCAGCCCCTGCCGCCGGCCGGCATTTTCGACGCCAACCGGCCGATGCTCGCCGCGCTGCTGAGACGGCTCGGCGCCGTGCCCATCGATCTCGGCATCCTGCGCGACGAGCCCGGGCCGCTGCAGGCGCGCATCGTGGCCGCCGCGGCTTCCCACGACCTGATCCTGACATCGGGGGGCGTCTCCGTCGGCGAGGAGGATCACGTCCGCGCGGCGGTCGAGGCCTCGGGAGACCTGACCTTCTGGCGGCTGGCGATCAAGCCGGGCCGGCCGGTCGCGCTCGGGACCGTGGCCGGGACCCCCTTCATCGGCCTGCCCGGCAATCCGGCCGCCGCCTACGTGATCGCCCTTGCAGTGCTCCGTCCCTTGGTCCTCCATCTCTCGGGCGCACGCGATACGGCAGCCGAGATGGTGGTGCGCAGCGGCTTCGCCCGCGAGAAGCGTCCCGGACGGCGCGAGTACCTGAGCGTCTGCCTGCGTGCCGGTTCGGACGGTCTGCCCGAGGCGATTCCGGCGCCTGGCGGCGCTCTGTCGGGCCTCGCGGCGAGTGACGGGCTGGTGGAACTCGCGGAGGACGTGACCGCGATCCGCGTGGGCGACGCCCTGCCGTACCGACCGCATGGGGCCTTCGGCGGCGCGGCCAGCTGAGCTGTTGTTCCGGGCCGTGAGCCTGTAGAGCCTCGGTACACACTGCCACGACCCCTCCGAGACCCAGTGACCCTGCTCGCCGATCGCGCCCCCGCCAAGGTCAACCTCACGCTGCACGTCCTCGGCCGCCGCGCCGGCGACGGCTATCACGCGCTCGAGAGCCTCGTCGCCTTCGCGGGGACCGCCGATCGCCTGACGCTGGACGCCAGTGCCCCGCTCGGCCTGACCGTTACCGGCCCCACCGCCGGCCCGGCCGGCCCCACGGACGACAACCTCGTCCTCCGGGCTGCCCGAGGGCTTGCCGAGCGGGTGCCGGGCCTGCGCCTGGGCGCGTTCCATCTGGTGAAGCGCTTGCCGGTCGCGGCCGGGATCGGCGGCGGCTCCTCCGACGCCGCCGCGGCCCTGCGTCTGTTGGCGCGCCTCAATGGGCTGCCCCTCGATCACACCGCCCTCGGCGCGGTTGCGCGGGAGACCGGAGCCGACGTGCCGGTCTGCCTCGATCCTCGCGCCCGGATGATGCGCGGGGCGGGCGAGACGATCGGTCCGGCCCTCGGGCTCGCGCCGCTGCCGGCGGTGCTGATCAATCCCGGCGTTCCGGTTCCCACAGCACCGGTCTTCAAGGCGCTGGGCCTCGTCGTCGGCCAGGATCTCGCCGGCGCGCCGCATCCGGCGATCCGCAGCGATATGGCCACCGCGTCGCTGCTGGAAACCCTTGCGGAGGCGCGCAACGATCTCGAAGCGCCAGCGCTGACGGTGGCGCCCGTCATCGGCGACGTGCTGGCCGCCCTCCGCGCCCAGGGCTGCGGGCTCGCGCGGATGTCGGGCTCCGGTGCGACGGTGTTCGCGTTGTTCGCCGACCGGCGAGCTGCCGTCCGGGCCGCTGGTACCCTGCGGGCAGCCCATCCCGGATGGTGGGTGGCGCCAACCCTCCTGCGTTGAGCAGAGCGGCAAGCCGCGTTCAGCTGGGTTCCGCTTCGTAGACCGTGACGACGCCGTTGCCCTCCGGCACCATCACGCGCCAGTGGCGGGCCCGCGGCAGGTCCCCGAGATCGAGCGCGCTGGCCCGGCCGCTCCCGACATCGAAGGTCGCCAGCCGGCCCGATCCGTCCCGGCCGCACAGATAGGCGCTGCCGTCGCCCAGATGGAGCGCGGCCGGATCGAGCGCGGCTCGGCCGAGGGCGATGTCGGAGAGTGCACCGCTGGGCGCCAGGACGGCGCCCCGCAGAGCCAGCACATCGGCATCGAGGGCGACATCCGACAGGATCCGCAGGTGGCCGTCGGCGTCGTCACGCCGGTTCAGGAGCAGGGCCTCCCGTCGCCCGTCGCGCAGGACGACGAGGGCGAGATCCGGCCCGTCCGCGCCTGCGATCAGGTAACAGCTGCCCGGACCGAGCCGGTCGAGGCGGGAGGGCCACCCGGGAAAGCGCAGGTCCATGGTCATGCTTCCATCCGTGCGCGGCGCGCGCTTCGCCTGCTCCGATAGAACGCACGGCGCTCGGCTTCCGCCCGCACCACGGTGGCGCGCACCTGGAGCAGATCCTTGCGCGTCAACAAGCCCACGAGGCCGCCGCTCCGCGGATCGGTGACCGGCAGGCGTCCCTGTCCGGCCGACAGCATCACGTCGATGGCGTGCGAGACCACGTCGCCCGGATGGACCACCGCCAGATCGGCGTCCGAGACGCGCTCGCCGAGGGTGCCCTCCGCCACCGTGCCGTCGCGCTCTTCCAGGGTCCAGCGCAGGGCGTCGTTGCGCGAGACGAGTCCCACCGGCCGGCCCGCGCCGTCGACGACCGGGTAGGCATGGTGAAGACCGGTCTCGATGGCGGCGAGCGCCTCGGCCAGGGGCAGATCCGCATCCAGCGTCTCGACCGTCCGGGTCATCACCGCCTCGACCCGCGCCAGATCGTAGGGATCGATCCCGTATTCCCGGGTGACGTGCTGCCCGCGCCGGGCGATCTTTTCCGTGAGAATCGAGCGTTTCAGGAGCAGGACGGTCACCGCGTAGGCCGCCATGGTGGCGGCGAGCAGGGGCGCCAGCGCGGCGACGTCGCCCGTCACCTCGACGGCGAAGACGACGCCGGTCAGCGGCGCAGGCAGCGTGCCGCCGAGCATCGCCGCCATACCGATCAGCGCCCAGAATCCGTGGGCGCCCGGCAGGAGGAGCCCGATCAGCCAGCCGACGGCGCCACCGAGGATCAGCAGGGGCGCCAGCACGCCACCGGATGTGCCCGACGACAGGGCGGCGAGCCAGATCACCGCCTTCACCAACAGGATCGTCACGACGGCGCTCACCAGCATGTGGCCGGAGAGCAGGTCGTGGATGACGTCGTATCCGACGCCGAGCGCCCGGGGTTCCACGAGGCCGCCCAGGCCGACCACGAGGGCGCCGATGGCGGGCCACCACATCCAATGCACGGGAAGCCGCCCGAAGCCGTCCTCCAGCGCGTAGAGCGCCCGTGTCAGCGCACCCGAGATCAGGCCGCAGGCGACGCCGAGCAGGGCGCAGGCGGGAAGCCCCCACCAGGGAAGGGCGGGATTATCGGCGAAAGGAAAGAGCGGGCCGGCGCCGAACAGCGCGGGCCGCCAGCAGGCAGCCGTCACCGCCCCGACGGTCACCGGGACGAGACTGCGTGGCCGCCACTCGAACAGCAGGACCTCGACGGCAAGCAGCACGGCCGCCACGGGCGTTCCGAAGATGGCGGTCATGCCTGCGGCGGCACCCGCCACCAGCAGGGTCTTCCGCTCGGCAGCGCTCAGATGGAAGAACTGGGCGAACAGCGAGCCGACCGCGCCGCCCGTCACGATGATGGGTCCCTCGGCGCCAAACGGGCCGCCCGTGCCGATCGCCACCGCCGAGGACAGCGGTTTGAGCACGGCGACCTTGGGCGACATCCGGCTACCGCCGATCAGGATCGCCTCCATCGCCTCCGGGATTCCGTGGCCACGGATCTTCTCTGATCCGTAGCGCGCCATGGCGCCGACGATCAGCGCGCCGATGACCGGTATCGCCACCATCCAGGGTCCCGGCGTTGCGCCGGCTAGGGAGGTCAGGGCTGTGTCGAACCGGCCGTACCACGCGAGATTGGTCACGAGGCCGATGAGCGTGAGCAGGATCCAGGCGGTGGCGCTCGCGGCGCTGCCGGTCACGACTGCCATGCCGGCCAGGTGCAGCACACGTCGATCCGCGCTGAAATCCCCCAATGCCTGACGCAGCGGCCTGCCGCCCTCGCCCCCGCTCCCAGTCCCGCCGATCATCCAAGACTCCTTTCCTCAGGGCGGCTATTTATGTCGTGATACGATATATTCCACAACGATGCGGCCACGGCGAGGCGCGGCGGGCCTGTGATAAGGCGCAGTGTCGGCGACATACGGGACGATCAGGGAGGCGATGATGGGGACCAGCGCGCCGGGGGAGGATGCGCTGTCGCGAGAGCAATATGCGGCGCTCGCCGATTTCCGGTTCCGTCTCCGCCGCTTCCTGGCGTTCAGTGAGGCCGCGGCGGCCCGGGCGGGGCTGCCGCCACAGCAGCACCAGGCCCTGCTGACGCTGGCCGGCCATGTCGGACGCGCGCCCGCCACGGTCGGCCTTCTAGCCGAGCAGCTGCTGATTGCTCCGCATAGCGCGGCCGAGCTGGTCGCCCGCATGGTGGAGGGCGGCCTTCTGACCAAGACGCGCTCGGTCGAGGACCGCCGTCGGAGCGAAGTGTCGCTCACGCCGCGCGCCGAGGCCCTGCTGCGAACCTTGACGGCGGCGCATCTCGACGAGCTGCGCAACCTTGCCCCCGCCCTCGCCGAAGCCCTCGCGCCCGTGGCACGGTGACGCCAGCAGGGTCGCTGACACCGCCCCGGGCAAGGGCCGTCATGGCCGAGCGCCACACTCCGACACCTCTACCGACCTAGCCGCCAGCGTCCGCCGCAGCCGCGTTCGCCGCCATCCGGTCGGTCCGCTTCGGTGCTGCGCCCGAAGCGAGCTGCCGGTACGATGGCGGGACGTGATGGCTGCCGACGCGGGCGCCGTGAGGCCCCGCCCTCAGCGCGCCCGGGCCACGCAGAACTCGACGGCTCCGATCAGCGCGGTCTTGACCGGTCCATCCGGGAAGATCTCGAGGGCGGCCCGGGCCTCGGCGCCGTAATGGTGGGCGCGGGCCACGGTCTCCTCCAGGGCGCCGTGGCGCTGCAGGAGGTCGAGGGCCGTCTCCAAGTCGTCCGCACCGATCTCGCCCTGTTGCAGGGTGCGCCGCCAGAAGCCGCGCTCGCCCTCGCTGGCGCGGCGATAGGCCAGCACGATCGGCAGGGTGATCTTGCCTTCGCGGAAATCGTCGCCGACGTTCTTGCCGAGCTCCGCCGAGGTGCCGCCGTAATCGAGCACGTCGTCGATCAGCTGGAAGGCGATGCCGAGATTCATCCCGTAGGACCGGGCGGCCGCCTGCTCGGCCGCCGGACGACCCGCCAGCACCGGCCCGACCTCGCAGGCGGCGGCGAACAGCTCGGCGGTCTTGCCGCGGATCACCGCCAGATAGGCGGCCTCGTCGGTCTCCAGATTCTTGGCGTTGGTGAGCTGCATCACCTCGCCCTCGGCGATCACCGTGGCGGCGGCCGAGAGGATGTCGAGCGCCCGCAGGGAGCCGACCTCGACCATCATCCGGAACGCCTGGCCGAGCAGGAAGTCGCCGACCAGCACCGAGGCCTCGTTGCCCCACTTGATCCGGGCAGCGACCCGGCCGCGGCGCATGTCGCTCTCGTCGACCACGTCGTCGTGGAGGAGCGTTGCGGTGTGCATGAACTCGACGCTGGCGGCGAGCTTCACGTCCCCGTCGGTGGCGTCGGCATAGCCGCAGAGCTGGGCGCAGGCGAGAGTCAGGATCGGGCGCAGGCGCTTGCCGCCGGAGGCGATCAGGTGGTTGGCGACCTCGGGGATCATCGCCACGTCCGATCCCGTCCGCGACAGGATCGTGGTGTTGACCCGCGCCATGCCGTCGGCCACCAGCGCGACGAGGTCGTTGAGCCCCGCCTCCGCCTCGGGCTTCGGATTCTCGATGGAGAGGGCCATACCCAAGATCCGTGACCTCCAGATCGGTCGCCCCTCAGGGGGCGGGCGATCCCTTCGCACGCGCCCCGCGGCGCCGCAACATCGTCGCCGGCTGGATATGGGGTGCCGACAGCGCGGATCTCACGCGGCGAAACCGCCGATCCCCGCCCGTTTCGGAGCGAACCTGCGATGATCGAGCTGATCCGGGCTAACGATGTCGTGCTGATCGGGTTCGCCCGATCGATCCTCGAAGCGGCCGAGATCCCGGTCCTCGTGGCTGACAGCCACATGAGCCTGATGGAAGGATCGATCGGCGTGTTCGGCCAGCGCCTGATGGTGCCGCGCGACCACGAGACCCAGGCGCGCCGCCTGCTCACGGATGCCGGCATCGCCCACGAGTTGCGCCAGCCGTGACCGCGGAGGCCGACGCTTTCCTCGGCGGCCGGCTGAGGCTGAGCCAGCCGCCCCGCGGTGCGCATCGGGCCGGGACCGATGCCGTGTTGCTCGCCCGGCTGCTGGTCCCGCAGGCCGGGGATCGGCTCTGCGATGTCGGCGCCGCGACCGGCGCCGTCGGCCTCGCCTGCGCCGCCCTGACCCCGGGCCTGCAGCCGACACTGGTCGAGCGCGACCCGATCCTCGCCGAGCAGGCCCGCGCCAACGCGTCCCTCAACGGCATTGCGGCACAGGTTCTGGTCGCCGACGTTCTGGCGCCCGCGACGGAACGCCGCGCCGCCGGTCTGCTGCCCGACAGTTTCGATGTCGTGCTCACCAACCCACCGTTCTTCGCCGCCGAAAGGCACCGCGCCTCGCCGGATCCGGGCCGCGCCGCCGCCCACACGTTCGCGGGCGGCGATCTGGAGACCTGGATCCGCGCCTGCACGGCGATCCTGCGGCCCGGCGGAAGGCTCGGCCTGATCCATCGGGCGGACGCGCTTCCCGCCTGCCTCGCCGCTCTCGCGGGCCGCTATGGCGGGCTGGCGGTCCGCCCGGTCCATCCCCGCGGCGACGCGCCCGCGATCCGCGTCCTGATCGCGGCGATCCGGGGCAGCCGCGCCGCCTTGAGCCTGCGGCCGCCCCTCGTCCTGCATGGTCCCGACGGCAGCTTCACGCCCGAGGCCGAAGCGCTCCATCGCGGCGCGCCCTGGCCGGCGCCCTGACAGACAGACTCACGCCGCGAGGGCGGTGGGCGCGGCGTCGCGGATGCCGAGGAACCGCTCGACCTCCGGAAGGTCCGGGAAGGCGAGGAATTCCGGGCGCAGCGGCTCGGGCAGGCCCTCGAAATTGAGGCCCGGGAACGTATCGGGATGCGGGTAGAGCTGCCAGGCTGCGCCGGGCTCGACCGGCGGAAACAGGATCGCGACCTTCTCGGCACCGAGGCGGACGATCCGCGTCGGGCTGTAGGACAGCGTCTCGATGCTCCAGCCGTGGTGGGAATCCCGGCGGGCCTTCATGGTGCGGCGGCTCGTCGCGCGATGCATGGCGGTCTCCTTCGGTGGGGGTGAAAACGGGATCAGGCGGCGCTGCGGCGGCCGGAACGCTTCGGCCAGCCGAGCGCGACGAGACGCGCCTTGGCGTAGTCGCGCACCTCGTCCCGGGTACCGGACGGCATCGTGGCCAGGACGGCCTGGGTGGCGCCGTCCAGCATCAGGTCGGTCACCGCGTTGATCGTCTCGGCCCCGTCGATGCGGCGCTTGAGGTCGCCCTCGGCCTCGGTGACCTCGTCGAAAGCGGGCGCCTCCTCGAAATCCTCGTCGACGGCGCGGACCGGGATCTGGTGGGCGCGGAACTCGTCGGCCTCCTCCTCCGAGTAGACCAGACCGTGCAATTCGATCAGCTTGAGGATGACGCGGTCCTTCCCGCGCTTCTCGGCCATGGCGTAGACGTAGGCCGCCTGCTTGCCCGAGACGCGGTAGTTCACGTTGACCAGCGCCTCGCCCATCGACCACTCGACCCGCTCGGTGCCGGGCTTCGCGCCGGGCAAGCGACCGGTCACCAGGATCACGGCCTCGTCGCGCTCGGCCCGGATGACCGTCGGGGGCTCGAAGACGATGCCGGCCTGCGCGGCGATGCGCTCCAGAGTCTTGTGGTAGATGACGGCCGTCCCCTGAACACGCCAGACGTTGCCCCCGAAGGGCTCGCCGTAGCGGACGAGGATGTCGGCGATCTGCTTGTCGGCGGTTCGCATGCGGGGCTCGTTCCGGCGGGGTGGGAGCGTCGTCCACAGCTTTCTCAGGCGGCGCTCTTTTGTTCTCTTTTTGTTCACTCCTATATGCGTGATCCTCCCGCGATGCGCAAGGCTTTGGGGTCGAAACGTGCGGCGCATTTCACGCGTCATCGTCCCCGCGCGCCGTTGGCGCCGGGGGCATGGCCCGGGAGATCACGAGGGACGCGGGACGCCGCGGGAACCCTGTGTCGGCCAGTCAACGCGCGGGATCCGATCCCCGCGGCGCCCGCGGCATCGACCGGGCGTGGTCCCCGGCCGGTGCCGTCTTTCTCGTCGCGGTGTCTTTCGACGCCCCGGACCTGCGCCTGCCTGCCAAGCGGTCTCTGCGAGGCGCACGCACCTCCGGAACCCGCTATCAGCGCCGTGGCCTTCCAGCCGTCCCGCCTCGTCGTGGGCGGGTCCGCAGGTCGCTCAGGGTCAGCCCAGAAGCGGGTCGGCGCGGGGGCATTTCCGCACCCGCCGGGCAAAAGCGCCGCCCGGTCTCACGCCCGCCACCGAGACACGCCCCGTACCGGTTCGCCGCCCGGGGCGATGGCGGCTGAGAGCCACCGACGCGGGCACCGCCCTAACCCACGGACCCGCCCGGTCAGCCACCGGACGGGCCCCATGACGGACGCCGCGGGATCGCTCCCGAAGTGCCGTGGGCAGGTGCGGCTAGGAAGCACAAAATAGGAAGATTGTCAAGGTGCAGGCGGCGCGACACGCGCTGTGGCCCGCGACTTCCCGCCGTCATCCCGCGGCCGCGCCGCGTCTCCGAGATCCTGCACCGTCGTCGCCTCTGGATTGCGGGCTCGTCTGCGGCGCCCCGGAATGACGGGCTGCTTCCCGGTACGGCCCTGCGGGGACGCAGCAAAGCGGCACATCCACGTCCGGCGCCTCTCCAGCCGCCTTCGCCGCCGGCCGACCGCCCAGACTCGAACCGGCCCAGCGCGTGACCACATCTCGGCGGTTCCGCAGACTGCGCCGAGGGCCCGCATTGTTGCTGCACCGCACCCTAGGCTAGACCGCCTCCACGATGTCCGAGACAGCTGCCGCGATGACGCCATCCCTCTGGACCCGCCTGTCGAATCCCAGCCACTTCATGCGGTGGTCGGGAATGCTGGTGCCGTGGCTCACGGCCCTCTCGCTCGCCGTCCTGGCCCTGGGCCTGTACCAGACCTTCTTCGTGGTGCCGCCCGACTACCAGCAGGGCGAGACCGTGCGGATCATGTACATCCACGTCCCCGCAGCCTGGCTCGGCGTGTTCTTCTACGGCGCGATGAGCCTGTCGGCGATCGGCACCCTGGTCTGGCGCCACCCGCTCGCCGACGTCGCCCAGCGGGCGGCGGCGCCGATCGGGGCCGCCTTCACGCTGATCTGCCTCGTGACTGGCTCCCTCTGGGGCAAGCCGATGTGGGGCACCTACTGGGTCTGGGACGCGCGACTGACCTCCATGCTGATCCTGCTGCTGATCTATTGCGGCATCATCGCCCTGTGGCGGACCCTGGAAGATCCGAACCGAGCCGCCCGTGCGGTGGCGATCCTGACGCTGGTCGGTGCCGTGAACCTGCCGATCATCAAGTTCTCGGTGAACTGGTGGTCGACCCTGCACCAGCCGGCCTCGATCCTGCGCATGGGCGGGTCGACCATCGATCCCTCGATGCTCTACCCGCTGCTGATCATGATCGCCGCCGCGACTCTGGGCGGGAGCACGCTGCATCTCTACGCGATGCGCACCGAGATCATGCGCCGCCGCGTTCGGACGCTGACGATCCGCGAGGCCGAACGCCTCGACCGCGCCCAGCCGCGGCTCACTCCGACACCGGCCGCCCTGCCGGTCAGTCAACCGGTCTAAGGGGGCCGCGATGGATCTCGGGTCTCATGGCGGCTTCATCCTCGCCGCCTACGCGTTCACCGCCTTGGTCATGGTCGGCCTCGTCGGCAATGCCCTGCGCGATCGCCGGACGCAGCTGCGCGCCCTGAAGGGTTTCGGCGAGGACCGGCGATGACCATGCCCCTCGACGAAGCGACCGGGCGGCCGCCGCCGGTGCGCCGCTCGCTGCTGCTGATCGCGCCGGCGCTCGCCTTCGCGGCGCTCGCCGCCGTGCTGTTCCTGCGCCTGCGCTCCGGCGCCGACCCGGCCGCCCTGCCCTCCGCCATGATCGGCAAGCCGGTCCCGCACTTCGCTCTGCCCGCCGTGCCGGGGCTGAATGCCGGCGGCGCGCCCGTGCCCGGCCTGTCGAGCGCGGATCTGAAGGGCCAGATCACGGTGCTCAACGTCTTCGCCTCGTGGTGCGCGCCCTGCCAGGTGGAGCACCCGATGCTGATGCGGCTGGCGAAGGAGCCGGGCATCCGGCTCGTCGGCATCGACTACAAGGAGCCGAGCCCCGAAGCCGGCCAGCGCTTCCTGACCCGGCACGGCGTGCCGTTCAGTGCGGTGGGCGCCGATGCCGGCGGCCGGGCGGCGATCGATTTCGGCGTCTACGGCGTGCCCGAGACCTTCATCATCGGGCCGGACGGCGTGATCCGCGACAAGCTGGTCGGCATCCTCACGCCGGAGAATTTTTCGAGCGTCCTCGCGCGGATCCGCGCCGCCGGAAAGGTGGCGGCGGCGCAGTAGCGGCCCGGGAGCGGCGCGGCCGCCGCTACGCCTCCGGCTGCGGGCGCTTGCGCTCGTAGCGCGTGAGGAGCGGCGTCTGCGCCAGGGCGAACAGCACGGTGATCGGCATGATGCCGAACACCTTGAAATTGACCCAGAAATCCTCCGTCTGCGTCCGCCACACCACCTCGTTGAGAGCGGCCAGGACGAAGAAGAACACGCCCCAGCGGAAGGTGAGCTTGCGCCAGCCCTCCTCGGTGAGGCTGAACATCGAGTCGAGCACCACCGACAGCAGCGAGCGCCCGAAGGCGAGGCCGCCGAGCAGCACCGTCCCGAACAGCGCATTCACGATGGTCGGCTTGACCATGATGAAGGTCTTGTCCTGCAGGAGCAGCGTGAGGCCGCCGAACACCACCACGACGACACCCGACACGAGGGGCATGATCGGCAGGCGGCGCACCATCACGTAGTGGATCGCCAGCGCCACCACGGTCGCCGCGATGAACACGCCCGTGGCCACGAACAGCTTCTGGTCCGGGGCGACGCCGAACTTCTCCGAATAGGCGTTGCCGAGGAAGAACAGCACCAGCGGCCCGAGTTCCAGCGCCAGCTTCACGAGCGGCGGCAGGTGGCGGTGGGGGGGGACGGATTCGATCTGCATACGCTCGATTGGCTCGGTTGCGGCGCTCACAATTGGCTGGGAGCGCCGAACGGGATCTGCCGGGGGGTGTGGAACGCGAAGCGCGCGATGTCCATGACATCGCGCACCGAAGATCAGCGGGCGGCCGCGCTAATCCTTCTCGAGCCCGGCGATCGCACGGGCGAAGTCGCGGGCCGCGAAGGGCTCCAGATCCTCCACGCCCTCGCCGACGCCGATGAAATGGACCGGCAGACCGAACTTCGCCGCCAGCGCGACCAGGATGCCGCCCCGGGCGGTGCCGTCGAGCTTGGTCATCACCAGCCCCGAGACCGGCGCGGCCTGCGAGAACAGCTCCACCTGGCTGAGCGCGTTCTGGCCGACCGTGGCGTCGAGGACGAGGAGCGTGGCGTGCGGCGCCTCCGGGTCCTGCTTGCGCAAGACGCGGACGATCTTCTCCAGCTCCGCCATCAGGCCGGCCTTGTTCTGGAGCCGGCCGGCGGTGTCGATCAGCAGCACGTCGGTCCCGGCGGCGGAGGCCTGCTTGAGGGCGTCGAAGGCGAGGCCCGCCGCGTCCGCGCCCTGCGCGCCGCTCACCACCGGCGTGCCGGTGCGCGCGCCCCAGACCTTAAGCTGGTCGATCGCCGCCGCCCGGAACGTGTCGCCCGCCGCCAGCATCACGGTGCGGCCCTCCGCGCGCAGCTTCGAGGCGAGCTTGCCGAGCGTCGTGGTCTTGCCGGCGCCGTTCACGCCGACCGTCAGGATCACGAACGGCTTCCTGGTGGCATCGATGGCGAGGGGCACCGCCACGGGCTCAAGCGCCCGCTCGACCTCACTCGCCAAAATCGCCCGCACCTCATCGGGCGAGATGCCCTTCTCATAGCGGCCCTTGCCGACGGCCTCCGAGACCCGCATGGCGGTCTCCAGGCCGAAATCGGCCTGGATCAGCGCGTCCTCCAGATCCTCCAGGGTGGTGGCGTCGAGCTTGCGCTTGGTGAACAGGCCGGTGACGCGGTCAGACAGGGCCGACGAGGTCCGCTTCATCCCTGAGGTGAGGCGGCTCCACCAACCCTTGGCCTCCGGCTCGCGGTCCGGCCCGGCCCCCGCGTCGTGGGCGAGCGCCGCGGCGCTGTCGATCGGCTGGATGTCGGGCTGGATGTCGGGCTGGATGTCGGCAACCGGCTCGACCACCGGCGCCCGGTTCTCCGTCCCGGTATCGACCGGATCGGCTCCGTGCGCGGGATCGTCGCCGGCGGTGCCGGCCGGCGGACGCTCGGGCTCGCCCTCGATGGGCAGCAGATCCGCCCCCTCGACGACGTCGGCGACGGGCTCCGCGTTGTCCTCGGGCGGCAGCGGGACCTGCTCGACATCCTCAGCGCCGGTGGCGAAATCGGGCTGCCCCTCGGACGGCGAGGCCGCCTCCGCGGGCAGCTCGGCCTCGGGCTTCTCGTCGGCGGCACTCTGGCCTTTGCGCCCGAACAGGCGTCCGAACCAGCCGGGCTTCTCCTCGCTCGCCATGAATTCGCGTCCTCGCCCCACCTTGCCCCGCCGACACCGACCCTCTAGCCGATCCGGATGTCCAACGCCTTCGACATAGGCGCGCGCCTGCTCTACCGCGATGCCCTGCTGCTCGTCATCGACAAGCCGGCGGGTTTGCCGGTCCATCCGGGCCCCCGCGGCGGCGAGACGCTCACCGACCACCTCGACGCCCTCCGCTTCGGCCTGCCCCGGCGGCCCGAGGCCGCGCACCGGCTCGACCGCGACACCTCCGGCTGCCTGGCGCTCGGCCGCCACGCCAAGGCGCTGGCGCGGCTCGGCAAGCTGTTTTCCGGCAGCGCCGTCGACAAGACCTACTGGGCCCTCGTGGAGGGCGGCCCGACCGAGGAGGCCGGCCGGATCGACCTGCCGCTCGCCCGCCGCTCGGACGATCCGCGCTCGTGGTGGATGAAGGCCGATCCCGCGGGCGACCCGTCGCTGACGCATTGGCGGGTGCTGGGCCGCGCCGTGGGGCGGACCTGGCTGGAGCTGAAGCCGGTCACGGGCCGCACCCACCAGCTCCGGGTCCATTGCGCCGCCTCCGGCTGGCCGATCCTGGGCGACGCGATCTACGGCGGGGCGCCCCGCGGGAGTGCGCTGCACCTCCACGCGCGGACCTTGTCGATCCCGCTCTACCCGAAGCGGGTGGCGATCACCGTGACGGCACTGCCGCCGCCGCACATCGCCGAGGCCGTCGCCGCGATGGGGGTGTGAGCCGCAGGCGCGCTAGGCGCCGATGAGCCGCGCGCCGTCGTGGCCGGCGATGGCGACGTCGTGGAACGTCCCCGCCTCGACCGCGTCCGGGAGCCGCACCGCGGTGAAATCCGCGCTCCGCCCGATGCCGCCGCGCTCCGCCAGCACCGTGAGGCGCCGCCCGATTTGTGCGTCGAGGTGCCGGTGCAGGGCGTCGCCGCCGGCCGCCCGCAGCCGCGCGGCCCGCGCACCGATCGCCTCGGGGGCCACCGGCGGCATGCGTGCCGCGGGCGTCCCGGGGCGCGGGGAATAGGGGAAGACGTGCAGGTGCGTCAGGCCGCATTCCGCCACGAGGTCGAGGGAGCGGGCGAACTGCGCCTCCGTCTCCGTCGGGAAGCCCGCGATCAGGTCGGCGCCGAACACCATGTCGGGCCGCAGACGCCGCACCGTCTCGCAGAAGCGGATCGCATCGGCGCGCAGGTGCCGGCGCTTCATGCGCTTGAGGATCAGGTCGTCGCCGGCCTGCAGCGACAGGTGCAGGTGCGGCATCAGCCGCTCCTCCTCGGCGATCGCCCCGAGCAGGGCGTCGTCCGCCTCGACGGAATCGATCGAGGAGAGGCGCAGGCGCGCGAGGTCGGGCACCGCCCGGAGGATCGAGCGCACCAAGCCGCCCAGGGACAGGAACGGTCCCGCGAGATCCCGGCCATAGGCCGTGAGGTCGACACCGGTGAGGACCACCTCGCGCCCGCCATGCGCCACGATGGTCTCGATCTGCGCGATCACATCGGAGGGCGGCACCGAGCGGGAGACTCCCCGCCCGAACGGGATCACGCAGAAGGTGCAGCGGTGGTCGCAGCCATTCTGCACGGGCACGAAGGCGCGGGTATGCCCGGCCACGGCCTCGATCCGCGTCGGCTCCGCCGCCCGCGCCGCCATCACGGCACCCGGCCCCGTCGCGGCCGCCGACCAGCCCTCCGGCCGCAGCTTCTCGGCGTTGCCGACGAGCCGCGCGACCTCAGGCATGGCCGCGTAGGCCTCCGTCTCGACCTCGGCGCCGCAGCCGGTGACGACGATCTCGGCACCGGGCCGCTCCCGGGCGATGCGCCGGATCGCCTTGCGGGCCTGCCGCCCGGCCTCGGTGGTCACCGCGCAGGTGTTCACCACCACGCGGTCGCGCCCGTCTGCCGCCGCGTGGGCCCGCAGCGCCTCGGACTCGACGGTGTTGAGGCGGCAGCCGAAGGTGAGGGTCTCGACCGCCATCAGGCCGCGCTGTCGAACAGCTCCGGCGCCAGGGTCCCCTCGGCGACGAGCGCGACCGGGCCGGTCATCAGGACGTGGTCGTCGGCCCGCCACTCGACGAACAGCTCGCCGCCCGGCAGCGCGACGCTGGCCTGCCGGCCGATCATCCGCAGCCGCGAGGCGGCCACCACGGTGGCGCAGGCGGCGGTGCCGCAGGCGAGCGTCAGCCCCGCCCCCCGCTCCCAGACGCGGAGCTTGATCGTCTCGCGGCTCGTCACCTGCGCCACCGAGATGTTGGCGCGCTCCGGGAAGAGCGGGTGGTTCTCCAGCATCGGGCCGATCCGGGCGAGGTCGAAGCTGTCCGGATCCTGCTCCACGAAGAACACCGCGTGCGGGTTGCCCATGTTCACGACGCTCGGCGAGTGCAGGATCGGATCGTCGATCGGGCCGATCTGCAGCTCGATCCGGCGCGTGTCGGGGAACGGCTCCGACAGGGGGATCTCGTCCCAGGCGAGCCGCGGCCGGCCCATATCGACCGTGAAGGCCCGCTCCGAGACGCGGCGCACCCCCAGCAGGCCCGCTTCGGTCTCCAGGATGAGCCGACCGCCCTCGGCCGGCCGGGCCATGGCCGGGTCGTCGAGCATCGCATAGGCGACGCAGCGGGTACCATTGCCGCAGGCGCCCGATTCCGAGCCGTCGGTGTTGTAGATCCGCATGAACGCGTCCGTGCCCGGGCTCACGGGATCGTGCAGGACCATGAGCTGGTCGAAGGCCGAGCCGGGATCCTGCGCGATCGCCCGCGCCTCCTCCGGGCGCACCGTCGCGGAGGATCCGCGCAGGTCCAGCACCACGATCGCGTTGCCGGCGCCGTGCATCTTCAGGAAGCGTCTATGGGCGAGTGCGCTCATGCGGTCCCGCAACTCAAGGGAGGGGCCGGCTATATCGCAAAAGCGGCAGCCCGGCGCGAGGGGTGCTGCGGCGTGGCAGATGCGCCGCACCCGCGGCTCTCGTCCGCGGCGCCCTCGCGGGCCGTCCCGTTCGCCACTAGGTTACGCGGCGGGAGCCCGCGCGATCATCCACGGGCCTCGACCGGAGCGCCCACCGTGATCCGCCTTCGTCCGCTCGTCGCCCTCTCGGCCGCTCTCGTGCTCGCGTCCGGCGGCCCGATCGCCGCGCAACAGCAGCCCGCGCCGCCGCCGTCCACGGCGCCCGCGCCGGCCCAGACGAACCCGCTGCCGACGACGACGGCGCCGAACCCGGTGGCCGATCCGGGCAAGAGCGCGGCCCCGGCCCCCCAGCAATCGGTGGCGCCCCCGCCGGCGGGCCAGTCCGCGGTGGGAGCGCCGGCAGGAACACCCGCCCGCCCGACGCTGATCGAGAAGGCCGGCGATCCTGGGGACGTCGATGAGGTCACCCTGCCGGCCAAGCCCGCCGCGATCCTGTCCGGCAAGACCAAGTGGGAAGAGGCCTTGCCGAACCTGAAGCAGGCCTTCACGCGGATCGAGGCCGACCTCGCCAAGCTCGGCGTCGCGCCGGCCGGCCGGCCGCTGGCGGTCTTCACCCGCACCGACGATGACGGCTTCGAGTTCGAGGCGATGATCCCGGTCTCGGCCGCGCCGAGCCCAGCGCCAGCCGAGACCGACGGGCTGCGCTTCGGCACGACGCCTTCCGGCAAGGCGCTGCGCTTCGCCCACAAGGGCTCCTACGAGTCGATCGACAGCACCTACGAGACGCTGACCGCCTATCTCGATGCCAAAGACATCGTGGTGCAGGACCGGTTCGTCGAGGAATACGCCACCGACCTGAAGGACAGCACCGACGACAACCTCGACGTGAACATCTACGCCCTGGTGAAGTAGGCGGCGACCATCCGGCGCGGGCCTGCGGCGTCGCACTCGACGGCGGCGACCGCTTCGGGATCGAGAGCGGGTCCCCTCTCCCGCCCGGGGGAGGGGGCAGGTCGCACGCTGCCGTCGGCCGCGCACTCCACCGGAGACGCGCGAGCGGCGCAGCCTCTCCGGCGTGCGAACCCGACGCGGCGGACAGATCGCCGCTGTCCCGCCCCGGCAGGAACACAGGCGTCGGCTCGCGGATTCGCCCGACATGCCCGCCGCCGACCTCAGAACCGGGACCGTCCCGCACCCACGCCGCAAGACGGCCCCCGCCGCCACGGATCCGGCCCTCGCCGAGAAGGCGCTCACCGTCCATGCCCGGCTCTGCCCGGTCTACGGCTGCCCGATCCCGTACTTCCACAGCCTGGATCCGGTCAGCGAACTCGTCTCATCGCTGCTGTCGCATCGGACGCGCAACGCCGAATCCGGCCGGGCCTTCAAGGCCCTCCGGGCGCGCTTCCCGGCCTGGGACTCGGTGATCGACGCGGACGTGCCGGAGATCGAGGCCGCCATCGCGGGCGTGACCTGGCCGGAGCTCAAGGCGCCGCGCATCCGCGACGTGCTTCGCGCCCTGCGCGATCGGTGCGGCACCCTCGACCTTGCCTTCCTGGCCGACATGGAGGTCGAGGCGGCGCGGGCGTGGCTGCAGGCGATCCCGGGCGTCGGCCCCAAGACCAGCGCGGCGGTCCTGTCCTTCTCCACCCTGCGGATGCCGGCCCTGCCGGTGGACAGCCACCATCACCGGGTGGCGCAGCGTCTCGGGCTCATCGGCAAGAAGGTCGATGTCGGCCCGTCGCACCCGATCCTGCGGGCGCAGCTCCCCGCCGACTGGAGCGCGCAGGATCTCTACGACAATCACGAGATCCTGATGCTGCACGGCCAGAAGGTCTGCCATCATCATCGCCCGGCCTGCGGGCGCTGCGTCCTGGTCGACCTCTGCCCGAGCGCGAAGCTGCCCGTGCGGGAGCCGTGAGCGCGTCCTTGACCATTCCGGCCTACGGGTGCGAGTAACCCCGCGCCCGGACGGCGCGGAGCCCCGGTCTTACCTTGCTCAGGATCGGCGCCGATGGCCGCGTTCACCGAATTGGTCTTCTCGGGCGTCCAGCCCACCGGCAACCTGCATCTCGGCAATTACCTCGGGGCGGTGAAACGCTTCGTGGAGATGCAGGAACGCGACGCGCAATGCCTCTATTGCGTCGTCGACCTGCACGCGATCACCGTCTGGCAGGACCCGGAGGCCCTGCGCGGCCAGATCCGCGAGGTCACGGCCGCGTTCCTCGCCGCCGGCATCGATCCGAAGCGCTCGATCGTGTTCAACCAGAGCCAGGTGCCGCAGCACGCCGAGCTCGCCTGGGTGTTCAACTGCGTCGCCCGCCTCGGCTGGCTGAACCGCATGACCCAGTTCAAGGAGAAGGCCGGCAAGGACCGGGAGAACGCCTCGATCGGCCTCTACGATTACCCGGTGCTGATGGCCGCCGACATCCTGGCCTACCGGGCGACGCATGTCCCCGTCGGCGAGGACCAGAAGCAGCACCTGGAGCTGACCCGGGACATCGCCCAGAAGTTTAACACCGACTTCGCCGGCTCGATCGCGGCGCACGGCCACGGCGACGCGTTCTTCCCGATCACCGAGCCGCTGATCGGCGGCCCGGCCGCCCGGGTCATGTCGTTGCGCGACGGCACCAAGAAGATGTCGAAGTCGGACCCGTCCGACAATTCCCGCATCAATCTCACGGACGATGCGGACGCCATCGCCCAGAAGATCCGCCGGGCGAAGACCGATCCGGAGCCCCTGCCCTCCGAGGTGGCGGGACTGAAGGAGCGGCCCGAGGCCGACAACCTCGTGGGGATTTACGCCGCGCTCGCCGGCATCACCCGCGAAGAGGTGCTGCGCGATTACGGCGGGGCGCAATTCTCGGCCTTCAAGCCGGCGCTCGCCGACCTCGCGGTGACGAGCCTCGCGCCGATCGCCGGGGAGATGCGCCGCCTCACGGCCGATCCCGGCCATATCGACGCCGTGCTGGCCGATGGCTCTGCCCGGGCCGAGACCATCGCGGCGCAGACGCTGGACGCGGTCAAGGACATCGTCGGCTTCGTTCGGCGCGGTCCGAGCCTTCAGGCGGTGCGGTGACCGTCCGCGCGCTCGTCTTCGACGTCTTCGGGACGCTCGTCGACTGGCGCTCCGGCGTCGCCCGCGAGGCGGCGCGGCTGCTCGCGCCCCTCGCGCCGGGCCTTGATGCCGGTGCCTTCGCGGATGCGTGGCGGGCCCGCTACAACCCGTCGATGGAGACGGTGCGCTCCGGCGCTCGGCCCTTCGTCGACCTCGACACGCTCCAGGCCGAGTCCCTGCCGGACGTGCTGGCACAGTTCGGCATCGCGGGCGTGCCGGAGGACGTCCAGAGCGAACTGGTTCAGGCGTGGCACCGGCTCGACGCCTGGCCCGAGGTGCCGGACGCGCTGCGGCGGCTGCGGGCGAAGCACCTCCTGGCGCCGAACTCGAACGGGCATGTCCGGCTGATGGCCGACCTCGCTCGCCGCAACGGCCTGAACTTCGACGCGGTGCTCGGCGCCGGCTATTCCCGCGACTACAAGCCGAAGCCGGCGCTCTACCGCGACGCCGTCGCGGCCTTCGGCTTCGCGGCGGACGAGACGATGATGGTCGCAGCTCATTCCAACGATCTGGCGGCGGCGGCAAGCCATGGGCTGTCCACCGCCCATATCGCTCGCCCGCAGGAGCACGGGCCGGCCGGTGGCGAGACCGCGCCGACGGTGCCGGTTACCTATGCGGCGCGGGACCTCGCAGATCTCGCCGAACAGCTCGGCTGCTGAACGGACCGGACGGAGGGCTGCCATGGCCGACTGGAACCCCGCCCTCTACACCCGCTTCGAGGACGAGCGGACCCGCCCCGCCGCCGAGCTCCTCGCCCGCGTGCCCCTCGACGCACCGCTTCTGGCCGTCGATCTCGGCTGCGGGCCGGGCAATTCCACCGCGCTGATCGCGGCACGCTTCCCCGACGCCGAGGTGATCGGCCTCGACACCTCGCCCGCCATGCTGGAGAGCGCCCGCGCCCGGCTCCCGGGCCTCGCCTTCGCGCTGGCCGATGCCGCGACCTGGATTCCGGAGCGCGCGCCGGACCTGATCTACGCCAACGCCGTGCTGCAATGGCTGCCGGACCACGCGAGCCTGCTGCCGCGGCTGTTCGGTCTTCTCGCGCCGGACGGCGTGCTCGCCGTGCAGATGCCCGACAACCTCGCCGAGCCCACCCATCGCCTGATGCGCGAGGTGGCCGGGGTCGGATCCTGGGCGGCGGCGATCGGCGATCCGGCCGTGGCCGGCCGCCTCGGGCGGATGCTGGAGCCCGCGGCCTACTACGACCTGCTGGCGCCGCACGCCGCCGAGGTCGATGTCTGGCGCACCGCCTATCACCACCGGATGGCGGATGCCGCCGCCATCGTGGAGTGGGTGAGCGCCACGGGGCTCCGGCCCTTCCTCGACCCGCTCGATGCCGAGGAGCGGGCCGGTTTCCTGGCGGCCTACACCGCCGAGATCGAGGCCGCCTACCCGCCGCGCAGCGATGGGCGGCGCCTGCTGGCCTTCCCGCGGGTCTTCATCGTGGCGCGGGCACGGTAGCGGCTCAGGCCTCGCCGCGGGCCATCAGCGCCTCGTACTCGGAGACCTCGAGTTTGCCCTCCTGGGCGACGCGGGCCTTGTCGGCGTCGCTGATCACGTCGCCGGCGAGGTCGAGGCGCTTCCAGGCGGCGAGCGGGGTCTCGCGGCCGGGCCGCGGCACGTACTTGTTCTGCTCGAGCTTCTGGTACTTGTGGATGTAGCGCGGGCAGTTGATCCAGATCTTGGTGACCGCGACCTTCACGAGGTACTTGGCCTCGGTGTACTCGGCCATGAGGGCGTCGTCGCGCAGCAGCGTCGCGTGGCCCTGCACGCGGATGCGGTGCGGCGTCTCGAAGTCGATGAACAGCAGGCCGACCTTGGCCTGACCCTCGATGTTGCCCATCGAGTAGAACATGCCATTGCCATCGAAGCCCGGGAACACCAGCGTGCTGGCGTCGAGCACCTTCACGAAGCCCGTGGGGCCACCCTTGTAGGAGACGGTCGGCATGCCGTCCGGGTCGACGGTCGAGAGGAAGAACATGTCGCGGGAGCCGATGAAGGCGGCCTCGTCCGGCTGGACGCTCTCGTGGACCCAGTCCTCGTCGAGGCGCACGGCGAGCTTGGTGGTGCCGAACTCCTCCTGCAGCGCCCGGTGCGCGTCGGAATAGAGCGATGCCATGGGTGTCCTCTCCGTTTGCCGGTCCTCATGCAGGCGAGACCGCTGCCGGGCTTATGGCCGGGATTTCCGGTGCCGGACAACCCGGAACGCGCAGGGCCGGCCACGCCTTCGCGCGACCGGCCCTCAAGCGCGGCCGAGCAGAGCCCGGCCACGCGATCCGAAGCGATCAGTTGCGGGTCTTGTCGACCAGCGCCTTCTCGGAGATCCACGGCATCATGCCGCGGAGCTTGGCGCCGACCTCCTCGATCGGGTGGGCGGCGAGCTTGGCGCGGGTCGCCTTGAACGAGGTCTGGTTGACCTTGTTCTCCAGCATCCAGTTGCGGGTGAAGGTGCCCGACTGGATGTCGTTCAGCACACGCTTCATCTCGGCCTTGGTCTCGGGCGTGACGATCCGCGGGCCGGTGACGTACTCGCCGTACTCGGCCGTGTTGGAGATCGAGTAGTTCATGTTGGCGATGCCGCCCTCGTAGATGAGGTCGACGATCAGCTTCACCTCGTGGAGGCACTCGAAATAGGCCATCTCGGGGGCGTAGCCCGCCTCGACCAGGGTCTCGAAGCCGGCCTTGATCAGCTCGACGAGGCCGCCGCACAGCACGGCCTGCTCGCCGAACAGGTCAGTCTCACACTCCTCCTTGAAGGTCGTCTCGATGATGCCGGCGCGGCCGCCGCCATTGGCCGAGGCGTACGACAGGCCGAGGTCGTGGGCGTTTCCGGAGGCGTCCTGCGCGATGGCGATCAGGGTCGGCACGCCGCCGCCGCGCAGGTACTCGGAGCGCACGGTGTGGCCCGGGCCCTTCGGGGCGACCATCAGAACGTCGAGGTCCTTGCGCGGCTCGATCAGGTTGAAGTGGACGTTGAGGCCGTGGGCGAACAGGAGCGCGGCGCCCTGCTTCATGTTGCCCTCGAGGGACTCGCGGTAGATGTCGCCCTGCAGCTCGTCAGGGGTGAGCATCATCACCACGTCGGCCCACTTGGCGGCCTCGGCGACCGACAGGACCTTGAAACCCTCGTGCTCGGCCTTCTTGGCCGTAGCGGAGCCCTCGCGCAGGGCGATGACGATGTCCTTCACGCCCGAATCGCGCAGGTTGAGCGCGTGGGCGTGGCCCTGGCTGCCGTAGCCGACGATGGCGACCTTCTTGCCCTTGATCAGGTTCAGGTCGGCGTCGCGATCGTAATACACCCGCATGTCTGTCTCCTCGTCAGTCCTGGTGGTTCGGGTCGGGTTTGGCCTGGCCGTAGAGGGCCAGGAACTGCTCGACGGCGCGCCCCGCATCGCGCCGGATCTCGGCCCCGTCGAAATCGAGGGTCTCGCCGAGCAGAAGTCGGATCTGAATATCCCGGCCGACGAGGCCGAAGAAGGTGCGAAAGGCGGCCTCGCTGTCGGCGAAGGTCAACAGGCCGGCGGCACGCCCCGCCTCCAGCACGGGCTTCACCCGCTCGCCGATGGCGAAGCGCCCGTTCGCCAGGACGATGCCGCCCAGATTGCTCTTGTGCGACCCGGCATGCGCGATGGCGATCCGGTTCAGCGCCACCGAGGTGGGGCCGGTGATGACCTCCAGCCACGTCACGGCGAAGTCCTGCAGGCGCTCGCGCAGGGTCGCGCCGTCGAGCACCTGCGCGGCGTCGTGCCCGGCATGGACCCGCGAGGCCTGCCAGCGCACCGTCGCGGTCAGCAATCCATCCCGGTCGCCGAACCACTTGTAGAGCGTCTCCTTCGAGCAGCTCGCCCGGCGCGCGACGGCGTCCATGGTCAGTTGCTCGCCGTCCTCGACCATGAGGCCAAGCACGGCGTCCAGCACCGCCTGCTGGCGTGCCGAGGGCGCTTCCCGCTCTGTTGTGGCGCTGGCCTGCATCATCTCGAATGGCGTACCGTACCGTACGGTACGCGCTCTAGGCCGATTCGCGGGCCGCGGCAAGAGCGTGCCGCGACCCGACCGTGTCAGCGCGGGAGCGGCAGCCCCTCGCGGGCGAAGACGGCCTGCACGGCCGGACGCTCGGCGGCGCGGCGGGCATGGGCGGTCCAAGCCGGGAAGCGCCCAGCCATGTCGAACCGGAGCACCGGGCCATTGGCCCAGAACCAGAAGACCATCAGGTAGGCGTCGACCACGCTGAAGCGGTCGCCCACGGCCCAGCCGCCGTGCGACAGGCGCACCTCGGTCATCGTGGCGAGATCGGCGTAGCTGTTGGCGGCCTTCGCCTTGATGCCTTCGAAGGCGCCCTCATCCTCGGTGTAGCGCTCCGGGCGGCGGACATGGGCGTAGGTCACGTGGTGGTTGCAGGCCAGCCAGCCGAGCCACTCGTCGGCGGCGGCCTGGGCGCGCAAGTCGGCGGGCCACAGCGCCTTCTCCGGCACGGAGCGGGCGACGTGGCGCAGGATCGCGGCGCATTCGGTGAGCACCCAGCCGTCCTCGGTCAGGGCCGGTACGCGGCCGCGATCGTTGATCGCGAGATATTCCGGCCGGCGCTGGTCGCCCGCGGCGAGGTCGAGCTTGATGCCCTCGTAGGGCAGCCCGGATTCCTCCAGGATGATGTGGGCGGCGAGCGAGCAGGCGCCGGGGGCGTAGTAGAGGGTGCGGGCGGTCATGAAAGCCTTTCTGCTGGGGAAAGCTTATGGAGGGCGTGCGTATCTCAGATGGTCAGGCCGAGCAGCGTCCTGAGCCTGCCACGCACCTCGGCCACGATCTCATCGGGCGCGCCGCCGAGACTCCTCAGGATGCCTGTGGCCCTGTCGATCGAGGGGACTTGATCCACAAGGACAGCACCCGTGACGGAAGGGCCCGGCGGCAGGAATACTTTCGTCGGCCATGGATGCGGATTACGTGTGATCGGGCAGACGATTACGCGACGCGTCAACTGGTTCATATTCGGATCCGCGATCCGGCCGCCAATCGACCGTCGGCGGCTGGGCTTCGGGGCCCAGACGCCCGGCCTCGGCGATCATCTCTTCCATTGTGTAGACCGGCAGCCCGTCGACATACCGGCGCCCAGCCCGTTGCGTGGGCTCGGGCCGCGGAGGGCGCTTCGAGACGATCTCCACGGTCTCGCCCTCGCGGATGCCGAGTTCCTCGGCCTCCGCGCTGCTCAGCCGCACGGCGAGATCGTCACCCCAGCGAATGACCTTGGATTCCATCGCTCCGCCTCCTGCGGGGATGGCACATCCTAGCAGATCCGGTCCTTCGGACCCTAGAGCGGCTCCGCCCCGCGCCCCATCGCGGAGATGCCGGTGCGGCAGATCTCCACCAGCCCGATCACGCTCATCAGGCGCACGAACCGGTCGACATCCTCGGTGGCGCCGGTCAGCTCGAACACGAAGGAATTGAGGGTGGCGTCGAGGGTCTTGGCGCCGAAGGCGGCGGCGAGCCGCAGGGCCTCGCTGCGGTGCTCGCCCTCGCCCTTCACCTTCACCAGGCAGATCTCGCGCTCGATCGCGTTACCCTGGAGCGTCAGGTCGACGACCCGGTGGACCGGCACCAGCCGGTCGAGGTGCGCCTTGATCTGCTCGATCACGGCATTCGTGCCCGTGGTCACGATGGTGATGCGCGAGATGTGGCGCGCCTCCTCGGTCTCGGAGACCGTCAGGCTCTCGATGTTGTAGCCGCGCCCGGAGAACAGGCCCGAGATACGGGCGAGCACGCCGGGCTCGTTGTCGACGATCACCGCGAGCGTGTGCCGGTTGACCGGCTCGACGCGGACCGCATCGGGGTAGTGGGTGTTCATCGCGTTCATCGCCGGCCTCGTTCTCGTCGTCCCGTGCGTGCTCATCGGCGACCGAGCGCGACTTGCACGAGGCAAGCACCACTGCGCGCCGCCGCCCATGCGGTGGCTGCGGCCCCGGAGGGCCGCCGCCACCGCGTTTACACCAGCATCTTGCCTTCCTCGGAGATCACGTCGCCGAGTTCGACGCCGGTCTCGCCGAGGTAATCGGACAGGAGCATCTCGTTGTGCGCCTTGCCCGACGGGATCATCGGGAAGCAGTTCTCGGTCTTGTCGACGATGCAGTCGAAGATCACCGGGCCGTCATGGGCGAGCATCTCCGCGATGGCGCCGTCGAGGTCGCCCGGCTTCTCGCAGCGCATGCCCTTGGCGCCGTAGGCCTCCGCGAGCTTCACGAAGTCCGGCAGGCTCTCCGAGTAGCTCTGCGAGTAGCGCGAGCCGTGCAGCAGCTCCTGCCACTGCCGGACCATTCCCATGTACTCGTTGTTCAGGATGAACACCTTGACGGGCAGCCGGTACTGAACCGCCGTCGACATCTCCTGCATGTTCATCAGGATCGAGGCCTCGCCGGCGATGTCGATGACGAGCCCGTCCGGATGCGCGAGCTGGGTGCCGATGGCCGCCGGCAGGCCGTAGCCCATCGTGCCGAGGCCGCCGGAGGTCATCCAGCGGTTCGGCTCGTCGTACTTGAAGTACTGGGCCGCCCACATCTGGTGCTGGCCGACTTCGGTGGTGATGTAGGTCTCGCGACTCTTGCAGGCCTCGTAGAGGCGCTGGACGGCGTATTGCGGCTTGATGATCGTGCCCGACGGCCAGTAGGCGAGGCAGTCGCGCGCCTTCCAGGTCCCGATCTTCTGGAACCACGGATCGAGGTTGGACCTGTCGGGCCGCGACGGCAGGGCGCGCCACGCCTCCAGCATGTCGGCCAGCACCGAGGCGCAGTCGCCGACGATCCCGACATCGACCTTGACGACCTTGTTGATCGAGGACGCGTCGACGTCGATGTGGATCTTCTTGGAGAAGGGCGAGAACGCGTCGAGCCGGCCGGTGATCCGGTCGTCGAACCGGGCGCCGACGCAGATCATCACGTCGCACTCGTGCATCGCGAGGTTGGCCTCGTAGGTCCCGTGCATGCCGAGCATGCCCAGGAACTTCTCGTCCGTGCCCGGATAGGCGCCGAGCCCCATCAGCGTCGAGGTGACCGGGAAGCCGGTCTCGCGGACGAGCTCGCGCAGCAGGCGCGAGGCCTCCGGGCCCGAATTGATCACGCCGCCGCCGGTGTAGAAGACCGGCCGGCGCGCGGTCGCCATCAGCTCGACGGCCGCGCGGATCCGGTCGGCGTCGCCCTTCACGGCCGGGCGGTAGGTCTTGTGGCTCGCGATCTCCGGGCGCTCGTAGAGGCCGGAGGCGAACTGGATGTCCTTGGGCAGGTCGACGACGACCGGCCCCGGACGGCCATTCGCCGCGACGTAGAACGCCTCGTGCAGGATGCGCGGCAGGTCGTCGATCGATTTGACCAGGTAATTGTGCTTCGTGCAGTGGCGCGTGATGCCGACCGTGTCGCATTCCTGGAACGCGTCGGTGCCGATCAGATGCGTCGGGACCTGGCCGGTGATGCAGACCAGCGGGATCGAATCCAGCATCGCATCGGTGAGGCCGGTGACGATGTTGGTGGCGCCGGGGCCCGAGGTGACGAGGACGCAGCCGACCTTGCCGGAGGAGCGGGCATAGCCCTCCGCGGCGTGGACGGCGCCCTGCTCGTGGCGGACGAGGATGTGCTTGACGGCGTTCTGGTGGAAGAGCGCGTCGTAGATCGGAAGTACGGCGCCGCCCGGATACCCGAACAGCGTATCGACACCCTGATCCTGGAAGGCCCGGATGACCATCTCGGCCCCGGTCATGACCTCGCCGCTCATGCTCGTCTCCTCGCGCTCTCCGGAGCCACGGCGGTCCACGACCGCCGCCCTGCCCCGTCCTCTCTCACGCACCCTCGTCCCGCGGGGCGGTCTCCGCCTCGCCCGAACGTGCCTTCCGCGTCGGTAACCCGTCTGCGCCGATCCCGTGCTGCCCTGGAGCGGGCAACAAAAAAGGGCCCCGAGGGACCCTGCATGCGCCACCGCTCGGATCGCGACCCTCGCTTAGGGCCGCCCCGTCGGTGACGCTACCGCTACAATAAGGATCGTGGTCATCGGATATCCGAACTCGCCTCGCGGCGTCCGCATGATTCGGAACTGGATCATGGTCGGCACGCGAAGTGTCGGGCCTCTTAGCGGAGAGCGCGGGGCCGGTCAACGCATCCGTGCATCCGGGCCGGTTCGGTCATTGAGCCGCTATGCGGCGCTCACGGCGCTGGGTCCCGGATGGCGATCCGCTGGCGCTCCACCTGTGCGGGAGAGGGTGGCGCTTGGGAATGAAACGCGACACCCGTTCCCGGGCGCATGCAGCGGAAGCGGACTGCGACCCAGCACAAGAACAATCCGCGACGCGGCACCGCTCAGTTCAGCGACGGCGGATAGCGACGGACCCAGTTGCTGGCCGCGTCGTAGGCGGCGCCGAGCTGCAGGCAGGCGAGTTCGCCGTGGTTCGGTCCGACGATCTGAATGCCGGTCGGCAACCCGGCCGCCCCGAACCCGGCCGGCACGGCAAGGACGGGCAGGCCCGACATCGTCGCCGGGATCGTGACCTGCATCCAGCGGTGATAGGTGTCCATCGCCTGGCCGCCCACCGTCTCGGGCCAGCGCAGGGTCTTGTCGAACGGGAAGACCTGGGCGCTCGGCATGACGACGTAGTCGTAGGCCTCCATGAAGCGGCGCAGGGTCTCGTACCAGCGGGTTCGCCCCTCCAGGGCCGCGATGATTTGGTCGGCGCCGAGCGCCAACCCACGCTCCACCTCCCAGGCGGCCTCCGGCTTCAGCAGCGCCCGGTGGCGGGGCTCATCGTAGAACGGGCGGAGATTCGCCGCGACCGTGAAGGCCCGCAGCACCAGCCAATCCTGCCACAGCTGCTCCATGTCGTAGCGCGGCATCGCCTCCTCGACGGTGCAGCCGATCTCCGCGAACCTCGCCAGGGCCGAGCGTCCGAGTTCGAGCACGCCGGGATCGAACGGGATCTGGCCGCCGCAATCGCCGAGCCACGCGATCCGCGTCCCGCGGAAGTCGCGGGCGAGCGGGCTCGCGAAGGCCAAGGGATCCTGCCGGATGGCGTTCGGGCAGCGCGGGTCGTAGCCCGCCTGGACGGACAGCATCAGGCCGATATCGGCGGGCGTACGGCCGATGGCGCCGAGCACGCCGAGGCCGGGGCTGAACACGTCCTTGGCCTCCGCGGGGATCCGGCCCCAGCTCGGGCGCAGGCCGTAGCAGTTGTTGAAGGCCGGCGGATTGCGCAGCGAGCCGGCATGGTCGCTGCCATCGGCGACCGGCTGCATCCGCAGGGCCACCGCCACTGCGGCCCCGCCGCTCGACCCGCCCCCGGTTCTGTCCGGAGCGTAGGCGTTGCCGGTGGCGCCGTAGACCGGGTTGAAGCTGTGCGAGCCGAGGCCGAACTCAGGCACGTTGGTCTTGCCGATGAAGATCGCCCCGGCGGCGCGCAGGCGAGCCACCATGATCGAGTCGGTGTCGGCGATCCGGTCGGCGAAGATCGGCGAGCCTTGCGTGAAGCGCAGGCCGCGGACCGGGTCGAGATCCTTCACGGCCAGCGGGAAACCGTGCAGCGGCCCGACGGCCTCCCCCCGCGCCAGCGCGGCGTCGGCGGCCTCTGCCTCCCGCAGGAGCGCGGCGTGGTCGCCCAGGCCCACGAGGGCGTTGACCTGCGGGTTGAGCCGGTGGATCCGCTCCAGATAGGCCCGCATCACCTCGACGCAGGAGATCACCCGGCCGTGGATGGCGGCGGCGAGGTCTACGGCGCCGAGCGCCGTGATGCCGTCCTGTCGCGCGTCCTGCATCGTACCGCTCCTCCGGATTGGCGGGCCGCGGCGGTCGCTCCGCATGGCAAGACCGGTATTCGGACGACAAGCCGCGTGAAGACCTCTCTTCTTCAAAGAACGAATCGGTGGCAACCGTCTTCGCGCGCATTACCCGACAGGCGTGCGCCGACGCGCTGGTCCGGCACGACCGGCCCCCTCTCACCTGCGGGAGAGGGGATCCGCGCCTCTTTCGGAAGGCGCATCACCGTCGTGCATCGCGGTCGTTGCGAGCGGAGCGAAGCAGACCAGGGCGCTAGGCGCGGCGACGTCGCGCCGCCCTGCGTTGCTTCGCTGCGCCCGCGATAATGTCGTGGCGCATGACCGGGGCCGTCACGCCACCGACCAGGGCAGCGTCTCCTCACCCCGGAACACCACGACCGCGGTGTCGTCGACCGCGACCGCCTCGGCGACGCGCCCCGGCCGCCGCTCCAGGGTCACGGTGCCGGCATTCGGCTCCAGCCCGTGGAAGTGGGCGCCGTTGAGCGACGCGAAAGCCTCGAACCGGTCCAGCGCCCCCTCCTCGTCGAAGACTTGCACGTAGGTCTGGAGCGCGGACGGCCCGCAGAACACGCCGGCGCAGCCGCACGCGGCCTCCTTGGCGCCGCGGACATGCGGGGCCGTATCGGTGCCGAGATAGAAGCAGGCCTCGCCCGAGGTCGCGGCCGCGCGCAATGCCAGCCGGTGCCGCTCGCGCTTGGCCACCGGCAGGCAGTACAGGTGCGGGCGCAAGCCCCCCTGGAAGATGTGCGTCCGGTTGATGACGAGGTGGTGCGGCGTGATCGTGGCCGCGCATCGGCTCCGGTGCTCCCGGACCACGTCCAGGATCTCCGCCGTGGTGGCGTGCTCCACGGTGACCTTCAGCCCCTGATGGCGGCCGAGCAGCGGGATCAGGCTGCCCTCCATGAAGGCGGCCTCGCGGTCGAAGATGTCGATCTCCGGATCGGTCGCCTCGCCGTGGATCAGGAGCGGCATTCCGATCCGCTCCATGCGCTCCAGCACGGGCGCGATTCCGAGGAGGTCGGTGACGCCCGCATGCGAGTTCGTGGTCGCGCCCGCCGGGTAGAGCTTGGCGGCGACCCAGACCTTGTCCTTGAAGCCGCGCTCGATCTCGTCCGGGTCGGTGTCGTCCCGCAGATAGCAGGTCATCAGCGGCGTGAAGTCCAGGCCGGCGGGCAGCGCGGCGAGGATCCGCTCGCGATAGGCCTGCGCGGCCGCGACCGTCGTCACCGGCGGCACGAGGTTCGGCATGATGATGCCCCGGGCGAATTGCGCCGCCGTGTAGGGCAGCACCGCCTTCAGCATCGCACCGTCGCGCAGGTGGATGTGCCAGTCGTCCGGTCGGCGGATCGTGATCCGATCCACCGGCTTCGCCTCCTGGCGCTCGGCGGGAAACAGCTCGGCGACGCCCATCGCGATCCCCCTCAGGCCTGACCGAAGGCGGAGATGCCGCCATGGGCGGCCGACCACTCCGCCGGCGCGTTGAGGAAGCTTTCAACCTCCGCCAGTGTCTTCGGGTCGAAGGTACCCATCTCCTTGGCCACCGCCAGCACGTCCCACCACGTGGTGAGGTAGTGAAGCTTGATGCCGATCTCCTGCATCAGGGCGGCGCTGTCGGGGAAGATGTCGTAATAGAACAGCACGAAGCAGTGATCGACCTGGGCGCCGGACTCGCGCAGGGCGTTGCAGAAATTGACCTTGCTGCGCCCGTCCGTGGCGAGGTCCTCGACCAGCAGGGTCCGGGCGCCCTCGACGATCTCGCCCTCGATCTGGGCATTGCGGCCGAAGCCCTTGGGTTTCTTGCGGATGTACTGCATCGGCAGCATCATCCGGTCGGCGATCCAGGCCGCGAAGGGGATGCCGGCGGTCTCGCCGCCCGCGATGTGGGTGAGCTTCTCGTAGCCGATCTCGCGCACGATCGTGGCGGTGGCGAAATCCATGAGGGTCGAGCGCAGGCGCGGGAACGAGATGATCTTCCGGCTGTCGGTGTAGACCGGGCTCGCCCAGCCGGAGGTGAACTTGAACGGCTCGTCCTTGTAGAAGAGCACCGCGCCGATCTCGAGGAACATCTTGGCCGCCTCGCGGGCGATCACTGTCCGGTCGAGGGGCAGGAAGGGACTGGTCATGCGGCGTGCGCGCTCCGCTCGAAGCGCTCTCCGGGGACCTCAGGACTGGTCCGGCCGGGACGAGCGCGTGGGAATTGGGCCTGACCGCCCTCCTCCGCCCTGTCTCTGCCAGCGTCAACCCTGATCGCGGCGCTATCCGCGCCTCAAGCGGTCTTGTCGGCTCGCGGGGGCTTGCCGGCCCGCAGATGCGCGAGATGGCGGATGGCGAGCGCGTAGCCGTGCGTCCCGAACCCGGCCAACACGGCCGTCGCGGCGAGCGAGATGTAGGAATGGTGGCGGAAGGCCTCGCGCCGGTGGACGTTCGAGATGTGGCACTCGATCACCGGCACCTCACAGGCGTTCAGCGCGTCGAGGAGCGCCACCGAGGTGTGGGTGTAGGCACCCGCATTGATGACGATGCCGGCGGAGCCGACGCGGAACTCGTGGATCGCGTCGATCAGCACGTGCTCGGCGTTGCTCTGGCGGCAATCGACCGCGAGGCCGAGGCCCGCAGCGGTCTCGCGGCACAGGGCCTCGACGTCGGCCAGCGTCTCGCGGCCGTAGATCTCCGGCTGGCGCTTGCCGAGCAGGTTCAGGTTCGGCCCGTTCAGGACCAGGACGGTGTCGTTCATCGTGTGCCTCGCGGGCCGAGAGGTGCGGCAAGCGCCGGCAAGACACAAGTCCGGGCTGTCATCCGGCCGGAGATGTCCCGCACACGGGCCTGCCGCCCGCGCCGGGCGGTTCAGATCCGGGTTCCGCGGCGCTATCCCGGTGCGAAAGCCGGATGAGGCAGGGAGGACAGGCGGATGGCAGGATCCCGGAGCGACGCGCCCGTGGTCATCGCGGTGGCGATCACCGGCTCGGTGCCGCGCAAGACCGACAACCCGGCCGTTCCCGTCACGGTCTCTGAGCAGGTCGAGTCGACGCACCGGGCCTTCGAGGCGGGCGCCACGCTCTGCCACATCCACGTGCGCAACGCGGACGAGTCGCCCTCCTCCGACCCCGACAAGTTCGCCGCCGTGCAGGAGGGGCTGCGCAAGCACTGCCCGGGCATGATCGTGCAGTTCTCCACGGGCGGGCGCGGGCGCGACCCGGCCGCGCGCGGCCTCTCGCTCAAGCACCGGCCCGACATGGCCTCCCTATCCACAGGCTCGGTGAACTTCCCGACGATCGTCTATGAGAATTCCGCCAGCCTCGTGACCGACCTCGCCGGTCAGATGAGGCAGTATGGCGTCCGACCCGAGATCGAGATCTTCGACCTCTCGCACCTGCACGGCGCCAAGCGCCTCGTGGAGGCGGGCCTGATCGACGCGCGCCCGCACGTGCAATTCGTGATGGGCGTCCAGAATGCGATGCCGGCCGAGGAGCACCTCCTCGACATCCTGCTCGCCGAGACGCGGCGGATCCTGCCGCAGGCGACCTGGACCGCGGCCGGGATCGGCCGCAACCAAGCGATCGTGATGGACTGGGCGCTCGCCCGCGGTGCCGACGCAGTGCGCACCGGCCTGGAAGACAACATCCGGGTGACGAAGGACCGTCTGGCCGCCAGCAACGCCGAGCTGGTCGGGCTCGCCGCCGAGGCCGTGGCCCGGCATGGCCGCCGCGTCGCCACGCCCGCGGAGGCCCGCGCCGCGCTCGGGCTCGCCTGAGCCCACCTTCTCATGGGCCCGGCGGCATGCTAACGATCCGCCCGCGCGGGTGTAGCTCAATGGTAGAGCAGCAGCCTTCCAAGCTGAATACGAGGGTTCGATTCCCTTCACCCGCTCCAAGCCTGCCCGCCGCGCCGGGCGGCCGCGGGCCTCTCCGCTCTCTGTCCTGTCCTGTCAGGCGATCCCCGTGAAGAAGGTGGCGTAGCCGTCCTCGTGCACCCGGGCGAGATAGGCCCGGTACGGGGCGTAGCCCGGCTCCTCCGGCCCGATGCGTCCGTAGCCGAACGCGCCCGCCTGCTCGGGCAGCAACGCCAGCGGCGCCGACGTCGGAGTCAGTTGCGTGCCGCGCCCCGCGTGGAGCGTGGTCAGAACCCCGTACATCTCGCCCTGGATGTTCGGGCGGCACAGCACGGCGAGACGGTGCTGCCCGTGCCAGTTGGTCACTAGATAGATCATGCCCGACTGGCTCGGCACGGCGACGCTGCCCGATTGCGCGAAGGGGGCGTCGAGCCGCTCGGCCTCGCGGAACACGAGGCGGGCCGCGTCCGAATCCCAGGCGATTTCGGTGCGGTAGGCGAAGATCGCACCCGCCGACCCGAAGGACGGCCGCAGGGTGAGATAGCGCCCCTCGATCCAGGCCACGCTCTCCCGCGAGTAGGAGCCGAGATCGTCGGGTGCGTGGCGGGCCGTCTCCGGGGCCGGTCGCCCCGTCTCCTGGCGGAGGGACTGGCCCAGGGCCTCCTCCAGCCGGATCGTCGTCGCCAGGGTGAAGGGCCGGCGGCCGGCGAGCGCCTTCTCCAGGGTCGAGATGCTGATCCGGGCCTCCTCGGCCAGCGTCTGCCGGGAGATGCGCCGCCGGGCCAGCGCCTCGCGCACGGTCTGGGCAATGGCACGGCTCTGCGCCTCGGACAGTTCGATCTCGCTCACAGGCACGGCTCGCACGGGCTTGACCCGCACAGATCCGCACGAAACCGCACATTTGCGCAAGCGCGGCCAAGCTGGCCGTCCACGCCGACCGGTCAGGAACGCCCCGCCTCCGAGGCCAGCTCGGTCTCGACGATCAGCCGGAGCGGGCCGGCCTGCAGCGCCTCCAGGGGCCAGCAGGTGACGAGGTCGAGGTGCCGGCCGGGGGCCTGGGGGTCGATGCCCGAGGCGTCCCAGCGCGCCACCCGCGTGCCGGTGACGCGGAAATGCCGGGCCCGGCTATCGCGGCCGGTCACCGTGACGGGATCGCCGCGCCTAAGCTGCCCCAGCACCGCGAACTGCGTGTCGCGGTGGGCGGCGATGACGGCGGTTCCGGGCGCGCCGGCCTCCGGGGTGCCGTCCAGATGGCCGGGGCCGAAGGCCAGGGCCTGACCGCTCCCGCCCCGCAGCACCACGAAGCTGCGGCCGGCGACCGTGAGGCGGGCGACCGGCTCGGTGTCCGCCCAGGGCCAGGGCCGGGCCGGCCGGCCCTCGGCCAGGGTGCGGGCGAAGGCGTGCTCCAGCAGCACCTGCGCCAGGGCGGCCTTGGCGGGGATCCAGGCGGCCTGTGCCGCCATCCCGATTCCCGCGAGGGTGAGGAGGGCGGCCAGCGCCCTCCCCAGTCCGGTCGCCGGACGGCGGCTCATCGCGTGGCCCCGGTCCGCCGGCCGCCGATCGTCAGGCCGGTGCCCAGCAGGAGACCCAGCAGGGCGAGGAGCAGGCCCAGGCCGAGCTGCGCCCGGATCCCGGCCCCGGTCTGCGGCAGGTCGATGGCCGCGCCGTCGGCGCGGATCGGCACGATCCGGGCCGCCCCGTCGTCGGCGGGCGCGGCGCCGGGCCGGTCCGTGCCGAACACCTTGGCGAAGTCCCAGCCCGCCGGCAGGTTCAGCGGCAGGTCGGCGGCGACGAGCGGCGTGCCAGGCGCGCGGCGCGGAGTAGCGTCGATGGCCACGAGGCTGGTCAGCCGTGTCGTCAGGCCGTGCTCCAGGGCGAGGGCCAGGATGGCGGCGTCGGCCGCGTCCGCGCCGAGGCGCCCGGTGATGCGCGCTGTCTCGGTCTCGCCGATCCGGGAGCGCGCCCAGACCTTGGAGATGCCGGCACCGGCGCGCGCCTCGACGAGAGGGAGCGTCCGGGTCCAGGTCCGGCCGCCAACCCGGCCCGAGACGGTCACGGTCCCGTGGACCGTCTCATGGTCCGCCCCCGGCAGAAGCGCGGCGAAGACCAGCGGCTCGCCGCGGTACAGGTCGGGCAGCGCGCCCGGTGTGACGGCGACGCCCGGGACCGAGAAGGTCGCGGTCAGGTCGGTGACGGCCGGGGATTCCAGCTTCTCGTAGAGCGCGCGGGTTCGCTCGCCGACCTGCGCGAGGTCGCGGATCTCCGTGAAGCTGCCGCGGCCGATCTCGGCCGCGTGGCGCATCAGGTGGCCGTTCGGCGCCGAGCCGATGCCGACCATGAACAGGCGCGAGCGCCCGAGACCGGCGTGGATCGCCGCGAAGATCCGCTCCTCGTCGCCGACGGCGCCGTCGGTGAGGAACACGACCTGGCGCACGCGCCCGTCCTCCGGATGGGGATCCGCCAGGGCGGCCTTGAGCGGCGCCAGCATCTCGGTCCCGCCGCGGGCCTCCAGGGCGCTCACGAAGGCGTCAGCCTCTGCCAGGGCCGCGCGTGTCGCCGGGACCGGCTCGGGATGCAGCGCGTCCCAGGTGTCGTCGAAGCGGATGACGTTGAAGCGGTCCCGCGGGGTCAGCCGACCGAGGCCGGCCAGCAGCCCGGCCTTGGCCTGCCGCATCGAGGCGCCGGACATCGAGCCGGAATTGTCGATGACGAAGGTGACGTCGCGCGCCGGCCGGGCGGCCGCGTCGACCTCGACCGCCGGTGGGTTCACGGCGGCCAGCAGGTAGGTCCGGCCGGAGACAGTCTCGCGGAACAGGCCGAGACCGGGCATCCGGCTCGCGACCGGCGCCCAGGTCAGCTCGAGGTCGCGGTCCGCCGGCACGACGCCGTCGGCCAGGGTGACGGTCCGCGACTCCGGGCCGGTCTCGGTCACGCGGATCGCGTGGGTGGCGCTGTGAACGGCGCCGACGGCGAAGCCCGCCTGGAGCCGCACGGTGACGGCCACCGGGTTGGTCGGCGGGGACACGGCCGGATCGAGCACCGGCGGGCTGATCCGGGCGCGGTCCGGAACCGGGTCGCGGGCCGCCTCGGCCACGCCGTCGAGGGAGACCGCGTCCACCGAGGCGGGGGCGGGATTGTAGCGGGGCGCGACCACCAGTGGCAGGCGCAGCGTCCGCGTCTCGCCGGAGACGGGGATCGTCTGCTGATAGGTGATCTGGACCAGCACGGTCTCGCCGGGGCCGATATTGGCGACCGCGTTGGTGAAGATGTTGGGCCGCTCCTGCGTGGTGAGCGCCGCCGACTGCCCGGCCGCCTTCGCGGCCTCGTAGGCGCGTTTGGCCGCAGCCCGCTCGCGGATGTCGGCGACGATCACGCGCGAGCCGACGACGAGCTTCATCCCGTCGACGGCTGCGTCCTCCGGCAGGGGGTACACGTAGGTGCCCTCAACCCACTCCGCCGTGGTGTTGCGGAAGGCCTGGGTGACGGTGGCCCGGGCGGTCGGGCCGCTGACGTCGACGCTGATGTCGGTCGCGAGCTGGACGGCCTCGACCGGCGCGGTGCCGGCCGGGCCGCGCAGCGTGAGGCCGCCCCGCGTCGGGCTCGGCGTCGCGTGGGCCGAGGCGAGCATGACGAGGAGCGCCAGCAGCGCGAGGAAGAGCGGCGACAGCGCGGCGTTGCGGGGGGGCTCGATCGCGGGTCGTGAAGCGAAGAACGGCATCGGGAAACCTCCTGCGCCGGCGGATCGGTGCCGGCTCGCCGCTGAAGCTCCCGCGCCCGCAGCTGCGCCGCCACGAGAAGCTTCGCCCTTTTCCGGGCTCGGACCGCACCCGGCGGCCGCGCCTGGGCGGATCTGTGCGGAGCCGGTGCGGAGCTGTGCGCCCCGCGGCGGCGCGCGACGGGCTCTGCCCTCGTCTTGACATATGCGCAATCTGCGTCTTAGTTATGCTCAACATGAGCAGAAATCGACTGATGACCGAACCCGAGTTCCTGGCCGGCTACGATCCGGCGGCCTACGACCGGCCTGCCCTGGCGGTGGACCTCGTCCTGCTGGGGATCCGGTCGGGCCGGCTCGCCGCCCTCCTGCTGCGACGGAGCCGGGAACCGCAGGCCGGCCTCTGGGCGCTGCCGGGCGGATTCGTGGGCATCGCCGAGACCCTCGACGCCGCCGCGGAGCGCGTCCTGCGCGAGAAGGCCAAGATCGAGCTGGCGCGGCTCGAGCAGCTCTACACCTTCGGCGCCGTGGACCGGGATCCGCGGATGCGCATCGTCTCGGTCGCCTACCTGGCGCTGCTGCCGGAGGCGGCCCTCGCCGAGGCCCTGGCGGGCGGCGCCGGGCTCGCGGCGGCGACGCTGGTCGTGCCGTGGGCGGGCGAGGCCGGCGGCCCGGTCTCGGCCGAGGCGGAGGACGGCGCCCCCCTCGCCCTCGCCTTCGACCACGCCGACATCCTCGCGCTGGCCGTGAAGCGGCTGCGCGGCAAGCTCGACTACACGGATGTCGGCTTCGCGCTGCTCCCGGAGCACTTCACCCTCCGCCAGCTCCAGGACGTGCACGCGGCGATCCGCGGCGCGCCCCTCAACAAATCCGCCTTCCGCCGCCGCATGCGCGACCGGGGCTGGATCGCGCCGACCGGCGCCCGCGAGGCCGGGACGGCGTTCCGCCCCGCCGAACTCTTCCGCTTCGACAGGTCGGGTCAGTTCTGAGGAGACCATCATGGCCACGGTCCGCAACATCGGTGTGATCGCCCAGCTCCGGAGCGAGGCGAGCAGCCACATCATCCGCTTCCGCAACGGCCGGGTCCGGCAGAGCGGACGGGGTCTGGTCTTCTGGTTCCGGCCCGAGACCGCCAGCATCAGCGAGGTGCCGGTCGACGACCGCGAGATGACCCTGTTCGTCCGCGGCCGCAGCCGGGACTTCCAGACCGTCGTTGTCCAGGGGACGATCGGCTGGCACGTCGTCGATCCGGAGCTGCTGGCGAGCCGGGTCGACTTCTCGATCGACCTCCGCACCGGACGCCTGCAGGGCGAGCCGATCGAGCGGATCGAGGCCCGCCTCGGCGGCATCGCCAGCCAGGCGGCGCTCCAGTATCTGGGGGCGAGCCCGATCGGCGTCCTCCTCGACGCCGGGCCGGAGCCGCTGCGCGCCGTGCTGGAACGGGTGCTCTTCGCCGCCCCGGCGCTGGCCGAGATCGGCGTCGCGGCGGTGTCGGTGCGGCTCACCAACCTCGCGCCGACCAGCGAGCTGGAGCGCGCCCTGCAGACGCCGACCTTCGAGGCCCTGCAGCAGAAGGCCGACGAGGCGACCTTCTCCCGGCGCGCCCTGGCGGTCGAGAAGGAGCGCGCCATCGCGGAGAACGAGCTCGCGACGAAGACCGAGCTCGCCCGGCGCGAGACCGTGCTGATCGCCCAGGAGGCCGAGAACGCCCGCGACCGGGCTGCCGGCGTCGCGGAGGCGCGGGGCCTGGAGGCGGCCGCGGAGGCCGAGCGGATCCGCCTCGTCGAGGGGGCCCGGGCCGACGCGGAGCAGCGCCGCGCCGCCGTCTACCGGGACATGCCGCCCGCCGTGCTGCTCGGGCTGGCGGCCCGGGAACTCGCCGGCAAGCTGGAGACCATCGAGCACGTCAACGTCACGCCCGACCTGCTGGCGGCAATCCTCGGCGAGTTCCGGGGCGCGCTTCCCGCGCGGCTCGCGCCGCGCTGAGGAGGCCCGCCATGCCGGCCCTCACCTCCCGCGTGGTCTTCGTGATCCGCGACACGGATTACGAGCTGCTCATCGCCCGGCACGCGACCCGCGGCCAGGTCCGGTTCTTCCTGGAGAGCCGGGGCCAGACGCTCGCCGAGGTCGAGGCGCGCCACGCCCAGTTCCAGGCCGTGCTTGCGGAGGCCCGGTCCGCCGTACCCCTGGACTGGCGGCAGGCCCTGGTGCGGCGCCCCGACCTCGACCGCTTCCTCTTCGCCCCCGAGGACGTGGTCGTGGCCGTGGGGCAGGACGGGCTCGTGGCCAACGTCGCCAAGTACCTCGACGGGCAGCCGGTGGTCGGCGTCAACCCGGCGCCCGACCTCTACGACGGCGTGCTGGCCCGGGCGCGGGTGGAAGCCCTGCGCGCCCTGCTGCCCGCCAGCGCGGCCGGCGCCGCCCCCCTGCAGCGGCGCACCATGGTGCAGGCGACCTTCGACGGCGGCGAGCGGCTGCTCGCCCTGAACGAGATCTTCGTCGGCCACCGCAGCCACCAGTCGGCGCGCTACCGGATCGAGGACGGGGCGCGGGCGGAGGACCACTCGTCGAGCGGCCTGATCGTGGCCTCGGGCACCGGCCTGACCGGCTGGGCGCGCTCGATCAGCGAGGCGACGCACCTCACCGTGGAGGTGGGCATCGAGGAGGCGGCCTTCGGCTACTGGGTGCGCGAGCCGTTCCCGAGCGTCGCCACCGGCACCGACCTGCGCGGTGGCAAGTTCGCCGGATCGCCCCTCACTGTGGTGTCGCGGATGAACGAGGGCGGCGTGGTGTTCTCGGACGGGATCGAGCAGGATTTCGTCGCCTTCGACTGGGGGCGGCGGGTGAGCCTCGCGCCGGCCGACCGCACCTTCAACCTCGTGGCCGCGTAGCGCGGCGCCGACCGGGAGCCCGATGATCCCCATCCGGACCGACCGCCTGATCCTGCGGCGCTTCAGGCCGGACGACGCGGCCGACCTGTTCGCCTACCTGCACCGGCCGCGGGCGCGCTGCTTCCTGAGCAGCCGCCTCGACACGCCGGCCGACGCGGAGGCGGAGGCCGAGCGGCGCGGCCGCGATGACGAGCACGTGGCCGTGTGTCTGGCCGCGACCGACCGGCTGATCGGCGACCTGTTCTGCCTCCCGGAACCGCCCGACACCTTCTCGGTCGGCTGGAACTTCAACGCCGCGTACGGCGGCGCGGGCTACGCCGTCGAGGCCGCGGCCGCGCTCTTCGAACACCTGTTCTCCGAGCGGCGGGCGCGGCGGCTCTACGCCTACGTCGAGGAGGACAACGCCGCCTCGCGCCGCCTGTGCGAGGCGCTGACGATGCGCCCCGAGGGCCTGTTCCGCGAGTTCATCTCGTTCGCGGACGACGATCAGGGCAACCCGATCTTCGAGAACACGATGCAGTACGCCATCCTGCGCCGGGAATGGGCGGAGCGCTCCGCGCGCGGCTGAGGCCGGTCCAGCATTGTCCAAAGACCCCGGCTGAATACGCCGGCGGCATTCAGCTGCTTTCGCGGGCGTCGGACCGGTCGAATCGCGGCGCGAAGACGATGTCCGTCATCACGAGCGCAGCGAAGTGACCCAGGGCAGCGCGACGTCCGGAGGCCTGGCGCTGCTGGATTGCTTCGCTCCTCTCGCAAGGACGGCGGTGCAGTTCTTCGACAGCGCCGACGGGCAAGGCGCGCCGCCACTACGGTCGATCCCCGCGTCTGGCACGCTTCTTGGTTCGTATTCACCAGCGCAGCGTCGCCCCGGCGGCGGCTAGAGGTTGGCGTGCCGTCGATGTGGTGAGGTGCCGGGCGACCGGATCTCCGCGACTGCCTTGAGCCTGTCCCGAGCTCCGATCCCTCCGTTTCAGCACCGGCACGCGCCGTCCGGCGGATCGCGCGATCCGCCCTCTGAGGAGAGTCGATATGTGCGACCGTCACGGCGATTATCGCGTCCCGGATTTCACGCGGTTCAAGCCCAGCCGCAGGCGCTTCCTTGGCGGGACCGCCGCCGCGCTGACCCTGGCGGTGGGTCCGGGCCTGACCAGCGCGGCCGCGGCGGCCACCGGCATCCGGGCGACCCACGGCACCGGCTTCTGCAACCTGAACTTCTTCCTGGCCGAGGCGATGCAGCTCGCCAAGGATGACGGGCTGACCATCGACTTCGTCAACACGCCGACCTTCTCGGATCAGGTCACCTTCCTCGGCATGGGTCAGGTCGATGCCGGCGTGATGCCCTACACGAGCTTCATGGCCCTCTACGACGCGGGCGCCCCGGTGAAGATCGTGGCCGGCGGCGGCATCGAGGGCTGCGTGCTGGTCGCCCAGCCCGGCCTCGACAGCCCGGAGAAGCTCAAGGGCAAGACCCTCGGCACCTTCCAGCTCGATACGCTCGAGGTCCTGCCCTACGACTGGCTGAAGAAGAATGGCGTCGCGTTCAAGGACATCACCGTCCGCTACATGGGCTCGACCCCGGAGGCCGTGGAGGCGTTCCGCGCCGGCGCCCTCGACATCATCTCGACGATCGAGCCCTACGGCACGGCGCTCCTCACCGACGTGAAGGGCGCCGTGAAGCTCTCCGACGGCACCGACATCTACGGCAAGGGCTACACCGACTGCGTGCTGGCGGTCCGCAACGAGCTGATCGCCAAGAACCCGGCCGCCGTGAAGGCCCTGATCAAGGGCATGATGAAGGCCCAGGCCCTGGCGGAGGGCGACCCCCAGGCCGCCCTGAACAAGCTCGTCGGCTCCTACTACAAGACCTCGATGAGCAACGCCCAGCTCGCCATGGGCCGTCAGCCCTCGGTGGTGGACGCCCGCAACCAGACGCAGTTCATCCTCGACCGGACCGATTCCGTCGCCGAGATGGGCTACATCAAGAAGAAGCCCGGCCGCGACGCGATCGACTGGACCCTGCTGGAACAGGTCATCGCCGAGAACCCGGATCTCTACGGCAAGCTCAAGCTGAAGTCGGCCTGAGCGGATGGCCATAGATCTCGCCCGCGCCGCCGCCGTCCCGCACGTCCGGCCGCGCCCCCCGTTCGGCCGGCGCGTCGCGCTGCCCGACGGGCTCGTCCCCCTGCTGCGCCGGACCGGCTGGATGCTGGTCTCGGTCGGCTGCTTCGCCGGCCTGTGGGAGCTGCTCTGGGCGTTCGGCATCGCCGATGCCAAGCTGCTACCGCCGCCGCACATCTTCCTCGGCAACCTCGCCGAGCAGGCGCGGTTCTTCAACACCGCTCAGCGCTGGCAGATCGGTACCGGGATGAGTGCCGGCCCGAGCCCCGCCATGGCGGTGCTGATCACGGTGCTCGCCTCCACGGGCCGGGTGCTGGCGGGCCTCGCCCTGGCCGCGACCCTGTCGATCCTCGTCGGGGTGGCGATCCGCTACGTCGTGCTGTTCGAGCGGCTGACCCTGCCGACCATCACGCTGCTCGCCCCGGTCTCCCCCATCGCGTGGCTGCCGGTGGCGATCTTCATGTTCGGGATCGGCAATGCCCCGGCGATCTTCATGGTGTTCATCGCCCTGTTCTTCACGATGGTCCTCTCGACCATCCACCAGATCGACGGGGTCAACCGCAACTACATCAACGTCGCCCGGACCATGGGGGCGTCGAAGCGCCAGATCTACGCGCGGGTGATCGTGCCGGCGATCCTGCCGGGGCTGCTCGCGGTGCTGCGCCTCAACCTGTTCGGCGCCTGGATGGTCGTGCTCGTCGCCGAGGCGACCGGCGTCGGCTACGGGCTCGGGCAGGTGATCATGCTGGCGCGCAACACCTTCAACCCGTCGCTCGTGTTCTTCACCATCACGCTGATCGGCCTCCTGGGCTTCGCTTTCGACCTGCTGTTCCGGCTGGTCCAGCGGCGGATGCTGTACTGGCTGCCGCGCGACGCGGGGTCGTCCCTTGGCCTCTGAATCGGATCCCGTCGACGCCGTCTCGTGCCGCGGCGTCGCCAAGGTCTGGGCGGCCGGCACCGCCCGCGCCCACGAGGCCCTGCGCGACATCGACCTCACCGTGCGGCCCGGCGAGTTCGTGGTGTTCCTCGGGCCCTCGGGCTGCGGGAAGAGCACGCTCCTCTACCTGATCGCCGGGCTCGAACCCGCCTCCGGCGGTGAGCTCCTGGCCTTCGACGCGCCGGTCACCGGCCCCTCGCCGGAGCGCAGCCTGATCTTCCAGGAGACCTCGCTGCTGCCCTGGCTCAGCGTCTGGCAGAATGTCAGCTTCGGCCTGTCGCTGAAGGGCGTGCCGGAGGCCGAGCGCCGGAGCATCGCGCGGGCCGCGCTCCAGCGCGTCGGCCTCGCCGAGGCCTTCGACAAGCGGCCGGACGAGCTGTCGGGCGGCATGCGCCAGCGGGTGGCGGTGGCACGCGCCCTCGCCATGCGCCCGAAGGTGCTCCTGATGGACGAGCCCTTCGCCGCGCTCGACGTCCAGACCCGCCAGAAGATGCAGGACTTCCTGCTCGACGTCTGGCGCGACAGCGGCGCCTCGGTGCTGTTCGTGACCCACCATATCGACGAGGCGGTGGCGCTCGCCGACCGGGTGGTGGTGTTCACCGCCCGCCCCGGGCGGATCAAGACGATCGTCCGCAACGACCTCGCCCGCCCGCGCGACCCGTTCTCGGCTGAGGCCGAGGCGATGCGGCGGCAACTCACCGAGCTCTTGCGCGACGAGGTCGACCGGGCCTTCGCCGAGCAGGAAGCGCTCGTCTGAACCCCTCCCCCAACACGGACACGACCATGGCCACATCGCTGATCCGCAGCCGGCGGATGATCACCCGCACCCTCGACCACGATCGCTGGGAGGAGATCGCCGACGGCGCGGTCCTGCAGAAGGACGGGATCATCGCGGCTGTCGGCACCTACGCGGACCTGCACGCCCGCTACCCCGACGCCCCGGTGATCGGCTCCGGCCGCGAAATCCTGCTGCCGGGCTTCGTCAACGGCCACCACCATGTCGGCCTGACGCCGGTGCAGCTCGGGTCGCCCGACATGCCCCTGGAGCTGTGGTTCGTCACCCGCATGGTGGCGCGCAACCTGAACCTCTACCTCGACACCCTGTACTCGGCCTTCGAGATGGTCGGCTCCGGGATCACCACGGTCCAGCACATCCATGGCTGGATGCCCGGCAGCCTGGAGGAGGTCGAGGCGCGCTCCAACGAGGTGCTGCGCGCCTATCGCGACATCGGCATGCGGGTCTCGTACTGCTTCGCGGTCCGCGACCAGAACCGCCTCGTCTACCAGGCCGACATGGACTTCGTGGCGAGCCTTCCGGCGCCGCTGCAGGACCCGATGAAGCGCTGGTTCGAGCGCTTCCAGATGTCTCTGGAGGACAATTTCTCCCTGTTCCGCAGCTTGCATGCCGGCCAGGCCGGGGCCTCGCGGTCCAAGATTCAGCTCGCGCCCGCCAACCTGCACTGGTGCTCGGACGCAGCCCTCGAAGGCCTCGCCGGTTTGTCCGAGTCCTACGACGTGCCGATGCACATGCACCTCGTCGAGACCGCCTACCAGAAGGCCTATGCGGAGAAGCGCGGCGGCGGCACCGCCGTCGAATATCTCGACCGGTTCGGCATGCTCGGTCCGCGCCTGACGCTCGGCCACGGGGTCTGGCTCAACGAATCCGACATCGAGCGGGTGGCGGCGACCGGCACCTGCATCTGCCACAATTGCTCGTCGAACTTCCGGCTGCGCTCCGGCGTGGCGGCCCTCAACCGCTTCGAGGCCAAGGGGATCAACACGGCGATCGGCCTCGACGAGGCCGGCATCAACGACGACCGCGACATGCTGCAGGAGATGCGCCTCGTGCTGCGCGCCCACCGGGTGCCCGGCATGGACGAGGCCGACGTGCCGAGCATGGCGCAGGTGCTGCGCATGGCGACCGTCGGCGGCGCCCGCACCACGCCCTACGGCGACAGCCTCGGCACGATCGAGGTGGGCAAGGGCGCCGACATGGTCCTGATCGACTGGGACCAGATCGCCTATCCCTACCTCGACCCGGAGACGCCGCTCCTCGACGCGGTGATCCAGCGGGCCAAGACCGGCGGCGTCACCGCGGTGCTGTGCGAGGGCGAGGTGCTCTACGCCGACGGGCGCTTCACCCGGGTCGACCGCGACGCCGCCCTCAAGGCGCTGCACGACGACCTGTCGCGGGCGCTGTCGGACGACGAGGTCGAACGGCGCCAGCTCTCGAAGGCCCTGCTGCCGCACGCGAAACGCTTCTACGCCGATTACATCGACCCGTCGCGGCACGAGCCGTTCTACCGCCCGAGCTCGCGCGTCTGAGGCGCGGGCCCGGGCCGGGCTTCAGCGGACCAGGCAGGGCTTCTTGTTGTCGAAGGTCCAGCCGGGGATCAGGAACTGCATGGCGGCCGCGTCGTCGCGGGCGCCGAGGCCGTGGTCGCGGTAGAGGGCATGCGCCTCCTCCACCGCCGACATGTCGAGCTCGATACCGAGGCCTGGCCGTTCCGGCACGCGCACGAGGCCGCCGCGGATCGCCAGCGGCTCCTTGGTCAGGCGCTCGCCGTCCTGCCAGATCCAGTGGGTGTCGATCGCCGTGACGTTGCCGGGCGCCGCCGCGGCCACGTGGGTGAACATCGCGAGCGACACGTCGAAGTGGTTGTTCGAGTGCGAGCCCCAGGTCAGGCCGTGGTCGCGGCAAAGCTGGGCCACCCGGACCGAGCCGGCGAGCGTCCAGAAATGCGGGTCGGCGAGCGGGATGTCGACGGCGCCGAGCTGGATCGCGTGGTTCATCTGCCGCCAGTCGGTGGCGATCATGTTGGTGGCGGTGGGCAGGCCGGTGGCGCGGCGGAACTCGGCCATGATCTCGCGGCCCGAGAACCCGCCCTCGGCACCGCAGGGATCCTCCGCGTAGGCCAGGACGTGGCCCTGGCCCTTGCAGAGGCGGATCGCCTCGTCGAGCGACCACGCGCCGTTCGGGTCCAGCGTCACCCGCGCCCTGGGGAAGCGCGCGTGGATCGCGGTGACGGCGGCGATCTCCTCCTCGCCCCGCAGCACGCCGCCCTTCAGCTTGAAGTCGTTGAAGCCGTACTGGTCGTAGGCGGCCTCGGCGAGGCGGGCCACGGCCTCCGGCGTCAGCGCTTCCTCGTCGCGCAGGCGGAACCAGCCGTCGCGGGCCGTGGGCGCGCGGTACTCGAGATCGGTGCGGGTGCGGTCGCCGACGTAGAACAGGTAGCCCAGCATCTCGACGGCGTCGCGCTGCTGGCCCTCGCCCAGAAGGGCGGCCACCGGCACGTCGAGGTACTGGCCGAGCAGGTCCAGGAAGGCGGATTCGACCGCCGTCACTGCGTGGATGGTGATGCGCAGGTCGAAGGTCTGCAGCCCGCGCCCGCCGATGTCGCGGTCGGAGAAGCGCGTCCGCATGGCGTTCAGCACCGCGTTCCAGGCGCCGAGCGGCTGCCCGACCACGAGGTCCCGGGCATCCTCCAGGGTCTTGCGAATGCCCTCGCCGCCGGGGACCTCGCCGAGGCCGGTGGCGCCGGTGGAGTCGGTCAGGATCACGAGGTTGCGGGTGAAGTACGGCCCGTGCGCGCCCGAGAGGTTGAGCAGCATGCTGTCGTGGCCGGCCACCGGCACGACCGTCATCTCGGTCACGGTCGGCGTGTTGCGGGCGGCGTGGCGGCTCTCGTTCGACGTGGCGTGATCCATGGCGTCCTCCTCGGGGCCCCCGGCCGGTCTTCGCCGGGCGCGAGGCGGGATCGATGCGGGGCCGGACCGGCCCCGGGCCGGCCCGACGGGCTGGTCAGTGGGCCTTGAGCTCGACGCGGCGGATCTCGCCGACCACCACGAGGTAGCAGAAGCAGGCGACGAGGGCGTTCAGGCCGACGAAGACCAGGGCGCCGTTGAACGAGCCCGTGCTCTGGACGATGTAGCCGATGGCGATCGGCGTGGTGATGCCGGCGGTGTTGCCGAAGGTGTTGAACAGGCCGCCCGAGAGGCCGCCGCTCTCCCGCGGGGACGTGTCGGCGACGACCGCCCAGCCGAGGGCGCCGATGCCCTTGCCGAAGAAGGCCAGCGCCATCAGGCCGACCACGAGGGCGTCCGCCTGGACGTAGTTGCAGCCGATGATGCTCATCGACAGCAGCATGCCGCCGACGATCGGGATCTTGCGGGCCGCCGTCAGCGAGAAGCCGCGGCGCAGGAGCAGGTCGGAGATCACGCCCCCGAGGATGCCGCCGATGAAGCCGCAGAGCGCCGGCAGCACCGCGGCGAAGCCGGCCTGCAGGATCGACAGGCCGCGCTCCTTGACGAGGTAAACCGGGAACCACGTCAGGAAGAAGTAGGTCAGCACGGTGATGCAGTACTGACCGACGTAGATGCCGAGCAGCATCCGGTTGGCGAGCAGCTGGCGCAGCGTCCGGCCGGCATCGCCCTGCCTGGTCCGGCTCTGGCCGTCCATGTCGAGCAGCGCGCCGCCGGCCTCGATGTAGTCCCGCTCCGCCCGGTTCATCGACGGGTGGTTCTTCGGGCTGTCGACGACGCGCAGCCACACCACCGCGAAGGCGATGCCGAGCAGGCCCATGCTGGTGAAGACGTGGTGCCAGCCGAAATTGTGGACGATCCACGCCATCAGCGGCGTGAACAGTACCGTGGCGAAGTACTGCGCCGAGTTGAAGAACGCCGAAGCCATGCCGCGCTCCCGGGTCGGGAACCACGCGGCGACGATCCGGGCATTGGCGGGGAAGACCGGCGCCTCGGTGAGGCCGACGGCGAGCCGGAGGGCGAAGAGCAGCACCACGGCTGTCAGGCCGGTGAAGAAGCCGACGGCGCCCTGGACCAGCGTGAAGCCCGACCAGAGGGCGACCGCGGCGGCGTAGACCCACTTGACGCTGTAGCGGTCGAGGAGCCAGCCGCCCGGGATCTGGGCGAGGACGTAGGACCACGCGAAGGCCGAGAAGACGTAGCCCATCTGGACCGGCGAGAGGCCGAGTTCCTTGGCCATGTCGGGCCCGGCGATCGAGATGGTCGCGCGGTCGGCGTAGTTGATCGTGGTGGCGGCGAACAGCATCGCCACGATGAGGAAGCGGACGCGGGTGCGGCGACCCGCATCGGCGGCGTCGAGCAGGGTGCTCGTCGCGCCGCTCGAACTGGCACTCATGGACGTTCTCCCTGGCTCTTCGCCGCCCGGTTGATCCAGGAAGCGGGTCATGGCCGCCGTTGGCTCGGCGGGCCCGTCGTTGGTCGCGTCGCGGGGGCTCAGCGGCGGTCGCCGATCAGGGCCGTCAGCTCGGCGCGCTCGGCCGCGTCAAGGTCGGTCAGCGGCGGCCGGACCGGGCCGGCGTGGCGGCCGACGGCGCTCATGCCCGCCTTGACGATCGAGACCGCGTAGCCGCGCTTGCGGTTGCGGATCGCGATGTAGGGGAGGACGAAGTCACGCAGTTCCCGGTAGACCGCGTCGCGGTCGCGGCGGCGGACGCTGTCGTAGAAGGACAGCGCCCATTCGGGCAGGAAGTTGAAGATCGCCGAGGAGTAGGTGGTGACGCCCATCTCCAGATACGGCAGCGCGAAGGTCTCGGCGGTGGGCAGGCCGCCGACATAGGTCAGGCGGTCGCCCAGAGCAGCGTAGACCCGGGTCATCAGCTCGACGTCGCCGACGCCGTCCTTGAACCCGACGAGGTTCGGGCAGCGCTCGCACAGGCCGGTGATCGTCTGCTCGTTCAGCTGGGCGTTGGCGCGGTTGTAGACGATGATGCCGAGGGAGGTCGCCCGGCACACCGCCTCGATATGGGCGGCGAGCCCCGCCTGCTCGGAGCCGACGAGGTAGGGCGGCAGCAGCAGGATTCCGTCCGCGCCGGCGGCCTCGGCTGCCTGGGCCATCTCGACCGCCAGTGCTGTGCCCTGTCCGGCTGGGGCGATGACCGGGGTCCGGCCGCGGGTCTCCTCGACGGCGGCGCGCAGGACACGGTCAATCTCGGCGGGCGTCAGCGAGAAGAACTCGCCGGTGCCGCCGGCGGCGAACAGGCCTGACACCTTGTAGTCGGCGAGCCGCCCGAGATTGTCCCGGTAGGCGGTCTCGTCGAAGCTGAAATCGTCGTGGAAATGCGTGACCGGGAAGGACAGCAGGCCGGAGCCCAGCACGCGGGCCATCTCGGCCGGGGTCATGCTCGCCATCGATTCCTCTCCCTGGTGCGCACCGTTCGGTGTCGCGTCCGGGGTTAGGCGCCGGCGTTAGATGCGTCCAACGTTGATTTTGGCTGGATTATCCCGGATCGTGCATCAATGTTCGACCTCGGCCATGCCCGCAGCTTCGTCGCCGTCGCCGAGGAGATGCATTTCGGCCGGGCCGCTGCGCGGCTGAACCTGACCCAGTCGCCGCTGTCGCGGCAGATCCAGATGCTGGAGCAGACGCTCGGCGTGACGCTGCTGGAGCGCACCACCCGGGCGGTGCGCCTAACGCCAGCGGGCCGCACCTTCCTGGCGGAGGCCTATCGAGTGCTGGCGGCGGCCGAGAACGCCGCGCGCATCACCCGGCGCGCCGCGCGGGGCGAGAGCGGGGTGCTGCGCCTCAGCTTCACCGCCGCTTCGGCCTACCGGACGCTGCCGCAGGTCGTGGCCCATGTCCGCCGGACGCTGCCCGAGGTCGACCTCGTGCTGGAGGAGATGGTCTCGGACGAGCAGATCCTGGCGCTGGGCGAGAACCGCACCGATCTCGCGATCCTGCGGCCGGCCCCGGTCCTGCAGGATCCGAAATCCGCGATCGCCACCGCGCCGCTGGCGCGGGAGCGGCTCCTGCTCGCGGTCCCGCGCGGGCATCGCCTCGCGACGGCGCGCGCGCCGACCCTGCGGGACCTCGACGGCGAGGCCTTCGTGACGTGGTCGCCCCGGGGCGGTCGCTACTTCATCGACCTGCTCGACCGGCTGTTCGAGGCCAGGGGGGTGCAGCCGCGGATCGTGCAGCGGGTGAATCAGGTCCACGCGATGCTGGCGCTCGTCGGCGCCGGCATCGGTGTTGCGCTGGTGCCGGGCAGCGCCCGGGGCAACAGCATGGCCGATATACGGCTCCGGCCGATCGCCCTCCCCACGACGACCGGGCCGGAGCTGTGGCTCGCGTGGCGCAGCGACAACGCCAATCCCTGCCTGCCCTCCGTGCGGGCGGCAGCGCTCGAAACCGGCGAGGCGTGACGCCCCGCCCGCCGCTGGCCTGGAAAGTCGGAACGGCCGGCGATAGGCTGCCCGCAGGCCCCGCCGCCGGTCGCGTCAGCGCGCCGGGGCAGCCCCTCCCGGATCAGGCAGGCACCATGAAAGTTTCGGCCGACCTCTGCATCGTGCCGATGGGCGTCGGCCCCTCGGTCTCGCCCTACGTGCGGGCGATCAAGGACATCATCGAGTCGAGCGGGCTCACCGCCACGATGCATCCCAACGGCACGAACATCGAGGGTGAACTGTCGGAGATCTGCGCGCTGGCCGAGCGGTGCGAGGCCAAGCTCGCCGAACTCGGCGTCCAGAGGACCTTCTTCACGCTGATCTTCTCGACGCGCCGCGACAAGGACCAGTCGATGGCCGACAAGCTCGCGGCGGTCTCCTGACCGCGACCACATCGCCCGCCATGCCGGGGTCGCGCAGGAGAGCCGGAAACCCGGTCCAGCCGCGGCGGCAGGTCTCGCGCCGACAGAGCGTCGGCATTCCGGGCCCGCCTTCGGCGCCCCGGAACGACGGCGCCTGAACTTCTAGGAGGCCGGATCTTACCGAGGTCGGGACGGTGAGGATAGCCGAGCCCGTCCCCAGCGAGGCGCGGGTCCCCTCGCCCGTGCGGGAGAGGGACAGGGTGAGGGCTCGGGTCCGTCCGGACGTAGCGCACCCCGGCCGAGCCGTGATGGCGCGCGATCCGGAAGCGTCTTGTCCCTTACCCCAACCCTCTCCCGCACGGGAGAGGGCGCGCGTCGCGGCAGTCTCGGCCGAAGACGCATCCTCCAGACCGTCGCAACGCGATCGGGAACGGCCTCAGCCGTGGCAGGCGCAGCCGGCATGCTCGCAGCCGGCGTGATCCTTGTGTCCGTCCGCGCACTCGTCGCAGCAATAGGCCTTGCCGTCCCGCGACACGGCCTTGGAGACCGAAATCACGCAGACGCAGTCCTGGCAGGCACACTTCACCATCTCAACGTCGACGCTGGCCATGATGTCCTCCTCGGCGAATTGTCCGCATGTCGACGTTAGGGCCACGGCACCGCCGAGGAAACCCGTCCGGGGCGCGGTGACGCGCCCGTGATCCCATTCGCCCGCTCGCGCGTTCCCTCGTGCTGGTCATTGCTGGACCGGCTGGGAGGGCACCATGGCCGAGCAGAACACCGACGACGTCCGGATTGAGCCCTATCAAGGGCCCGCGGGCGGCTGGGGCTCGGCGCGCTCCCTCGTCGAGATCCTGACCCGCGAGGGCGTGCCGGTTACCGGCTCGGCGATGCTGCTGAAGCAGAACAAGCCGGACGGCTACATGTGCACGTCCTGCGCCTGGGCGAAGCCGGCCAAGCCGCTGGCCTTCGAGTATTGCGAGAACGGCGCCAAGGCGACCGCCTGGGAGCAGACGCGCCGCCGGGCGACCCCGGATTTCTTCGCCGAACACACGGTGACGGAACTCCTCGGCTGGAGCGACTACGCCCTCGAGGAGCAGGGCCGCCTGACCCACCCGATGCGCTATGACCCGGCGACGGACCGCTACCGGCCCGTCGCCTGGGCCGAAGCCCTCGCCGAGATCGGCCGGGAGCTGAAGGACCTGCGTGCGCAGGATCCGCGATCCGTGGTGTTCTACGCCTCCGGCCGGGCCTCCCTCGAGACCAGCTACATGTGGGCGCTGCTCGCGCGGCTCTACGGCAACAACAACCTGCCGGACTCCTCCAACATGTGCCACGAGCCGACCTCGGTGGCGCTGCCGCAATCGATCGGTGCCCCGGTCGGCACGGTGCTGCTGGAGGATTTCGAGACCACCGACCTGATCCTCTTCTTCGGCCAGAACGTCGGCTCGAATTCGCCGCGCATGCTGCATCCGCTCCAGGAGGCGCGGCGCCGGGGCGCGCAGATCATCACCTTCAACCCGCTGCGCGAGCGCGGCCTGGAGCGCTTCACCGATCCGCAATCGCCGGTGGAAATGCTCACCCGCTACTCCACGAAGATCTCGACGCAGTATCATCAGGTGAAGGCCGGCGGCGATCTCGCAGCGCTCACCGGCCTGTGCAAGGCCCTGCTCGCCCTGGACCGGGCGGCCGAGGCCGCCGGCAAGCCCCGGGTGCTCGATCACGCCTTCATCGCCGAACACACCCACGGCTTCGCGGCCTTCGTCGCCTTCTGCGACGCACAGGATTGGGCCGCGCTGGAGCGGCGCTCCGGCCTCACCCGGACCGCGCTGGAGGCCGCCGCCGGGGTCTACGCCCGCGCGAAGGCGGTGATCGGCATCTATGGGATGGGCCTGACCCAGCACCGCAAGGGCACCGAGACCGTCCGGATGCTCGTCAACCTGCTGCTCCTGCGCGGCAATATCGGTAAGCCCGGCGCCGGGATCTGCCCGGTGCGCGGCCACTCGAACGTGCAGGGCCAGCGCACCGTCGGCATCACCGAGAAGCCCGAACTCGCGCCGCTGGACAAGCTGCAGGAACTCTACGGCTTCGAGCCGCCGCGGGAGAAGGGCCTCAACACGGTGGAGACCTGCGAGGGCGTCCTCGACGGACGCGTGAAGGCCTTCATCGGGCTCGGCGGCAACTTCCTGCGGGCGGTGCCCGACACCGGCCGGATGGAGCCGGCCTGGCGGCGGCAGCGCCTCACCGTGCAGATCTCGACCAAGCTCAACCGCTCCCACCTCGTGAACGGCGCCGTGGCCTACATCCTGCCCTGCCTCGGACGGATCGAGATCGACCGGCAGGCGAGCGGGCCGCAGGCCGTGTCGATGGAGAGTTCCACCGCGCAGTTCCACGGCTCGCGGGGGGTGGCCGACCCGGTCGGGCCGCACCTGCGCTCCGAGCCCTGGATCGTGGCGGAGATCGCCAAGGCGACCCTGCCGCACAATCCCCGTGTCGACTGGGATGCCTGGGTCGCCGATTACGGGCGGGTGCGCGACGCGATCGAGGCGACCTACCCGAGCGTGTTCCACGACCTGAACGGCCGGATGTTCCAGCCCGGGGGCCTGCTGAAGCCGCTGGGCGCCCGCGACCGCAAATGGGAGACGGAGACCGGCAAGGCGAATTTCGCGGTGCCCGAGGGCCTCGAAGCCGACCCGGATCTCCCCGCCCGCGGACCGGACGTGCTCGACCTGATCACTCTGCGGTCGAACGACCAGTTCAACACCACGGTCTACGGCTACGACGACCGCTTCCGCGGGGTGAAGGGTACGCGGGACGTGCTGTTCATGAACCGGCGGGACATCGCGCGGTTGGGCTTGAAGGACGGCGGCAGCGTCGCCGTGGAGACCGAGGCCGACGATCAGGTGTCGCGGCGCGTCGGCGGCCTGCGCGTGGTGGCCTACGACATCCCGGAAGGCAATTGCGCCGGATACTATCCGGAGCTGAACGTCCTGTTGCCGCTCTGGCACCATGACGAGCAGTCCAAGACGCCGGCCGCGAAGGCCATCGCCGTTCGGGTGGCGTCGGCGACCGGCGCCCTCTGAGCGAAGCGTCTGGCGTCCGGTCGCGCCTTCCGGCAAGGAACGACCATGGACCAGGGGACCCCAACCGACGCGTGGCCGGACGCTCAGGCCGAGCCGCGCCTGCGCGCGCTCCTCGGCCGGATCGCCGCCGGGGCGCCGCTGTGCGAACCGGGCGCGGACCTGTCGCAACTGAGCGCCGGGCCGGGCGCGCTGGCCGCCGAGGCGGATTCTGGTCTCGGCACGGATGCCGAATCCGGCGGCCTGTCACTCGCCGGCGCCGACCTGTCCCGCGCCCGCATGGAGGAGGCCGACCTCTCCGGCGCCAACCTGCGCCGGGCCACGCTCGCGGGCGCGGTCGGGCGCTCGACCCGCTTCACCGGCGCGATCCTGGAGGAGACCGACCTGTCCGAGGCCGATCTCTCGGGGGCGGACTTCACCGACATCGTCGCCGGACAGGTGAAGTTCGCCGGGGCGATGCTGGAGGATGCCCGGTTCGGCCGCGCCGCGATGCGCTTCGCCGACCTGTCGGGCGCCCTCCTCGACGGGACCGATTTCGCCGGCGCCGACCTCTGGGGCGCGGATTTTTCCGGGGCGGATGCCGACGACACGAACTTCCGCGGGGCGCGGCTCGACGAAGCCAAGCTCGCGGACGCCAACCTGACCCACGCGGATTTCGCCGAGGCGAGCCTGACCAAGGCGAGCCTCGCCGGCTCGCGCCTGCGGGGGGCGCATTTCACCGGCGCGAAGCTCGACGGTGCCGATCTCTCGGGGGCGGATCTCTCGGATACCGACCTTGTGCGGCTGAATCTCGCCACGTGCCGCCTGCGGCATGCGCGCTTCGCCGGGGCCTGGCTCAACGGCACGCGGATGAGCGTGGAGCAGCTCGGGGGAGCGGTCGGCGAGGAGGTGGCCGGCGCCTATGAGGCCGCCCAGGCGAGCTACCTCGCCCTTGAGCAGAACTGGAAGAGCATCGGCAGCCACGACGCGGCGAGCTGGGCGTATAAGCGCGGCCGCCGGATGGGCCGCTTCCATGCCGGGCAGCAGGCCCGCGCCGCCTGGAGCAGCCGGGACTGGGCCGGCTTCCTGCGGCACGGCTATCGCTGGACCGCCGATCGCTTCGTCGAGTGGCTGTGCGATTACGGCGAGAGCCTGTCACGCATCGCCCGCGCCTTCGCGCTGCTGATCGTGCTGTTCGGCGGGCTCTTCGGCCTGACCGGCGGCCTGTTCATCGTGGAGGGGCCGGAAGCCGGGCCGACCTACAACCCGCTCGATCTCCTGAGCTACAGCGCGCTCAACATGATGACCGCGAACCCGCCGGAGATCGGCCTCAAGCCCACCGGCCGCGTCACCAACCTGCTGGTCGGCATCGAGGGCGGCGTCGGCATCATCCTGATGGGCCTCTACGGCTTCGTCCTGGGCAACCGCCTGCGGCGGTGAGGCCGCCAGCTCCGGAGCCGCGTCCCCGCATCCGAGCGGTGCTCAGTCGTTCACGCTGAGCCGCTCGATGACGAGGCTGAGATCCCTGCGCAGGGCGCGGATCTCCGGCTCGCTGAGTTCGAGCTGACACATCACGCTCTCGCGGACCGAGACCGCGTCGGCTCGCAGGGCGGCGCCCTCCGGCGTCAGGGCGATCTCGACCTCGCGCTCGTCGGACTGGCGCCGGGTCCGGAGGAGGAAACCCGCGCTCTCCAGGCGCTTCAGAACCGGCGTGAGCGTTCCGGAATCGAGGCGCAGACGCCGGCCGATCTCCGAGACCGTGACGCCATCCTGTTCCCACAGCACCAGCAGGACCAAATATTGCGGATAGGTCAGTCCGAGCCGCTCGAGCAGCGGCCGGTACGACTTGGTCATCCGATGCGCGGCAGCATAGAGCGCGTAGCAAAGCTGGTTATCGAGATGCAGCGGATCCGTCTCCGGCTCCGCCTCAGCCGTCTCGGCAATATACGCCATATCGCTCGCCCATCGCGGTCCATGCACCGCCACTCTCGACCGCGACCGCGGGTTCGTCATCATACCATAACACGGGAGGCCGCCGTGCAAGGTCCAGTCTTCCGATCCGTTCTCTTAACAACCCTAGGGGGTTCGTAGCCCGTTCTCGGCGGGCGGGAGCGCCGCCAGGGTGTCGAGGAAGCCGGCCTCGTCCTCGAGCGTCCGGAGATCGAGGCGGACGGACTCGTCGCTGATGCGGCCGATCACCGGCACCGGAAGCCGGCGCAGATCCTCGGCGAGCCGCCGGCACCGCCCGCGGCCCCGGCCGCCCGGCGTCAGAACCAGGGCGGCGCTGGGCAGGGTCTCCACCGGCAGGGCGCCGGATCCGATCTGGCTGATGCAGTCGGCGACCGCGATCGTGGCCCGGCCGGCGAGCCGCTCCGCCACCGCGGGGGCAAGGCGTTCGGCCTGCGCGGCGATTGCGTCCCGCGCGCGGGTGAGCAGCCGCAGGGTCGGCAGCTCCGCGCGGAGCCGCTCGGGGTGGAGGTAGAGCCGCAGCACGGCCTCGAGCGCCGCGTAAGTCATCTTGTCGACGCGCAGGGCCCGCTTCAGCGGGTTCTTGCGCACGCGGGCGACCAGGTCCTTCCGGCCGGCGACGATGCCGCACTGGACCGCGCCGAGCAGCTTGTCGCCACTGAAGGTGACGACATCCGCCCGCTCCAGGGCGCCCCGGACCGTCGGCTCGGGGGGCAGCCCGTAGGCGGCTAGGTCGACGAGGCTGCCGCTGCCGAGATCGTCCGCGAGCGGCACGCCCCGCTCGCGGCAGAGGGCGTGCAGGGCGACCGGATCCGCGGCCGCGGTGAAGCCCGCGATGGCGTAATTGCTCGGATGCACCTTCATCACGAGGCCGGTGCGGGGTCCGAGCGCCTCCGCGTAGTCGCGCAGATGGGTGCGGTTGGTTGTGCCGACCTCGCGCAGGCGGCATCCGGCCCGCACCATCACGTCCGGCACGCGGAACGAGCCGCCGATCTCCACGAGTTCGCCGCGGGAGACCACCACCTCCTTGCGCATCGCCAGCGCGTTCAGCACCAGCAGGACCGCGGCCGCATTGTTGTTGACGACCACCGCGGCCTCGGCGCCGGTCAGGCGGCAGATCAGAGCCTCGACATGGTCGTCCCGCTCACCCCGGGCGCCGGTGGCGAGATCGAATTCGAGGTTGCTCGCCTGCACCATCACGGCAGCCACCGCCTCCGCGGCCGAGCGGGGCAGCAGGGCCCGGCCGAGATTGGTGTGCAGCACCGTCCCGGTCAGGTTGAAAACCGGCCTGAGGGACGGGCGGTGCTCGGCGGCAAGCCGCGCGGACGCTTCGGCCCGGATCGCCGCCGCATCCGGAACGGGGCCGCCGCCGGCCCGGATCGCCGCCAGCACCCCCCGGATGGCGTCCGTGTACCCCGTCCGCCCGTAGGCCTCGAGATCCGCCGGAGGTGCGGCGCCGACGAGGCGCTCCACCGAGGGAATCCGGCGCGGGGACGAATCCGGATCGTCGGCCGGGCGGGTGGGGACGGGCTCAGTCATGACAGGCCAGAGATAACCATCCCCCCGAACGCGGCCAGTCTGTCGCGGCGCGGATTATGCGCGCAGGTTGTTCACTCCCCGGCCCGACGGTAAGGGCAGATCCGGAAATCGGCGGCCGCCACTCCATCGCACCCGCGCGGGGCGGGCTCGGCCGCGCCACCCCGCCGAGACGTCTCGGGAGAGGCCGCCATGTCCCGACCTTCGATCCAGATCCACCCGATGATCCTGTGCGGTGGGACGGGGACGCGGCTGTGGCCGGCGTCGCGGGAGAGCATGCCCAAGCAGTTCGCCCGGCTGGTCGACGCCGAGCGCTCGACCTTCCAGGCGACACTGGCGCGGGTGTCGGACGCCTCCGTCTTCACC
>NZ_NPKS01000014.1:0-167306 GCF_008329595.1 Methylobacterium sp. P1-11
CCGCACTCCGGCCTGCGCATGCTCTCGCCCCGAGAGTACCTCTGCCGGACTGCCTAAACCCACCCCGCTGCCTGTCCGGTCAAACAGGGTGCACTCCACATGCGCTCAAGACGATGGGCGTGACGGTGGCGTCGAGTCACCTGTCAGCCTGACCCAAACGTCACGTTTGGCCTAGCAATGATTATTTTTCGTGCATAAAAATTCCGGATTATGGTTGTTTCATGGGTGATCGGGCATTATATCGACAAAATCTGGTTTTACTGATGTGCTGTAGAGAAAAGCCAAGCTTTCAACAGCGTTGAACTGCGCGCGAACGCAAGGAGCGCGATCATGCATTGGTCTGCTGTTCTTCTCGCCGTCTACGCTGCCGGTCTCGTCGAGTTCTGGCGCCTCTGCAGGACCGCGCCACTCGTGTGGCACGAAGACAGCTTTCCCCTACCTGAGGCGCCTCAACGCGACTCAGGACCGGCGTCGCTCTTACCCTCTGGCAACACGCCGGCCCGCCGCTGCCCAGGACCAGAGTCGGTCCGGTAGCCAGTACATCCGGATCGCTGTTGTCGCGGTGCTCACCATGACGCAGAACAGGTGGGCAGCACCAGTAGGGTTCGACTAGGCGTCTCCTCAGGCTTGGCGTAGTCGTACCAGAGTGGGTTGTCGTCCTGCATGACGGTGCCCATTGAAGCTAAGGCGCTCACTTGCTTCCGCGTTGTGCGAGAACGGCAGGGACGGTGCGGAGCATGATGGCGAGATCCCAGCGCAGGCTCCAGCGGCTGGCGTAGTCCAGATCCAGAGCGACGCGCTCGGCATAGGTCGTGTCAGAGCGGCCCGAGACCTGCCACAGCCCGGTCACACCCGGCGGCACGGCGAAACAGGTCGGGAAGGCCCCCCCGTAGCGGGCGACTTCGGCCGGCACGATCGGGCGCGGGCCGACCAAGCTCATCTCGCCGCGCAGCACATTCCAGAGCTGCGGCAGCTCGTCCAGCGAAGTCTTGCGCAGTACGTAGCCGATGGCGGTCACACGCGGGTCGTCACTGAGCTTGTGCGTGGCCTCCCACTCAGCCCGGGCCTGAGGATTGGCGGCCAGATGCGCCGTCAAAACGGCGTCGCCATTCGTCACCATCGAGCGGAACTTCAGGCACCCGAAACGACGTCCATTGCGACCGAGCCGCATGTGATGGAAGATCGGCGACTCGAAGTCCCCCGCATAGATGAGTGCGGCGATTAACAGCATGGCCGGCAGGAGCAAAAACAGCGCGGTGGCCGCCACCGCGATATCGAGCCCGCGCTTAGCCGCCCAGCTCAGCCGTCTGTCTTGTGGGAGCGCACAAATCGCAGGCACGAAAGCTTCGGTTGCTTGACTAACCTGTCCGGTGAATTGGACTGCAATCCGTTCGGCTATGGCGGAAACGTCTTGCGCCGCACCCACAGTGGCGGAGCCAGGAAGAACAGCCTGAGGTTCCATAATCCGCCCCCTCAAGATGGATAACGGATGATCGGGAATAGGTGCCCTGCGCGTTCGTTAACAGAATATTGCGCATAAAACAACGCTCTAATTATTGTTTCCGCCTCCATTATCAGCATTCGCGAGCGAAACCTTAGGTTGTAAAACTGGCGAAATCAAAATATCGCCGCTCAATGCCCGAATGGATTTACAAGGTTGCGAGCATATGCTGACTTAGATAGGAACCAGCGCACGAGGTGCAGCGGTGTTTATCCTGCTCTTGTGCGCTGCATTCGTGATTGGTGCGATTGGCTTAGCAATTGGCTTCAACTGGGATTGGGTTGGCGCCTTGACAGGTGCTCAACTTGGCGCAACGCTGGGTATCGTCGTTGCGGCAGTACTTAGTACGCGATGGTAAGCGTACAGCGCGTCAGCCTGATAGAGCCTGTAGAGTCTAACGCTACGCTTTCGGCTCGACCGGTGGCACAGTGCCGCCACCATGCCGATCCGGCCCGAGCACCGCTTCTTCTACCCCATCGACTGGGCGCAGCTCTCCGCCCTGATCCGGTTCGGCCGGGCGAAAGGTTGCTGTGAGGGGTGCGGGCGGCCGCATGGGCGAATGGTCTACTACCTCGGAGACGGCCGCTGGTGGGACGCAGACGCGGGTCGATGGCGGGATGGTTGGGGTCGCCGGATCCGGATCGCGGCAGAGGTTGAGGTCCTCGGTCTAGCCCGTCGGACGCGGGTTATTCTCGCCGCTGCCCATCGGGATCACGACACCTCGAACAACGCAGATGCCAACCTCGCAGCGTTCTGCCAGCGCTGTCACATGATCCACGACCGGCCGGAGCATCAGAGGCGGCGGCGGCGCACGTTGTTCCGGCGGAAGGCGCTGGGTGACCTGTTTGGTGGCCCCTACACCTGAACAGGCCACCGTGAGGGCGCCCTGAGTGTTCCTCAACACATCGGGCCAGAGAGCTTGAGCATAGATCTCCCTCAACGACGGCAGCTGCCGCCCATCCACTGGAGATCGTCATGCCCCTCTCATCCCGCCTCGTCCTCCTCAGCGGTATTGTCGTTCCGGCGGGTGCCCTGCTCGTCGGAGCGTATGTCGCTCTCGTCAGCCTCGCGCTGCCGATGCATTTCGCTTAAACCACTAGGTGGCAGCTGATCCGGAGCAGTGCCGCCCTGGGGTATGCTGGCCGATTGAGGTAGCCCTGGAACGTCAAAGGCCGCGTTACGATCGTCCGACCGTCGAGCGTGGGGGAGTCGATGAAGGTGTTCCAAATCCGTCAGAGTACTACAGGCACGATCCTCTGGACCGGCTCAGCGGCCGATCCGTTCGCTGCCCTCGATGCCATGGCCCACGCGGCGGGCTATTACGATCACAGCGATATACCCGACCACTTGCGGGACGGCGGCCTGCACGTCGAGGAGATGCGCACCTAGCACGTCGAGACCGCGCCCAGCTGCCTTATCGGCCAACCGCCAAGGCATCCGTCACCGGGCGATTGACCAAGGCATGCCGCTTCGCTTGATGCAGAATGATGCGGGCCGCAGCACGTGCGTTGGCCGCGCGTAGGACACCTTGGGGGCTGCCATCGCGCAAGGCGCGCCACGCCATCGTGCGGAACCACCGGATATTGGCGATGGCCACAGTGCGATGACGCGTGTTCGGCCCGCGCTGCCGTGGGCCGGCTGAGTCTGTAATCGGCATAAGATTTATCCTGGACGGCAATGATACGCCTGCCCGCGAACTGATTACGTGTTCGCACGTCCGATTGTGATAATCAATACTTTGTTCGAGATGAATGCAAAATAATCAGCACGCCTATCGGTGTGCGATTACATCCGACATTAGTGCGGTGGCATGGGCCGCACGAGCCACGTCACGGACCCGAAGGCCCCCAACCACGACCCTAGGGCCGCGAAGGCCACGTACACCGCATTCTCCGTGTAGCTGATCACAGCGAACGCGGAGAGCAGATACCAGCATGCCGACCAGTTTGCGGCCGGGATGCGCCTACGGGCGGTCACGGCCGCGTTGAAGAAAACATAGGCTGCATCTGTGACGGCGGTGGCGCCGACGACGCCTACCGCGATCAGGGGATCGATGTTCAGCATAAGGCGCTCCCAGGGCTTCCCAGGGGATCTCAGCTACATCGGCAAAATCCGGCAAGCGCTAGGCTGGCAAGACCTGCTCGCTCCCTCGATCTGCGGACTGGGCGGGGGAGGGTCTGAGCTCACCAGCGGTGGGCCGATACGCTACGTGGCCCACGAGCCTGGTGCCTGGGCTCGGTTAGGGAGCCGTCATCAACGGCGGCGCACCAGCAGCCCAGGCCACGGCCGCCGACATCATCAAGGGCATCTGACTATTCGCGTCCCAATAACCTGATGAATGGGTCGGGGCATACGCCCGAAACTGCATTCACCCAGCGCATGCCACTCATCCGGCATCTGTTATGCCGGAGAGCGCCGTGCGCACCCACATAACCCTCATCCAATGGTGTTCTGTAATGACTTTCTTCCTCGCCGCCGCTGGCACACTGAGCCCCAATGCGCGGGGTGACAGTCTCCAGCCCCCGACCGCGTGCGCTAGGGCTTCGCGGTCATTCTGAACCGAGCAACGACTTGGGAGGTGGCCATCGACGGCATGTGCTCCTGACCGTACCTCGATCACGGAGCAATGACGTGGAAATCTTCGACCCTAGGACTGGGCGCATCGTGCGCATTCCGGTCCCAAAGCCACCGCCGCCGAAGCCGGACACAACCCGACCGCAGATACGAGGCGGTAACTTGGCCGCCGAATGATCGCCCTTGGCCGGCGGTAAGCACTCGCGCTTCCGCAACTCACCGGAGCGAGAGAATGACGCCAGCTGACCAGAACCAGCGCGCCGAGCTGACCATCTGGCAGAGCCGGCATCCGGCTTAAGCCGAAGACGGCCGTACCCACACGACCCTGCGCGAGGCGCTTGTCGCTGAAGCCCAGGTCATTGAAGTCTAGGACGGGCAGGCCTGGATCAGCACCGAGTGCGGCAAGATCCTGTCGCCGCGCTGGATCCGGGCGACGGTGGCCTCGGGGCGCCTGCAGTAATCCCGGGCAGCCTCACGCGACCAGTGTCCCGCGGTTGCGCACTGCGTCGGGCAAACGATGCGTTCGTTTCACCCGGGCTGCTACGCGCAGGAAGGTCAGGAAGTTCTCAGCCTCATCGAGGCTCATGCCGCTGACTACGGGGTCGCGGTCCTGCACGACCATGTGCGTGCCGTCGCCGGCGAGCTTCACACTGATCCTGGACATAGAGCTTCTCCTTGTAGGAGGCCCATGAGCGCGCCGGATAAAATGGGTGCCTCAACTGCACAACCATACGGCCAGCGTTTTGTTCGCAGCCGCGATTTCCATTGCCGGGGGCGTGGTGGCCCTGGCGCTCTATCCCGATCGGATTGTAGATGTAGGGCGCCTGAGCGGGCTCAGGATCGCAAGGCTGAAGTCCGCGCAGCGCGCCGCGCCGGTCGCGATCGACGGACCCGCGTAAACACGAAGTAGGCAGCCAGGGCTACGCCGTTGATGCAGAGCGCCCATCCGTAGCTGTTGAGCGCTTGCCCGTACATCGGCCGGCCAATGGTGCCAAAGCCGACGCATGCGCCGAACACGGCGAGACCCGCGAATAGGAGAGCGAAGAACAGCATAACCATCCTCCACCAAGACAAGGTGAAGCACCTACAGGTCGAAGCGGCGGACGAACTCACACGGCGCGTACTGCACGCCCTCGTCGTCCGCGATCAGCACGTTAGTATAGCCGTTGCGGATCAGCTCGGCCACCTTTTCCAACGCGCCGATAGCTGTGTCGCAGTCGATGAGGATCGGCCCCCTCATGTTTAAGCCGATGATGATGAAGGTCATATCGACCTCCGTCCGCTTGGTGCGCCCCGCGGCTCAAGATACGCCTCTCCGCGGGCTTTCGCCATCGCGTTTGGCTGCAGTCGACTAGGGGCGATGGCAGCGGTCTATCGCGAGACATCGCCTAAGCTTGGCTTCCAGCCCGTCCAGCTCGTGCACACCCCATGAAGCGGATTGCCATGCGCCCGAGGTACCATGTGTCTCCATTCCGGCTTCGATAAAGTTCTCGTCGCTCGGTCATGGACATGCACCTGCTTCCGCTTGGCGCAAGGTACGCCAACGAGAAGAATTGCGGGAGTGTCCGCATCTCGAACAGCGCATATTGGTTGGGCGACTGGGCCCAGACAACATCTTCTGTGGGGCAGTGATGACCGAGCTTGAGCGGGTCGAACGCGAGATCGCCACCCTGCAGGAAAGCGTCCGAACTTCGACCCGGGCGCTCAGCGACCCGAACCTGTCAGTTGAAGGCGCGAACCGCGAACGAGCGAGCATCGAGCTTTATCAGCGGCATCTCGGCTATCTGCTCACGAAGCGCGACGATCTGCAGGCCCTGAGTGAGGATTAGGGGCTGTTGCTCGTCGGCTCCGTGGCATCGCCTCCGACTGGACGTTACTCCGCGCTTTCGAGCGCCTGCGACAGGCCCAGCCACCCCTTCACCTTCGCGGACAGGAAGCCAGAGCGCTTCCTCACCCGTTCGACCGGACCGCGAGCTGCATCAAGCCGGCTCGCCGCCTCATCCACGCCGAGCGGATCCGCTTGTCGCCCGATGGCGAGCGCGCCCTCAAGGGCTGCGAGTCCTTGATCGAACGGGAATTCGATCGTGAAAGCGTCACTCTGCTTGAGGTGATCGTCAATGTAGCGCTCCCGTTCGCGCTCGACCTTAGGTGTGTCCACGCAGGCCAGCCGCGTCACAAATGGCAATAGGCGTTGCCGCTGCGTCTCTGTCGCATTGTCGTTCAACTGCATCGCTAGCCCACAGATCGGGCGCGAGAAGCAGGCTGGCATAGCTTTGATTGAACCGACACGCTGATAGGGGAAGCCGCATGCCACGATTGCGGCTTCGTTGATGCAGGTGCCCCCGTCCGGTCCAGGGAAGCGATGTGATCCCGGAAGAAGCTTCCAATTCAGGATGTGATCGAAGTTGCTCATGGTGGCTAACTCCGTAGCCGCCCCCGCACCGAGCCTCCTCTTGTGTGATTATACCGTCAACCGCGTCCGTTGTTCGGGCGCTGCCGAGCTTGCCGGCCTATCAGATCCGCATGGCCAAGGGCGTGAAGCAATCCCCCCAGGATCGGGGTACTGTCCTATTCGACATTGTCTTCGAGGATGGCACCCGCGCCTCGAACCGGCGCGTGCCGATGGAGATCCTGGGCGGCTTGGACGGCGATCAACCGGCCCGTGAACTTATCGAGCAGCAAGAAGCCGAGATCGCCCAGAAGGCTGGTCGGCCGGCGCGAGCGATCCAGAGCCTGACGCGGGCCGCCAAACCAGAGCCGAAGCTCGTGCGAGATTAGCGCGTCGCCGAGCCGACGGAATACGGCTAAGCTTACTTTCCGTGCGCGCGTGACGTGGATCACATAAATATTCGACCAGACCTTTATCTATCCAATTATCGAAGCGGATAGGCCGCTCGGCGATACATTGGAGAGCATGATGATCAGTAAGACATTCAAGTCGGTGCTCGCTGCCGCGGTTATCGCGGCTCCAGTCGGCATCTTCGCGGCGACCGATGCGTCCGCCTTTGGCGGCCATTTCGGTGGCGGGGGGCACTTTGGCGGAGGCAGCCACTTCGGTGGCGGTCACTTCGGTGGCGGCGGTCACTTCGGTAGCCGGGGCTTCGGAGGCCGTCATTTCGGCGGTGGCTTCGGCGGCTATGGCTGGGGACCCCGTCGCCTCATCTACGTGGGTAGCACCTGCGGCTATGGCGCTCACTACAGCAACTACTGGGGCGGCTGCGTTCCGAACGACTGAGCACAGACCTCGCAGTCGTGCGACATGATCGAGCCGAGCGTTTCGTGAGAGCGCTCGGCCTACTCGCCCGCGGATCCCGACCGCCTCAGGATTGCCGTGCCAGCTTAGGCTGGCCCTCCACGCCCGTCGCAAGCTCGCCCCCACAACAGCCCGGCCGGGCGTGGGGTTTGTGTCATTCACGGTCCCGTTACCGGGGTATACATCAGCAGCGTCGGCGGTGGGATGGATCGCTGACCTTCCACGCTCGCCCGGAGATATGCCCCTCAGCTGTCGGGGCGGGCGTGGGTGCATAGTTTTTGCTTTTGCTTCGCGTCGGGGCTCCCCCTCGGCCGCCACGCCCGCCCAGACGTTCCCCCCACCGAAGGGCGGGCGTGGATGCTGAGGACCATCTTGGCGAGACGAAAATCGCTAGGGTCAGGACAGAACGCGCAGCTCGGGTTCGCGGTTGGGCAAAGCGGCCGGCATCAGCGAACCCCTGCCAAGTCGAGGAGGGCAGCGCCGGCCGCCGCGATTATATTGCCGCGACCGCCCCAGCGCATCGGGGGAACCTGGATCACGGTTGCGGCAGGCTGCTCGGCCGGCACCTCGGGCGGGGTGGTCTCGGCGGCTTCGGCCTCGCGGTCCTGGTCGCCACCGCGCATGTAGACAACTTGCGAGTAGGTGACGTTTTCGGGCGAGGCCAGCGAGGGCTTTGAGCCGCCGGTCTCGTCGTGGTCGACGCCACCGTCCATGCGATCCAGCACGGCGATGATCCGGTCCGCCGCATCCAGGGCGGTCTGTGCCGCCTCCTCAAGGCTGGCGCGTAGTTCGGCCCCGGCCAGCGGTGGCAGAGCTTCCGGGGCGGTCCGTTTCGGACGCGGGGTGAATTGGAGCACGTCGCCCATGGAGTCAGGTCTCAGGGTGTGAAGGGAAAGGCCCGGCGGGGACCGGCCGGGGCGGTACGCACGGAAGGGGAGAGCTGGGACGGCAGTCAGACTTGAGCCTGATTGTTTGGGTCCACGGCCGCGAGCAGAGCCAAGAGGTAGTCGCCGCAGAATTCCTCCTGCACCTTTGCCCGCCAGTCGGCGCCGAAGGTGAGTTCGGCCTGAAGCACCACGTAGCGGGCGAGCGCGGCCCGCCCTTCGGCAGTGGTCGGCACGGCTGCCCAGACAGCCGCGCGGGTGGCCCGTTGCTCCCGCTCGATGGCCGCCTCGCGGGCCTGCTCCGCGTCCGACAAGCGGCGGCCTTCCACGCTGGCGGCGAAAGCAGTCATGGCGGCCTCGGCGCGGCGGCTGGCGTCGATGGCCGACAGCACCGGGTCGGGGGCCGTCTTCACAGGGTATTCGTCGGCGTAGGCCAGCGCGAACAGACCGGCGGTGTTCAATTCGTGCTCGATCTCGGCCATGCGCAACTCGCGCTCGGTCGCCAGCGGGTAGAGGCGGGCGCATTCGGCCGGGGACAGCTCTCCGGTTTCCAGCGCCTTGCTGATGCTGTCGAACGTCCACCATTCCAGCGGCGTGCGCTTAAGCTCGGGGTACTCATTGGCGAATTGGGTTCGGATGGTGTGCTCATGGCAGGCAGCGAGCCATGCGGCCTTCGCCTCGTCACTTCCTGGCGCGAGCAACGGGACGGCCGAGCGATCGGGTGCACTGAGGCTGGCGCGGAGGCCGGCGGCCCGGTCCTTGAGGGCGTGGCGGCCGGAGTTGCGTCGGAACAAGTTAGACAGCTTGAGAGAGGGCATGTGCCCCTCCTTCCTGATGTTGGAGAACGAGAGGGGCGGTCAGGCGCGAGCGAACCGCGGATCCGTGGCGCGGGGCTCAAGCCACAGGTGGATGGCGCTGCTGTTGGTGATCTTCTCGTTGTAGAGCCCTCGAATGCGGTCGCGCGTCTCGGTGGAGGCGCCGTCCGTGGCCGGGTGGATGAAGGCCCATTCCGCCCGCTCGGCGTGGTACTCGACCCGGCCGCCGGCCTCCTCCCACGCGGACAGCCATGCCGGCACGTCGAAGCCGGACTCGCGCAGAGCTACGCCCGTGATGGCCGCCGCGCTCTGCAACAGAACCGTGAAGGGGGAGCCACCCTCGTACCAAGCCGTTGCGCCCAGGGCACGCGTGTGGACGGCCAGCCCTTCAACGGTTTGGGCCGGAGTGCGCCACAGGAGCGTGCGAGCGCGGCCTGCGGTTTGCCTCGCACCATCCCACTCGTCGCGCAGGGCTCGGATCCGGAACTGCCGTTCCAACTCAGCGTGCCGGGCATCGTAGGCGGCGGCAGCCGGCAGGAGCGAGCGCCAGCGACGAATGCGATGCGGGGTCTGCCCGCCTTGGCCGAACAGGGCGACGGCGAGCTTGATTGCACGATGCAGCCCCTCGGCGGTCCACCCATGGTCGGGGTTCAGGCGCGTATCGCGATGCACGAGATGCGTCGGGAGCCGAACGCCACGGCCGATAGGCGAGAACATGCCGAACCGATGGGCTTCCCATGGCGTCATCAGCAGTTCAGGCGGGAACGGGCCGAGCGCTGCACGGAAGGCGGCATGCGCGGCCGTACTAGCATCCTCGACAGCCTTCTCGGCGGCATCGGCGCGGGCGCACAGCGCCTCGATGTCGAACAGGTCTTGGTTGGGGTGCAGCGCCGCAGCGGGGTTCGGAGGAGCCAGGGCGAGCGCCGGCAGGGGCGCGGCCGCTGCGACGGTCCCGGAGACGACGGCTCGGCGGCTCAGACTGGCGCGGAGGTCGGCAGCGCGGTCGCGCAGGCTCGGGGCCTCGGGGTCGCGGCGGATCAGCTTCTTGAGGGACAGGCGGAAGGGCATTGCGGGATCCTCAGGTGAGGGCGCGGGCTCCCGGCCCGCTCGGGTTGCGGGCGGGTCAGAGCAGCGAGGCGAGGCCGGTCAGGACCATGCAGCCGCCGATGATGGCGGTCGCGGCCAGCAGCTCACCGGCGGCGTCGAGGAAGCGCAGGGACCGGCTGTGCGCGGTGTCCGGCCGGACCGGGGCGACGGCCTCCCACGGCTCGATCGCGCCAGGCTGGGCCTCATCGGGAAGCTGGCGATAACGGCGGTCGACCGGGACGCGGACCGGCTTGCTGCCGACCGTGAGGCGGACTGGGGCCGGCTGGCTGAAATCGGGGATACGGACGTGCTTCATCGTTCGGGCTCCGGTGAGGGCTCGTGGCTGTGGGGCGGTGGTGGCGAGGGGAGAGGCGGGCGGCGTCTACCCGGGCGAGGCGCGGGCGAGCTGCGTCACGTCGAGGGCGACGGCGCCGGGACGCTGGGCGACCTTGCGGAGTCGACGGCGTGCCGCACGGAAGGCGCACGGGTCGTCGGATGCCTCGGCGCGCTGGCGGTAGTAGGCGACGAGCGCCACCCCCGCCTCGGGCGTCGTGGGCGTGAGGGCATGCAGCTCGGCCCTGGCAGCGGTGCGGGCCAAGGTCAGTCCGATCCGGTAGGCGCGCCAGTCGGCGGGCAGCGGCAGGCCGGCAGCCTGGATCTCGCGGGCGAAGCGTCCGGCCTCGCGGTGGGCGGCATCTGCGGACTGCGCCCGGCGGATGGCAGCCGGGAACGGATCAGCGGCGGCAGGGGTGGCGCGGTAGGCGGCGAGCGCCAGGGCGGCGCCGAGCGCTGAGCGGCGGGTGAGAGCGGCGGTCACGACGCGAGCCCACTATCGAGAGCCCAGCGCGGATGATCGCCGTCCTGCCCGTACAGGTCGGGCAGAAGCACCCACAACCGATCATCAATCCGGTTCAGAAGGTCATCGGCCACGTTGTATGCTGCGGACCGCAGGGCCTCGTCGGTGAACTGGTCGGCATCGGCGCGGCCGTCTCCATAGACGTAGTTTGCCAGCGCCATCCCGAGCACCGCGCCGCCGATCTCGGCCTGCGTGGCGGGCGACAGCATGTGCCACGCATCCGTCAGGGAGAACGGTAGCGGCAGGCGGGACCAGAACGCGGCGTGATCGGGCAGCCGGGCGGTGTCGTCGCCGCGAAGGGCAGGAGTGGCAAACTTCGCCACTCCTCCGGTCTGGGTCGCGGTGGCGGCAAGGAGGCCGGCAGCGAGTGCGCGGCGGTTGATGCGAGCGGACATCAGACCGCCTCGCCGAGGTAGCGCCGCACAATGGGGAGGTCCCGCACGAGCATGATGCTGCTGGCGCCGAGAAAGACGGGCGTGAGCCACGCGAGGAACACGACCTGATCGGGGGTGAGGTTGGAGAGCATGGCGGCAGGCCTCAGTGCGCAGCGGCGCGGTGGGCGGCCTTGGCGACCTGCCAAGTGGCCTTGAGGGCGGAGGATATGGCCTCGACGCGGGAGACGCCGCAGCGCTCTTGAATGCCAGCGGCGGCCTTGCAGGCGGCGGCCATAATGGCGGCGCGGTCGTAGCGGCCGGAGACGACGAGGGGGCGGGTGCGGGTGCCGAATTGGATCAGCGCGCGGGCACCGAGCATGCCGGCCGGGATGGTCGGGCGGCTGTCGCGGCCGGCGCGGTCAATGCGGGTCCAAGAGACGGTGCGGTGGGACATCGGGTGTCGTCCACGTTGTAGCGGTTGCTACCACCTGTGGACTTGTTATAATACCCATGCCTTGGTGTAGTCAACAGGGCACTGGGTATAAAACCAACTGAGGGTGTGATGCTTTCGACCGGCAATCAGCTCCGCGCGGCTCGGAGCCTCGTTGCGATGGATCAAGTCACGCTCGCGGAACGCTCTGGCGTGAGTGCCAACACCATCCGGTCAATGGAGGGGAAGGGCGCGAACATGCTGACAAGCGGGCTCGACACAGTGAGGGCCGTCCAGTCCGCGCTTGAGGCAGCCGGCGTCGAGTTCCTGAACCACGGGCGACCTGGCGTGCGTCTGCGCGGCGCGGATCAGCCGTGAGCGACGATGCCGAGGCGCGCGACAAGCTCGTCGCGAACGAGCGCCGGAAGCTGTCAGCGACCTACCTGAATGGCCTCGCGGTGGCGGTCTTCGCCGTCGGCGGCTTCGCGCCGTTCATCTCAACGGTTCTGGCGTCGGGCGGCGGCGCGCAGAGCCCGCTTCTCGTCCTGGCGGTGATGGCGGTTTGCTGGATCGTCAGTGGCGCCATACATTCAGCCGCTCGGGTCTCATTGAAGGGTCTTCAGCCATGACGACCGCCCAACTGCTGCTGCTGCTCTCCGTGCCGGCCGGCGCCGCCGCCCTCGCCGGGTGGGTGCTGTGGCTCAATCGTGGCGTCGCGACATTGCGGGCGTCTGAACCCGCGGACCGCGCAAACGTGCGGGTCGACGTCCGGTAAGGGGCGGCTTGCCAACAGGGCCATACCGCCCGGCATGCCCCATACCTTCAAAGGGGGTCGCGGTTCGCTACTCCCCTAGCGTCGGCCGGGCGGCCACATCATTGCAGCGCGCCCGGCCTGACGCTACTCGGCGGCGACGGCTATTTTGGACGAGCTGAGCGGTAGCGAACGTTCATCGAGCCAAGCCCCGAGCCGGCGGGTGAGAGCGCTCAACGGGGTGCTGACGCCCACCCGCGCGTCCTGATGCGCAAGGTCGATCTGTTCTTGGTAGTCGATGCTATCGAAAGCGCGGAACAGCACGTCCCCGGACTCACGCCACATGGGCCGCTGAGACAGAACTTCGGCCAGGGCCCGGATGAGGACGCCCTTCAACATGTGCGCGTTGCCGTCGCCGGTCTCGGTCACGCACTGAAGCGCGGAGATCGTCACCTCGTCGCCGTAGGTTGTGATTACAGCCTTCAGGGACGACACGGCGTTTACAGCGTTCGGCGGCAGGTCCTTCTTCGACATCTTGTTGCGAGGGATCTTCACACCTGCGCGCTCGGCTACTTCCGCGACTCGCTTCGCAAAGCTGCTCCCGGCCTGTAGCTCGGCGTGAAAGATGTTGTTCTGGTAGAGCCGCGCGATCTTAGAGTTGATTGCTGCGAAAGCCGCAGCCTGCTTGGCCCGATCGGCCTGGACGATGCAGCAGGGCACCTTCTTGATGTTGTGCAGGAAGGCGGCCGTGGTGCGGTGCTGCCCGTCGATTATGGCGTAGAACCCACCCTCGACGGGGGCGACGATCACCGGGGTGAACTTCGACCAGTCGAAAGCATCCGCGATGGCGATGATGTGCCGCCATGCGAGGCTGCCCATCGCGCGCTGGTAGCTGTCATCGACAACCAGCAGGTGCGTCTCGACCCAGCTCATCATCGGCGCCGGCCCTGGGTTGAGCGGCGACAGCTTCAGCCTCTCGTGGTTCGGGATAGCCTTGGCCGAGATCGAGCGGAAGTCGGCCTCGCCGGTCGCATCGGACGGCAGGACGGAGGTGTACTGTTCCATGTGCGCTCCTGACGGGAGCGGTGGTAAAGCCACGGCCGCTGGGGAACGCTGCGGTCAACTCGGCTCCGCTCCCAGGCAGAGCTTCCTTCGAGCCTGGCTACATGCCAAATCCGGATCCAGCTGAAATGGGCACGGTAGGATCCCTGCTTTTACACCGGAGTGATCACTGCCTACTCCACGGTGCGCCACTTCACGGGCGGTAGGGCCTTGCCAGGCGTCGTCGCGTCCCGCTGGTAGAAGGCCCTACGGTCGCTGGTCACGACCTCGGCGACATCGTCAATAGCGTCGATGATCTTCTCGGTAGCCTTGTAGAGCGGCCCCTGCGGCTTGGCGCGGGTCAGGACCAAGATGCAGTGCTGGCGCCAGCGTCGGACCTCCTCCAGGAAGGCGACCTCCTCGGCCCGCACGAAGACGCCTCGTCTCGCCATAGCCCATCCTGTGATCCACGGGCAGGATCTGGAACGGGCGCAGAACATAGCGAGGTGGGTGGCCGAGAACGCCGGCATCAACCGGCTATGTGTCATGGGCAGGCGCGAACAGAGCAACACCCGTTGACGGACCGTTAACTATCCGGGGTCACGCTGCCGGCAGCGATCCGTCTAGGGCCGAGCGACGGCAGAGTAGCACCAACCTACACGCCCCTGGTCTGGGTGCGGCCTCGCCGTCGCAGTCGCGCTCGCCTAGCGCGGGCCGCTACTCTCGGATCTGACGCCGTGCATGAGGGTCGCCAGATAGATGGCGGATGCGATCACGGCGCAGGCTATGACGCCGAGGGCTTGAGCTGTTGGTAAGGTCATACCGCCAACCATACCGTCCGGTTGTGGCGAGCATGTTGCCGGATATGAGCAGGGCATTCACGAGCTAGCGATATGGCATGCCGGGCTCCACGACGGGCCTCTAGGTAACTGCCATGCTTTGGTCCTGCCTAATCCTCATCACCGAACAGACGTTCGTCCCCGCGCAGTGGGAGCGCGCCTCCGTGCGGAAGGAGGCGCTCTTCGAGTGGTTCTTGCTCGGTGTCGTGGGCGTCATCGTCGGCACGGGGGCTCTCGTGTTTTCGATGGGAGCAATCGAGATCAGCGGCATAACCCACTGCGTGGACTGGCAGCGAAGGCACGACCTGGTGAGGCCGGACGATGGGCCGCTACCGCCCCTTGCCCCTGAGCGCCCCAGCCCTCAGCTGCTCAAGCACCATGCTGCCGCTCCCGGTCGAACGGCCAGGATGTAGAACGATGGGGAGTGCCAGTCCGTCCAATCTGGGCCTGGACGCACTGGCATTACCGACTGGCATCCCGATCCGAGACCCAGCCGAGGACCGCCGTTGAGGCACAACTAACCGCCATCCCCGAGGCTTCGTCCCGGGCCGCGTTGCGTACTGGCCTCAGCCTTGAGGAACGGCACCAAGCCCCGTCAGCCCGTGATCAGATCGGGCGGCAGGGCCGACAACCCCGCGGTATTCCGATCGGCGGCAACGATCTGTTAACTATAATGGCCGAGGTAGCTGTCAGCGATCGGCTGGGGGCTGAGCGTCGGAAGAGCAGCACCACTATCCAAGGTGCGGTCTCATTGGCGCAGTCGCGACAAGCCCGCACCTGGAACACCAGGGCGGGCTTCTATCGTCATACCAGGGGACGGGCCCTACTCACCTCAGGTGAGCGCCTGCGGATGCGGCGACGGCGTGCCAGTGTAGGTGTCCGGCTTTAGCGGACAGCCCCCGTGCGATTTCCGATGGGAAATCGACCGGCGAACATCGGGCCTGCTGTAGGTGCCCAGGATCATTACCCGGCCGTGACAGGCGGGGCAGCGCTTCAGCGCGGCAGAGTGGGCGACCGCGGCTTCGTTCAAGCTGACGGCTTGCCAGAAGCCGTCGATCTTCACCTCGCAGGTAGGCGGCTCAGCCACCGGCATGCTCTACGCCGTCAGACTCGGATTTCTTCAGCCGATAGGCCACCTGCCCTTAGGTGATCCGGGATGTCGCCGTGGTCGTAGTACCCGGCTTCGTGCGCCATGGCGTCGAGAGCGGCGATCGGGTCGGATGCTGAGCCGGTCCAGAGGATTGCGCCCGTCGCGGCCTGACGGATCTGGAACACCTTCATCATCGGACCCTCAAGCTTCGGCGTATGGTTAAGCGCGATCGCCGTCGCTCGTTCCGAGGCCGTTTGCCGAACGAGGGTGAGCGACGGTGCATACGATCCTCACGATCGCGCGGGCTGACGCCAAAATCGCAAACCATTGATTTAGGTTGCACACAATCGATATGGATCATGATGCGGTCCGGCGAGGCTATCGAAAGGGTGCACGTGGATCGGCGTGTTTTTTCCAGAGCAGATGGTAATCTTGAGGGAAAGGGGCTTCCGGTCCCCACATCTGATGCCGTGACGGAGCTGATCGTCGCCTTGTCCATCTGCGCAACGTCACTCGACCTACTGGCCAACGAGGTAGTCCAGTGTGCTTCGCATTCGGACGACCCTGTTGCGCGACACGACCTGTTGGCGGCCGCACGAGGCCAACGCATCCGGGTTCTAGAGGTACAAGGCATGCTCGCCGTTCTGAGCGGCGCCTTCGTTGATCGATATGTCGCGGATAAGCAGCCGTGACGGACTGCGCTCGAAGGATGGTTGTAGCGGCGTCAGACGGGTGCTGTGTGCCTGCCTATGATGCCTGGTCTCAATGTAATCGTAGAGCCTGCAGCGCCCTACGCACCAGTCTTTCTCCGCACGGCTTCGCAATGAAATGGGCGGCGTCAGGCAAAAGCGCTGCTTCCTCCCGAGTGCACCCTGAGCAAACGATTATCTTCGTCTCCGGCCACCGCTTGCCAGCAGCATGGGCAAGATCACAGCCGTCCATCGCACCGGGCATGTTCACGTCGGTGTAGAGAAGGGCGACATCCGCATGCGCCTCCATGTGGTGGAGTGCGCCTTGAGCATGCTCTGCTTCGAGCACCTCAAAACCCATCGCAGACAAAATGTCAGCCGTGACGAGACGGGTGAATTCGTCATCGTCGGCAAGCACGGCGAGGGGGCGCGATCCTGACATGGATCGAGAATGCGCCCATTCGACGCGCGTTGCAGCTTAACCGCAGATTTATTTACGTCTGTCGCTGGGAACAGCTTCAGCGTCGTGAGCTCGGATATAAGCCGACACTGACGCCCCTTTTGAATTTTGTATGCAGCTTGGAATGCGGCAGTGGGCCATGCGTTATCAAGCATGGCCATTCCCGATCGCTCCGCTCGCACCATCGTGACGCTGAAACAGCTGGTCCGAGAGCTCAACGTCCCGGTTGAGGCGTTCCTCCGGGCGCCAGCAGAGGGCGAGGCAGGAGATCTGCTAACCCTCGTGCGCCTTTGGTCCTCGATACCGGACACACAGGGGCGTCGTCGGGTCCTCAGCGTAGCGCGTCAGGAAGCAGAGCGATCCGAGGGCAAGGAGCGCGCCTGAGCCGTCCCAATCCACGTTGGGCAACCCCGCTTCTGGCCGCATAGCCCGGCAGTGAAGCTTGCCGTAGCCCGTGGGATGGCTTCCAGTTTCGCACCCACCATGCTCCCCGACGCCGCCGCCCTGTGGCGCAGCGCGCTTGAGGATCTGTCCGAGCACGCCTCTCCCTACCGGTATCTCCTCCCGGCTCGGTGGGCGGCGCTCCGGACGAACGCCATAGCCTTCTGCGAGAAGTTCGGAGCCGAGGCCCACCGGCACGGCTGGACGGCGCCGGAGCTGTTCGCGGTGCATCCGGAGCACGGCACCCTACGCGTGGACTACTGCGGGGTTCTGATGGTGATGAGCGACCCAGCCCGAGGCGTTGAGGAGCAGCGGATCCTGTTCGAGCGGCTGACCGGCTACCGGAACAAGGTCGGCCAGCAATGGGGCATCCCGGTCTGGGAGTTCGCCAAGAAGGGCCACTAATGCGTGACAAGGGGAGCGCTCCGCGGGCCCAGCCGTTGCCCCAGGATGCGCACAGCCCTTGTCGTCCTGATCATGCTCGTTCGCTTCGGACCCGACCTCGTATACGCGGCGGGCGACACGCTCCCGCATCCGGATCCGTCGCGCCAGACGACGGCACCCAAGTGGGTCGTCAGCCCGCCAGCGGTGGTGGTGATCCGGCCGCCGCACTGACGACGCTCACGGCCGCTGGTTGCCTTTCTGGCGCTTCGCCCGCCGCTCCGCCAACAGCGCTTTGAAGTCGATGATCTCGCTCTCGGGCAGCTTCGCGGCGCGCCTACGCCCCTGCGTAGGTTGAGGCGGGCATTCCACCCGTCTCTGCTGCTCTCGAAACCGGGCGATGTCCTCGGGGTCGAACCGCTTGCGGATCCGCTTCTCGCCCAACCCGACCGCGATGTAGGCGATGTCGCCGCGAGCGACGTGATCATCGAAGGTCCACCTACCGATCCGCAGGAGCTTGGCTGCCTCGTCGGCGGTGAGGAGATCGGACTCAATCATCCTGGGACCGGGAAGCCCATGATGACGGCGGTCATCACCATCGTGCGGCGCAGACCGGGCGTGGTCGCCTCGTCCGCCAGCAGCTTCTTGGCCTGCGGGTGCATCTCTACGGCCTTGGCCACGTCGGTGCGGCAAACCTGAGGCGGCGAAGCGAAAGATCATTCGGCGTCGGGGCTATCCAGATGCAGGTAGGTCGGATCGAACTCCGCAGCCGCCTTCAGCCCCTCCCAGTCGTTCACCATCAACCGCCTGTTGCGCAGTGTGATCAGGCCAGCAGCTTTCAGCTCCCGCATCGTGCGGTTCACGTGGACCGATGTGATCCCGAGCGCGTCGGCTAACTCGGTCTGCGTCATGGGCAGTGAGCAAGTCCGTTCAGGCGCCAGCCCGACAGCGTCCAGGCGCGTGATAAGCTCGCAGAAGAGGTGGGCCATGCGGGCGTAGGCTTCGCGTCGGCCGATGTTGAGCATCCACTCGCGGACGATGGCCGCATCGATCAGCGTCGAGCGCCAGAACGTGCTTACCAGCCTCGGCTGCGCCTTGAACAACGCACGCAACGCGTCGTGCTCGATAAAGCCGATCCGGCAGGGGCTGACCGCAGCAATGCTGTTGTCGAGCACCTTCAGGTGCACGCTCTGGAGATCAGGCAGGTCACCGGGAACGTGGTAGGCCATGACTTGGCGCTTGCCGGAGCGGGTGGTCTTGTAGACCGCGACGAAACCTTCCAGCACGGTAAAGCAGCGGGACGGCAGATCACCTTCCCGCGCAATGTCCTGGTTGGCATCGAAATGGGCCATGTGCATGGACAAGGCGCGGAGCGCGGCTCGCTCTTCCAGCGACAGATTGAAGAGACTGATGCTTTCCGCCTTGTCCACGAATAGATGCGTGTGGGGTTGGTGGAGAAGTCCGGTTACCACGTTCCCGTCCCAAGCGTGCGAGCGCAATGCCTTCAGCCACTAACCGTAACCGCGCACTGTTCAATTATGTTGCGGCGGCTGACGTGTCCTTCAATCCGAGCCGAGCGCAGATCCAGGCTTGTGCCTCCTCGATGTCGGAGAACAGGGGACCGGATATGTCGGTGACCGGCCCAAAGCCGGCCTCCAGGAACCACTTGCCGGCGTTTGCTTCATGCTGGTCGGAGAGACGCACGAGGATCGCGACCAGCAAACCCTCGTGGAACACGAGCTGGCTCTCCTGATCGTCACTGCCCGTTGCAACCTGCACGGGCTGAAGGCGAAGGCTCATGCCGCGTCTCTCCCGCCCAGATGAAGGTAGTTCGACTTGAACTCGGCTAGCGCCTCCAAGCCGGCCAGATCCAGGATCTTCAACTGCCGCCCTGACAGCTCAATCAGCCCGCGCGCCCTCAAGCTCCCGAGCATGCGGCTGACGTGCACGCCGGTCAGGCCGGTGGTGTCGGCCAGATCCTCCTGGCTGATCGGCAGTGGGTAGCCGTCGCCGGCTGTTCGGTTCACAGCGCGCAGACGCAGCAGCAGCTCACACATGAGGTGCGCGATGCGCTCCTCGGCGGAGCGACGGCCGACGTTGACCAACCATTCGCGCAGCGTCGCCTCGTCGACCAGCGTGGCCAGCCGCAGGGCATACGTTATGCCGGGGTGGTCCTGCAGGAGCCCCTGGATGGTGGAGAGATCGATCCGGACCACTCGGCAGGCCGATAGCGTGCCGATGGCGTGATCCATAGCCTTGAGCATGGCCACGTCGAGGTCGCAGTAATCGCCCGGCACGAGGTAGGCCATGATCTGGCGCGCGCCGTTGGCCCTGCGCTTGTAGCGGCAGGCGATGCCGTCGAGGATGAGGTAGACGCCGTCCGGCCTGTCGCCTTCGCGGATCAGGTCCGTGCCGGCCGGGACCAGATGCGGCTTAGCGCTGATCCGCTCCAGCACCGCACGGTCATCATCGGCGAGGGGGGCGAGGCTCTCCAGCTTCAGGATCAAGGGGTTGTCGGTCCGCCTAGCTGGGCGCGATATGCCGCCTCCGGCACCAGCTTTGTCGTTGTTCTGCATCGCCCCTCACCAGCTCGTGCGTAAAGTTGCCGAGTGGCGAGTGAGGCAGTCAGTCCCATGTTCCGCGGCTGACGCGGCACCGACGCGATCAGTCAGCCGTGGAACGAGCGTCCGACACCCAGCTCTCCGTTCGGAAGGTGTAATCTAGATCAACGCTCATTCACGGCCAGTGCGTCTACCTAGCACTCCATCATAGTCTAATAGTGCACAAACACGTTCAAGGCCTGATTTCTGAAATCAGGGAGTGTACCGATGTGGCTGCTGCGGCAATGCGGGCCTTTTGCTTGCTGTCGTCTCAGAGCAGAGGCAACCGTCCTCACAGTCGTACAGGCTCTTTGACCCCGTCTTCGTCGCCCGTGTTCGAAGCAGATGAACTCGCCTTGTGGATCGACAGGCGACCTTCCATCCGCGCGATCTGGTGGCCAAGCCGACGAAGCACCTGCTCGTTCTCGTCCAGCCGCCGCTCAATGACGGATATGCGCCGCGACAAGCGCTCCTCGGTCGCGTGCAGCTCGCCAGCGAGCCGCCGTTCGAGCGCTTCGGTATCGGCCGGGAGCCGGCGCGGCCATGTCAGCATGAGTGCCCCCTAACTTCCAGCGGTGTCGGCCTCAGAGCTACGTCAGGGAGCTATGGCGAGCGCCCGCCCCGTCCATCGCTGGTCTCTGTGTCTCTCAACTGGTGCAGAATAACTGAACCGGAACATCGTTCTTTGGACCCAGATTACGGCTGGTCAACAGGGAGAGAAATCGATGGTCGATGTCACACAGATCCAGGAGCATGCCGAGGTGCTTGGCTCGGACGGGAAACACGTCGGGACCGTCGATCACATCGACAAGGGCGAAATCAAGCTGACCAAGAAGGACGCAGCCGCGGGCGGTCTGCACCATTTTATCCCGGTCGATTTCGTACGAGCGATCGAGGGTGGAAAGGTTCATCTCGACCGACCAGCGGATGAGGTCATGCGCGAGTGGTCGACGTCCTAACACGTCCGCCTCGATGGCGGACGGAAGCTTCAGAAGCCGACCGGGCGGCGGGGCTCGACGCCTCGACGTTCGGGGCGCACAGCCTACGGGCTGGCTACATCACGACGGCGGCTGATCGCGGGGCGGACCTCGCGCGGATCATGGACCAGTCGGGCCACCGGGATCCGCGGACCGTGGTGGGCTACATCCGCCGCGCCAACGCCTTCAAAGGGCACTCAGGAAGCGGGTTCTTGTAGAACGACCTCATCTCTCTGCCTCAGGAGATCTCCAATGGCGTCGAGCCAGCACACCGTAGACGCGATCCTCGAACAGGCCGCTGGCGCCGGAGCCGTGACGGCCAAGAAGATGTTCGGCGAGTATGGGCTCTTCCTCGACGGGAAGATGGTCGCCCTCGTGTGCGACGACCGCCTGCTCGTGAAGCCAACCCATGTGGGCCGCAGCCAAATCGGCGCCGTTCGAGAAGAAGCTCCCTATCCCTGCGCAAAGCCGTGCTTCGTCGTCCACGGCGAGCGTTGGGACGAGGCCGACTGGCTCGCCGAGTTGTTTCGGGTCACAGCCGCCGGTCTACCGATGCCAAGGCGAAGCAGGGGAAGCGATCGAAATGATGCACAGCCCTGATCTGGAGCGCGTGGCGCACGTCATCGCCGACAACGTAGTCTCGGCCGTCATACGTGATCCGCAGTCGCCGCTGCGGGACACCCCTTCCGCGCGGGAAGCGGCCGCAACCGCGATCATGGTCGAGGTACTGCGGATATTGCCGACTGAGGACAGCGACCGGCTCGCGCAAGCCTGCAACCGTGGGCTCGGCGAGTTGATGATAACGGAGGCGTCGGGCCCTGTAGTTACGGCGGTCAATCCCGGCGATGGATCGGTGACGATGCGACAGGGATAGCCGGTCGTCGGCTACATCCATCGCGCCAACACCTTCATCTAGGCACACAGCGGAAGTGCGCTTCTGTGCTGCGCTGAGATCGTCTCAATGTTGGATTGGCAGACGTCCTACAACCAATCCCGCCTCATCTCTCACGATCAGCACCCAGGACTGATCCGGATTGGCTTCGATCACCTCATCGGCCATTTCGGCGATGACACTTCGCGCCTCAGTGAGCGCCTCATCGAGGTCCGCAGCCTCAACGCTCTCGTCATCCAAAATCGTCTCCACGCCGTTCGACACATCAAAGAAAAAGCGCGGCGCCACGGCTAGGCTCCCTGATGCACGGTCGTCACGAGAGCGAGCGGTTCGGCCGCCTACGTATTTTGACTTCATGGTAGGAGCGTTGCTGCGAAAGGCAAAGGCATCCGATAGGCCAAAGGGGTACGTATTTAAGCTTGTCAACACTATAAAAAAGTGTCCTATTCAATGCGTCTGCGCGTCTGCGTCCCCAAATCACGCTAATTTAGAGTGATATATTGAGTTGATAACAAACAACTTAGGGGGATAAAAATGCTTATGATATTCGAGCAGCTTCCGGATGTGAGTGAGAACGAGAAGGAGGTTAGCAAATATAGACTACATGCTCATATTGCTGGAATGATTGCGAAAATCCAGCGCGGAAGATTGCCCATTATAAATAATGACAAGGGAGATTTCGATCCGGGATCACCCTAGATCACGTATTATGTTTCAAGTGAATACAGAAGATTAGTTCAGGTATTGCAGCTGCTACTCCGCTTCTGCTCACTGCGCTTAGGCTGGCCCGCGCCGTAGCTAGAGCGTGCGGTGGCGTTTCATCAGTGCTCGGTAACGAACCGCACAGCCCACTCGTCGGCGGACAGCTCTGGGCCGGCGAGACACAGCACGCCGTTGCTGACCGCGGCCTCGATCGTCATGACAGCATCTCCTCTCGGTGCATGACGGCGGTTGCCCATTCCATGCGGGTCGGGTCGACCGCCTCGCGGGCTTCGAGCTGCCGCAGCACGCCGATCATGCCCTCCAACTCCTCGTCGGTCATGCGCTCCGGGCCCGGCTTCAGGTCAGGGTAGCGGCTCTCCAGACGCATCATGCGGGCTTTCAGAGTCGTGGACACAGCCGGGCCTCCATTTCCAGGTAGCTCTCGCGGACATCGCGCTCGTGGGATCGGATCTGCGCGATCAAGGCACGGTGCTCCGGGTCGGTCTCGGCATCCCACTCGGCCATCAGCTCATCGATGCCGCCGGCCGCGCCGGCCATCCGGTGCAGTCGACCGAACAAGGCCAGTTCGACCTCCTCGTAGGTCATGTGGTCGAACTGGCCGGTCCCGTGCTTCGTCTCTAGGCGGATCAGGCGGGCCTCGAGCGCTTTCAGGTTCATCGTCCTCGCGCCTCCAGTGCGGTCATGCGTCGATGCAGTTCGGTCGCCTCAATCGCCCGCACATGCACGTCGAGGGTTTTGGAGATCTCGGCCGCCTCGGCGGGGGTTAGCTCGCCCGCAGCAACCGCAGCTACGATGGCGCCCGTGGCTTTCGGTAGGTCATCCGTGGTCGCGATCGGCGGCAGAGCGAAGGCGATCGGCCTGTCCTTGCGGGCCGGCAGGATCCGTTCAAGGCAGAGCCGGAGGGCCACCGTGTCGCCCTCCTGGGCCAGTTCGATGGCCTTGCGGGTCAGCGCCGCCGCCTCACCATCCAAAAGGGCTTCAAGGGCGAGCGTGGTCGCGTTGCGGGTGCCCTTGGCCTTCCCCGCCGGGTTGCCGGACTGCCCCGGCCGGAATTTGCCCCCGCTGCTCATGGCCTATCCTACCACACACTCGTCATAGCTGCAGTCTATCGTCTCACGTTCAATATGCTCACCTGCAAATGCAGCCCAGATGCAGATCGAAGGTGCCGCTGCCATCAGCCCCGTAGCGCCTCGGCAGGTCCTCGAAGGGTGGCTGCGGCGGCCTGCTGGCGGACCTCGTTGGCGTCGTCTCAAGCCTCGATGCAGAGGGCTGCAGTGAGCGCCATCTGGCGGGCGGCCTCGATGCCGCCGAAGGCGGCTTGCTCTCGACGGGTCATCGCTGAACCTCCGCGGAATGGTTCCGCAGTGCAGCGTGCCGCATCGCACCGCACGCTCTCGGCCGGTCAGGCATCTTCATTGCAGACGGTTTCAGGAGGCCTCGCCCAAAGGCCACCGCGCAATGACTGGAGTGCACGACATGGTCCTGAAGGGCTTTTCCTACGCGATGATCGGTGCCTTCGTGGGCGGCCTCGCGATGACGGTCGCGGGTTCGGCTGTGGTGCTGTTCGGCCTGTAAGCCCACCAGGATGCCGGCGCCTGAGAGGGTGGCCGACGATGAGTTTCCTGACAGCGGCGGGTGCGATCCCCGCCGCTTTCGTGTGTTCGGCGAGAGCCCGATGCGAACGGCCAAGCCATCGGGTTGATGAACGAGCGGACCAGAACTAATTCAGCGCCCTTGCCGCACTCTGCTGTCATCCGGTCCGGCAAACCCGGTCCGAGGGTTCAAGAGGTTTGGTCATGATGCGCACCAAGATGCTGGGTCTAACCGCATTAGTCGCAGCAGGGCTTACCACCGCCACGGCAGCGAACGCGGCGCCTGTGGGGTACGGCCTAGCCAATAATGGAACGCTGATCGAGCGCGTGGCCGGTGGCTGTGGTCCCGGCTTCCACCCCAACCCGTGGGGGCGCTGCCGTCCCAACGATCGTGGGTGGGGCTATGGTGGTCCCCGCGGCTACTACGGCGACCGGCCCGGTTATGGGTATGGCCGGGGCTACGATCGCGGGTACGGTGGGTACGACGGGCCGCGCCGGTTCTACGGCGGGTACTAGATCTCGGCCATGGGCCGGGGCGTCAGGTGTTATCTCGGCAGCCCTGTCCAAGCCTCGCAGATGAAGGTTATGCGCCGCTCGGCGCGGGCAGGGTCGGCTTCCGCAACCTGGCGCAGCACGGCCTCCATAGCCTCGGAGCCGCGAAGCGCTGCGGCAGCCTCACCCTGTCGGCGCATAGCCGAACGGTGAGCCTTCATCGCCGGCCCAGCCTTCGGCCCGGTCTCAATGGCCTCCATTGTGGTGACCAAAGCCGACACGACCGGAGCGACCTCGCGCCACGTCGGTATTGGCGGTTGCTCGGGCTCCGCCTGGGGCACCTGACTTGGCGGTGGTAGGGCGAAGTTGGTGGTCAGCGGGCGCTTCATACCGGGGCTCCTGCGGCGCTGGCAGACAGCGCGTCTAGCTCGGCCTCGAATTCGGCCATCTCCGCGTCGGTGAAGGCGACGGCGCTGCACCACTGGTAGTGAACCGCGAGGGGCATCGCGTAGCTCGGCACCCTGTAGGAGCCGAGCGCATCGCGGCGGGTCTCGGTGCCGACATCGACGATCAGCCCGGCCTCGAGCAGATTGCGTAGCGTCTTCATGGAGCAGGATGGCGGCTCGCCGCAGCCGATGCGGTCGAGGGCGCGGCGCTCGGCCGATGTGCGGCCGGGATGGGGCATGCGGGGCTCCGACATCAGCAGGCCTCCGGCTGGGCGGCGATCTCGGTCTCGGTCAGTTCCGCGGTGCGCAGGACGGCCGGCCCCACGAAGTCGGCGACGGCGCGGCCTTTGTCGTCGTCCGGCAGGCTGGCGATGATCTCCAGGCCGACGGTGGATCCGAGCAGCAGGACATGCAGCCAGCCGACAGGCTGATCCGTGCGGCGAGCGAGAACAACAGTCAGTGATCCGACGCGCCCATAAACGGCGATCTCCTCATAGAGCGCCGTCGGGGCGGGCTTCTGCAGCCGAGTGGGCAAGGTTACGACGTTCGACATGACGGCCCTCTTATTAGGCTGCAGATCGGGCGAGGGCGGCGCGCAGCCGCTGCACCTCGCCCTTTGACGGCGACGTCGCGATGATCTGCGCTGGCCGTTCATGGCTGGCGACCTCGACCCGCACCCGGGCTTTCTCTTCGACCGCCGACTTGTACTGAAGCATCCAGTAAGCGGCTGCCGGTTCCCGACTCGCCTCGGTCTCGCTCATCGCGTCCTCCTACAGGTTAGGGGAGGGGCAGGTGAGATTGCAGGTTCGAGGCAGAGCGCAGGTAGTGCTCTTTGCCATGCCATGCCGTCGGACCGTGAACGGAAATCGAACGTCGGCCCATACATGCCGATGAGAGTCGAGCAATTCCCCATTGTTTTGAGACATTTGGGTTGAGGGAATTATCTTGACATGGTAGGGGTCACAGGTTCGATCCCTGTCGCGCCCACCATCTAACCTACGGAGGTTGGATGGTTTTCAGACCGGAAGCGGTCATCGGCTCAGTTCTCTCAGGTTCAGCGAACCTGAAACGGGTTCAGCGGACCTCATCGGCAGGTTCGCGTGGCCACTGCCCTAACCGTCCTCGAACCCGGCACGGCTGCCGAGATCGCCGATCAGGAGATCGACGCCGCGGTCGACCCGGTGCTGGCCGACCGCGTGTCCGAGGCGCGGACTTCGGACAAGCCGGCTTGGAGGCGCAGCGTGGTCCGGACTGGGATCCTGCTGGCGCATCCGATGAAGGGATGACCGAGTGATCCTGCCTCCGCTCCGCCGCACAGCAGCCGACGCGCAGAAAGTCGCCGCCATCGTCCACGCAGGGCAGACGGATAAGGCGGGCAGGCCATATGTGGAGCACTTGGCGCGGGTGGCCGCTGGCGTCCTCAGGCTATCCGAGGGGTGCCCGTTCTGGTCGGACGAGGAACGGGATGAGGCGGTGCAAGCCGCGTGGCTGCACGATGTTGTTGAGGACACGAGCTTCGGCTTTGCTGGCTTGGCCAAAGAAGGCTTTAGCGACAACGTGCTGACCTCCGTCGCCATGCTGACGAAGCCGGGCGGGACGGTCACCTACGCGGCCTGGATCAGCAATATCGCGAAGGTCGGAACCCTTCGAGGCATCCTCGTCAAACTTGCCGACCTCGAAGACAACAGTGATCCCGAACGGCTGGCCCTCCTCCCGGAAGAGACCTGTCAGCGACTCCTCCGCAAATACGAACCGGCCAAAGACGTCCTACGAACAGCGGCTCGGGCAAAGGGGTGGCAGGCGGCATAGCTGGCGCGCATGCCGAACGCTCCCTCGCCTCGAGGTGCCCGGCCGCACCGAGCCATCCGCCAGCGCGCCCGCCGCGCCGGCATTCCCGGTCGAGCTCGGTCTGCGCATACACGCGCCTGGCGACCGATCGCCCTGCGATCAGCGAATGGCGCCGGACCCTGAAGCGGTGGCGCTCCGCGGCGGCACCGCACAGGTCCTCACCCTTTCGGCCCGGTCCCACAACTTGACTTCGGGAGGGCACGGCAGCGTTCGATCCAACTGCGCCGCCAGGACCGCCGCCAGCGCTTCTCCAGAGCGTCCGCTCGCTCGTCGTCCGGCACAGCCGCACGACCGCTTCAATTTTCCTGGGCTTCGCGAAGCACAGCGCGGACCTGTCCAGCCGCAGCAGCAAGCACGGTTCTTCGCACGGATCCGTCCGGGCCATCCTCCACAGAGGATCCAAGCCTGTAATTGATACGGTTCTCGACCGCGTGCAGCAATTCGCGAGCGGCGTCGTCTTCGATGCCGCGCAGCGTCTGCGCGAGATCGAGATATGCGCTTCGCATCAGGCCAAAGGCCAGGCGCGTCGCGACTTCATCCGCACTCGGCATCGTTTCAGTCATGGCGTGCTCTCTACAAAACACGCTCCCCAGAGATCGAATTCTATAAACTCTCGATATAGGATTGTAAATACAGATTTAGACACGACTCCGCAGCCGGAATGCAGATCTCTCCGCAGGCGGAAATTTAACATAGGACAATGATCAAACGAGGCGGCAGCCACGTCCATTTCCGGGGTTCGCGCAGAGGGTGATCGGCCCTTCACCCTGACGAGCGGTGAACGGCTCGCGGCCTGCGCACGAGCCTCTCAGCGCTGGCCTGCCGGTTCCGCGAGCGAAGCCGGACCGTCCGGAACGATGCGCCTCGGCGGCGCATCGGACCAGTTCTGGCCTGGCTGGGGCATAGCCCAAGCCAGAGCTGCAATAGCGGCAAGGCTGAAGCCAACGCAGAGCAGCGCCGCCCCGATAGGACGGGCGAGTGCGCGCTGACGCCATGCGCGCTCCACCAAAACGTAACCAGCGCTCCAAGTCAGGATCGCCAGCAGCGGGAAGAGACCGAGCAGCATCGCGTTCATCGCCTGCCCACCTAGTGACCGGCGAGCTGCAGGAAGGCGAGGAGATCGAGCGCATCGTGCGGGGGCTGCGTCAGGCCGCCCCGCTCGCTGGGCGCTTCGCCCGTCACGGCAATTCGGTGCGCGGCGGGATCTTGCCACGCCACCGTGCTCACGGTCCCGAGAGATGCGAGCCAGAGGCACGTCAGCCCGCAAAATATCTTCCAGCGCCGGGACCTGTGGTCGCTGCATTCATGAGCCAGAACATCGCGCGGTGCGGCCCGGTTCACGGCGGTACAGCCACTGACCATGGTATCCTCCATCTCGCCCGGCGTATTCGGGGCGCCGATGAAGGGGTAAGAGGCTCGATTTACACGACGATGTCTTGTTTGTTGCGACTGAAATCCGGATTACTGGGATGCTCTGCCGCTGCGCCTGTTCCGCTATCAGCGGTGGCTCAAGGCTGTGCGGGGGCGGCATGATGCTCGCCTCTTCCGTTCAGCATGGTGAGGCGACCGACGGCACGAAACGCGGCTGTCTCGTCGTCCGTCCGGACGGACGTATGGACCAATACCAGCGACCAAGACCGCAATGGCCGCGCAAGTGATCGGGTATGCGGCAGACTTTAAGATTCAGCCTCGACCTCGTCATCGCCGCCAGTCGCACCGACTGCTGGCCCCGGCCGATAGGCGTCCAGCGCCGCATAGGCATCGGTATCGGTTAGCCCCAGCCGCTCCATGTCGGTCAGGAGCGCCAGGATGTCGGCGTCAACCGGCTCGCCGGCCTCTTTGCTCTCGATCAGGGTATTGACCAGTTCCAGGTCGTTGATGGACGTCGCGCTCGGTTCATTCGGATCGGGGAAGGCCATGGTCGGTCTCTCACAGGATAGCCCTCAGACCTAGGTCACCCGCCTGTGCCCGGCCACACCCCGCACCGGTCTCATTACCTCCCCGGAGCAGCAATATCGGCCGGTTCTACCAGCGCAGGAGGTTTGCCGGGGCCAGCAGGCCTCCCCGCCACCGAGGCCGCGGAGCAGTGTAGGGCCAAGCCGATCTCAGACGCTGATGTCGACCACACGCTTCTGCGGTGCGAGACGCGCCTGGCCATCGGCCTGCGTCGCGATGCCGGCAGGCGCAGGCTCGGGCACCTCCATCGTGACGGTATGGAGGCCCCTGCGATGTTCGAGCGCGGCATCGGCTTGCGCCGATTGGATCATCCCTGTCGCCGCCAAGGGTCCAACGGTGTTGATCGAGGTGGTGATCGTCATGGCTCGGACCTCCTCGCGGAGGATCAGATCATGGAATCGATGATCAACCCGTTTTGCCAATGCATTCAAGTTGAGTGGTTCCCGCGATCAAGCGGAAACGCTGCCGGCCGTCCTGTGCAAGACATCGCCCGAGCTGTCGCCGGGGCGGAGCGTCATCAGCCCGATGCTGGCCGATACGACCGCGAGCATCAGCAGCAGAAACAGGGCCTCTCGCAACTCCGCCGCGTGTCCCTCGGCGTCTCGGAGGGCAAACGCCCCTACGGCGAGCACCGCGATCAGCGCGACCGGGACGACGAGAACGATGGGCATCGGGCGCTCCTGGCGAGCACATAACGATAGCTTGAACCACAAGTTGCCAGGCGGAGCGAGTTTTGATGCATCCCCGCCCCGAAGCTCCTCCTGCCACCGATTGAGGACGAGTTCCTCGCCACGACGGTGCAGCCTGGCGCGAGCGTCCCCTTCGGCGGGGCGATCCGCGAGGATAGCGCCGCTGCCCCGCCAATGGCCTCAGGGATCCAGTCGGCCGAGCGACTCCGCTCGTCCGCCCTGTCGCGGCGTCGGTGGAGACCGAGGCCGCTACGGTATCGCGGCCCGGTCGAGGGCCGCGCGGCGCAGCCGACAAGCGGCATCCCGGACGCGGCCCATCCGGTCCCGTCGTCCGTCCGGCCGCAGGCGGTCACAGGTCACCGCCGCTGCGTCCAGCGCGGCCGAGGCGGCCGCCATGAGGGCCAGCGCCGTCGCCGAACCGACCGAGATCAGGAAGAAGATCGTTGCGATGACTTGCGGAGCGGTCATGGCGCACCTCCTCGGGTGCCTTGAGATGATGGTCGACACTTATGGCTGCCGCGGACGGGATTGCGTGCGGACGAGCACGGGCCGTGCTGGGTCGAGCGAGCCACGTGGGCGCCGCGACGCCCGTCATCGCGGCCGTAGCGGCGCGCGCTCCGTACAGGAGGAGAATCTTAGCTCCATCTTCCGGCCGTCGCGCGCTACGACTTCGCAGGGCTGGTTCAGGAACAGGGCTATCGAGATCAGCCGGACAGCGCGCGGCGGCATCGCCTCCGGCTGAACTTCGATCCGCGCACCGGAGGTCCTGAGTTCCCAAATGAGACAATCACAGCATTCCTGCGGATCCCCAAAGAAGATCTGCCCGGTCTTGAAGGCCGGCCTCCAGGGCTCTTCCGAGCGGTTCTCGGCCATCGCGATCTCCTGAAGAACCGAGCGTTTCAACCTTTAACGACGCGCTGAATTCCAGTTCATTCCGGGCGCGATTTCCGTATCAAACAACACATCCGGCAGCGTCCCGACCGTGTGGGCCCGGCTACGGAAGGCCCACCGATCGACCTAGCTGTGCCCGGCCCGGCGCAGGCCGCCCACGGCGTTAATAATCCAATATCCTCCCGCAGCGGGATTAAGCTTTTGTTAACTATTATAAACAGTTTAGTCGGATCAGAATTCTATCGACAGGGAGCAGGGGATCCGTGAGCGAGCTGCAGAGGCTTCTGAACGATCCTCGGTTTCGGCCCGCAGACAGGACCAAGCGCAACGCCGGCGGCACGGCCGAACCCGATCTCGGCAACGTCCTGCGCGTCGTCGCGTCGATGCACCCACGGGCCGAATGTCCGAAGCCCTCGGCCGCGCCGCAGGATTGGGACGCGCTCATCCACCGGGTGCAGGCTGCCGCCCGCCAGGCGCGCGTGATTGAGGCCCAGGCCCGCGAGCGGGAGGCGCGCATCGAGCAGGTGCTGGATCAGGTCCGGGAGGAGATCCATGCCTCCAACGAGCGCGCCCGGATGGCCGAGATGCAGGCGCGCGAAGCCCAGCTGCGCGCCGAGGCGCAGATCATCGCCGCCGAGGAGCGCGCCAAGGCCGCCGAGGCTCGCGCCCGTGCCGCCGAGGACCGTGCCCGGCAAGCCGAGGAATGGCTGGACCGTGTCCAGCAGGCGATCCTGTCCGAGTTCTCGGACCTCACCGAGCAGGCTGCGGCATGAGCGGCGCTGCCCGCGCGCGGACCGAGATGACGGAGCCCCACCCCTTGGCCCATCCCCTGGCTCATCCGGTCGGGCCGCGTGAGGACCATGTCGCGCCGATCGACCGGGTCGTGGCGCTGTTCTCCGGCGCCGCTTCGGCCGCTCCCGCAGCGCCCGCGGACGAGGACGACTGGTCGGCCTCACTGTCCGCCGTGCGCGGCGTCGCGGCGCGGGTGCGCGCCCTGCAGGCGGACGCCCGCGATTCCGTCCGGGAGGCGCAGAGTTCCGTGCGTGCGGCCGAGACGGCGCGCCGCGCCGCGGAGGAGCGGGCTCGCCACGCCGAAGCGCTCCTGCAGGCGGCGCTCGCGCGGGCCGAGCAGGCCGAGGCGCAGGCCCGCGCGGCGGCCGAGCGGGCCGAACGGGCCGAGGCCCAGAGGGTGGAAGCGCGGGCGTGGCTGCGCCGGATGCACGAATGCCTGGTCAACGAGTTCGGCGCCCTGTCCCGGGCGGCGGATCAGCCCTGAGCCGGCTCGCAACGGCGCCCGAATGTCCGCCGGGCTACGCCGAGGCCGGCGGAGCCATGACGTCGACCGCGTGCTGCGCCCAGGCATAGGGCTCGGTGCGGCCGTGATACACCGCGATCTCCAGCTGCAGGATCCGGTATGCAGGCCTCGGACAGGTCCGGCAGCAGATCGCGCCCGCCGTCGACGAAAGATGTGATCTCGGGGAGCGGGCGCGCCTCGCTGTAGGTCACGACGACGTCCTGCTCGGCTGGAGATCGCGCGGGTTGATACAGTAGCGCGCGGGCATCCGGTCAGTCTCCCCCAACCGATCCACGGTGCGCCGCCCTAGAACCACCGTGCAACACCCCGATGAAGAGCGCCGGACGCCGCGAGCCAAGCCGGCCGCGCCCCGTGCGGTGCAGGTCCTGCATATTTTGCCACGGCTTCTGCAATTACGATCACTCGCCTTAATCCAACGAAAACAATTCTCAAGCCAAAGAAACCTGATCTCGTTGCCTCGACATCGTCCGCCTGGCAGGATCGCCGTGACCCTCAGCCTCGTCCTCAGCACGTCCCTTCCGCTCCTCACCGGGGCGGTGGCTCTGTTGTGGGCCGGGTTCGTCGCTCCGGAGCGGGAGGAGCATCCGGACGTGCCCAGCGCCCGCGACCTGCGCACTTGATGAGCGCCGGGAGCCGGCCGAGCGTCCCCTCGGGACGCGTCCGGGATCGACGCGCGGGCCTTGCCAGGCCATGCTAAGAGGCGCCCTCGGCCGGACCGGCCGCCCTGTCGGCGGAGAACGGCCCGAGAGGCTCGACACCCTGTCCCGGACCGCTTTCGGGGGAGGCGCCCGGCGCGCTATGACGCAACGGACGCCCTCGCGGCGAGGGCCGGCTCACGGAGGCTTTCCATGGATCTCGGCTTGAGCGGACGGCGGGCGCTCGTCTGCGCGTCGAGCAAGGGTCTGGGCAAGGGCTGCGCCCTGGCCCTCGCCCGCGAAGGCGTCGCGGTGACCATCACGGCCCGCACCGCCGAGACGCTGGAGCGGACCGCCGCGGAGATCCGCCGTGAGACCGGCGCCGCGGTGACCCTGGTCGTGGGTGATATCGCCACCGAGGCCGGCCGGGTCGCCGCACTGGCCGCCTGCCCCGAACCCGACATCCTGGTCAACAATGCCGGCGGCCCGCCCCCCGGCGATTTCCGCGACTGGGACCGCGACGCCTGGATCCGGGCGCTCGACGCCAACATGCTGGCGCCGATCGCGCTCATCAAGGCGACCGTCGACGGGATGATCGCCCGCAAGTTCGGCCGGATCGTCAACATCACCTCCGCCGCCGTGAAGGCGCCGATCGAGCATCTCGGCCTGTCGAACGGCGCCCGCTCGGGGCTGACGGGCTTCGTGGCCGGGCTCGCCCGGAAAACCGTGCGGCACAACGTGACGATCAACAACCTGCTGCCGGGCCCCTTCGACACCGACCGGATCCGCAGCAACGCCGAAGCCGGCGCCGCCAAGGCCGGCACCTCGGTGGAGGCGTTTCTGGAGGCCCGGGCCCGCGACAACCCGGCCGGCCGCTTCGGCCAGCCCGACGAGTTCGGCGCCGCCTGCGCATTCCTCTGCAGCCGGCAGGCGGGATTCATCACAGGCCAGAACCTGCTGATGGATGGCGGCGCCTATCCCGGCACGTTCTGACACGGACCGGGCCGCCGGGCCTTGCGCTTGCATGGGCGGCCCGGACCATGACGCGGTGAGGATCATGAGCATACGCGAGACCGTCGAGGCGCGGCTGGCCCGCGTCGCCGAGGGAGACCCGGCGGTCTTCACCCGGCTCTACCCGGCCGAGGCGCGCGCAGCGGCGGACGCCGCAGATGCGCGCCGCCGGGACGGCATCTCCCTCGGCCCCCTCGACGGCGCGATCGTCTCGATCAAGGACCTGTTCGACGTGGCGGGCGAGACGACGCGCGCCGGCTCGATCCTGCTGGCGGACGCAGCGCCGGCGCGGGCCGATGCCCCGGTGGTCGCCCGCCTGCGCCGGGCCGGCGCGGTGATCCTGGCCAAGACCAACATGTCCGAATTCGCCTTCTCGGGTCTCGGCCTCAACCCGCATTACGGCACCCCCGGCAACGCCGCCGATCCGGCGCGCATCCCCGGCGGCTCATCCTCGGGAGCCGGGGTCTCGGTGGGGCAGGGGACGAGCGACGTCGCGATCGGGTCGGATACGGGCGGCTCCGTCCGGATCCCGGCCTCGCTGAACGGCGTCGTGGGCTTCAAGCCCACCGCCCGCCGCGTGCCCCTGGAGGGGGCCTTCCCGCTGTCGTTCTCCCTGGATTCGCTCGGGCCCCTCGCCCGGACGGTGGCGGAATGCGCGGCCGCCGACGCCGTACTGGCTGGTGCGGAGCCCGTGCCGCTGGAGGCGTTCCCCGTCGCGGACCTGCGCATCGGCGTTCCGCGGGGCCTGCTGTTCACCGAGACGGAGCCGCTCGTGGCGGAAGCCTTCGAGCGCGCGCTGGCCTGCCTGTCCCGGGCCGGCGCCCGAATCGTCGACCACCCGATCGACGATCTCCTCACCGCGATGGACGTGGCCCTGCCGGACGGCTCCCTCGCGGCGATCGAGGCCGCGGCGATCCACGCCGACTGGCTGGACGGCGAAGCCGGCCGCTACGACCCGCGGGTCCACCGCCGCATCGTGGCCGGCCGGACCGCGACGGCGGCGCGCTACATCCGGACGTTGCGCAGCCGGGCCGAGCTGATCGCCGCCTTCGACCGGCATCTCGCCCCGATCGACGTGCTGGCACTCCCGGCGACCGCCATTACGGCGCCGCTCACCGCTCCTCTGGAGGCGGACGACGCGGCCTTCCTGGCAGCCAATCGCCTGATGCTGCGCAACACCGCCTTCGGCAACTTCTTTGACCTCACCGGCCTGTCCCTGCCGATGCCCGGCCTGTCCCGGCCGGCGGGGCTGATGCTGCTCGCCCGGCACGGGCAAGACCACCGGTTGCTGGCGATCGGGACCGGGGTCGAGGTCGCGCTGGCCGGCTGAGGCCCGGCTGGCCGTCACGCTGGGCCGATGCCATCCGGCGGCCCGATGAGCCGTGCTGTGCAGCAGCGCCCCCTCCCGAGCCGTCGCCGACGCGCCGGCTTCGCGGCACTACCGCGTGGAGAGCGACGCGAGCGGGATGATCGAGGTCGGATATCGGTGCGGTCCCAGAGCCCACCGCGACCCGCAGGGTCGGTGCGTCCTGAATGTCCGCCCGTTCTACGGCCCAGGTCCGGCCGTCTACGGACCCCGCTTCTACGGGCGCGAGCGCTTCGATCGAACCTGCACCGACCGCTGACCCCGCGATTGCCGCTGGCATCCCATAGCGCTACCCAGACTCGCGGCGGCAGCGCTGCTGCCGCCGCGATGCCGTATCCGGAGACCTGTGACGATGCGCGCCCTGCTGACCACCCTCGCAACCGTGATCGCCCTGACGACGGCGGCGGCGGCGCAATCCGTGCCGGAGCCGCCCATTCAGAGCCCGCAGGACGCAGCCTGCCGTGAGCAGGCGCGGGCCCAAATCTTCAGCTACCCGAACCCGAACAATCTCAGCCTCTACGACCTCGGCTCGCAGATCTGGCACCTGTGCATGGCGTCCTATCACGGCCGCGGTCCCAATCCCGGCCGCACCGAACAACGCTTCTAGGGCGGCGTCGGACCGCGTCACCGCCGCCGGGACGGCAGATCGTGATCATCGGCGGCGTCCTGGCGGAGGAGACGCGCGCTCTCAGCGCCAACGACCCGCCGCGGGCTATGCGAGCAGGGCCCGCTTTGGAGCGGGTCGAGGCCTGCCCCGGCGATGGTTCGTCCCCGGCTCCCGGCCCTGCGAGTGCCCGCCCGCGATTGGGCCACCGCATTGCCGGGCCGCGCGCCGTGGTGCACCCTGCCGGCGATTCTCGGGCTCGGACCTCGCCCCGAGCCGCCGCCCCGGAATCGCGGGACCGCCTGCGCCGGGCGGCGATCCCGGGACCCGACAGAGTCGGCCGGCAGGGAGCCGTCGCATGAGCGCAGCCACACACTCGACGGTCACGGACTGGGATGCAGGCCGCGCCGATCACGCCGCGATCCGGGCGATGCGCGTCGATCTCGCGGCCGCCTACCGTCTGATCCATCGCCTCGGCCTCGACGACAGCATCTACACCCACATCTCGGCCCGGCTGCCGGGGGGCGGGCACCGGTTCCTGATCAACCCCTACGGGATGCGCTTCGAGGAGGTGACACCGGAGAACCTCGTCACGGTCGACATCGACGGGCGGGTGCTCGAGGATCCGATGGGGCTCGGCATCAACCCGGCCGGGTTCACGATCCACAGCGCCATCCATGCGGCCCGCCACGACGCGATCTGCGTGCTGCACACCCACACGGTGGCGGGCGTGGCGGTTTCCTGCCAGGAGGAGGGGCTGCTGCCCCTGAACCAGTGGTCCATGCAGTTCACGGGGCGGGTTGCCTACCACGCCTACGAGGGCATCGCCCTCGACCTCGACGAGCGGCAGCGGCTGGTGGCCGATCTCGGTGACAAGCCCGTGATGGTTCTGCGCAATCACGGATTGCTGACCTGCGGGCGCACGGTCGGCGAGGCGTTCCGGCTGATGCACAACATGGAGCGCTCGTGCCGGGCGCAGCTGGCGATCCAGGCGGCGGGCGCGCCGGTGATCCGGCCCTCCTCCGCCATCGCCGCCAAGACCGCCGGGCAATACGCCGCCGGCTACGACCGCGTCGCGGTCCAGGGGGCGCCCGACAACGAATGGGCAGCGTTCAAGCGGATGCTGGCGCGGACGGATCCGGATTTCGCGCAGGGGTGAGGGTCCCGAAGGGGCGCGCCGCGACAGCCTTCGAACCGACGAACGCGCGCCGGCCCTCGACCGCATCCTGAGGTACCCGCGCCAGCGGGCCTCGACGGAGCCCGCCAGAAGGCGATGCGGCCGCCGAAGGGCTCCGTCGAGGCCGGGCGATCTCCAATCGCCCGGCACCCGAGGATCCGGGAGAGCGTGGGCGGTCCCTGGTCGGCCTGCCCCGGACTCGTGCGATCAATCTGTTCTCGCACGAGGCCCGGGCTCGTCGCGCCTCGCATAGACTGCCAGCCCCTCACCCCTCGGCCCCGGCCCCGCTCGCGCGGTAGGTCTGCTTCAGGAATGCGATGAAGGCCCGGGTTTTGGCCGGCACGAAGGCGCGGCTCGGGTAGACTGCGAAGATGCCCGCCGAGGCCGCCGCCGTGTAGGCGGGCAGCACAATCTCCAAGAGCCCGTCGCGCAGTTCCGCATGCACGTCCCAGGTGGACCGGAGCGCGATCCCGAGGCCGCCGATCACCGCCTCGCGCACAACCTCGTTGGAATGGGTGCGCAGGGGACCCGACGCGCTCACCGTGCAGGGTCCCTCCGGTCCGATGAGCCGCCAGGGATTCTGGTTCTCGGTGGCGAGGCAGACATGGCCGCGCAGATCCTCGAGGCTCTGCGGCCGCCCCGCCGCGTCGAGGTAGCTCGGCCGCGCGCAGAGGACCCGCCGCACCGGCGCGAGGCGCACCGCCGTCAGCCCGGAACTCTCCAGCGCGCCGACCCGGATCGCGAGGTCGTAGCCGCGCTCGACGATCGACTCGAAATCGTCACTCAGCTCCAGGTTGAGTACGAGGTCGGGGTGGAGGGCGAAGAAGGCCCGCAGATGCGGGACGATGTGCAACCGCCCGAAGGAACTCGGTGCCGTCACACGGAGCGTCCCGCGCGCGCGCGTCGCGTTCTGCGACACGAGGCTCTCGGCCTCCGCAATGGCGTCGACGATCGGGGCGATCCGCTCGAAGAAGGCCGCGCCGATATCGGTCGGGGCGAGACGTCGCGTGGTGCGGTGCAGCAGGCGCACGGCGAGCCGTTCCTCCAGCCGCTTCAGCCGCTTCGAGACCACTGCCACCGATAGGCCGAGTTCCGACCCGGCCTGGGTGAGGCTGCCGGTCCGGACCACGCGGGCGAAGATCTCGAGATCGCTCTGGTCGTGCATTCTCAACGCAGCGGAAAAAATCAAACTCCTTTTGCCGCCTTTTTCGCGGGTGCCAAGGGGTCTATCGAGGGAAATCAAAAAAATTTCACGGGCCGTTCGACTTTTTCTGACGGTCCGTACCCATCGCATCCCAGAGGATCGCCATGTCGGATCTCGTCGTCGCTGAAGACCTCCGCACCTTCCTGTCCGAGGAGGCGCTGCCCGGCACCGGCCTCTCGGCCGATCGATTCTGGTCGGGCTTCGCGGCGATCGTCCGCGATCTCGCACCGCGCAACCGGGCGCTGCTCGACCGGCGCGACGACCTGCAGGCCGACATCGATTCCTGGCACCGCGACCATCGGGGCCGGCCACACGATCCGGCCGCCTACGCGGCCTATCTCACGCAGATCGGCTACCTGCAGCCGGAGCCCGGTCCTGTCCGGGTGACCACCGAGAACGTGGATGCGGAGATCGCCGAGATTGCCGGCCCGCAGCTCGTCGTGCCGATCTCGAACGCCCGCTATGCGCTCAACGCCGCCAATGCCCGCTGGGGCAGCCTCTACGATGCCCTCTACGGCACCGACGCGATCCCGCAGGACGGAGACCGCGCGCCCGGCACCGGGTTCAACCCGGCCCGGGGCGCCGCGGTGGTGGCCAGGACCAAGGCGTTCCTCGATGCGACCGCGCCGCTCAGCGTCGGCTCCTGGGCCGATGCCGTGGGCTTCTCGGTGACCGGCGGCCGCCTGGCTGTGGACCTGGGCGCCGGACGCAGCGCCGGCCTGACCGGCGCGGCGGCGTTCGCCGGGTTCACCGGCACCTCCGAGGCGCCCACCGCCCTGTTGCTGCGCCACAACGGCCTGCATATCGAGATCGTCATCGACCGCACGAGCCCGATCGGCCGCACCGACCCGGCCGGCATCGCCGATGTGGTGCTGGAGGCTGCCCTCTCGACCATCATGGACATGGAGGATTCCGTCGCCGCCGTGGATTCGGCCGACAAGGTCGCGGTCTATCGCAGCTGGCTCGGCCTGATGCGCGGCGATCTCGCCGCCAGCCTGTCCAAGGGTGGCCGCACGATCGAGCGTCGGCTCGCCGAGGATCGGACCTACACGGCCCCAGACGGCGGGCGCCTGACCCTGCCGGGCCGCTCGCTGATGTTGGTCCGGCACGTCGGTCATCACATGTACACCGACGCCGTGACTCTCGACGGCGCCGAGATCCCCGAGACGATCCTCGACGCGGCGGTGACCGCGCTGATCGCCCTGCACGATCTGAACGGCACCGGCCCCTTGCGCAACAGCCGGACCGGCTCGGTCTACATGGTCAAGCCGAAGCTGCATGGTCCCGACGAGGTCGCCTTCGCGGTGGAGCTGTTCGGGCGGGTCGAGGCGCTGGTCGGGCTGGCGCCACGCACCCTCAAGATCGGCGTGATGGACGAGGAGCGGCGCACGACGCTGAACCTCAAGGCGGCCATCGCGGCGGCGGCGGAAAGGCTGTTCTTCATCAATACCGGCTTCCTCGACCGGACCGGCGACGAGATCCACACCTCGCTCGAGGCCGGTCCCGTGGTCCGCAAGGATGCCATGAAGGCGACCGCCTGGATCCAGGCCTACGAGGACGGCAACGTCGATGCCGGGCTGGCCTGCGGGCTGCCGGGCCACGCCCAGATCGGCAAGGGCATGTGGGCCGCCCCCGACCGGATGGAAGCGATGCTGGAGGCCAAGGGCGCCCATCCGGAGGCCGGCGCCAACACCGCCTGGGTGCCGTCCCCGACCGCCGCGACGCTCCACGCGCTCCATTATCACCAGACCGATGTCCGCGCCCGCCAGGCGGCGCTCGCCGGCCGGACGCCCGCGTCCCGCACCGCCATGCTGACCCTGCCGTTGGCCGAGGGTGCCTTCGCGGCGGAGGCGGTGCGGGAGGAACTCGACAACAATTGCCAGGGAATTTTGGGCTACGTGGTCCGCTGGATCGACCAGGGCGTCGGGTGCTCCAAGGTGCCCGACATCCACGAGGTCGGCCTGATGGAGGACCGCGCGACGCTGCGGATCTCCAGCCAGCACATCGCCAACTGGCTGCGCCACGGGATCGTGGACCGGGAACAGGTCGCCGAGTCCCTGCGGCGGATGGCGGGTGTGGTCGACCGGCAGAACGCGGGCGATCCGGCCTACAGGCCGATGGCCCCGGGCTTCGACGGGCCGGCCTTCCGGGCCGCGGAGGCCCTGGTCTTCGAGGGCGCGCAGCAGCCGAACGGCTACACCGAGTTCGTCCTGCACCGATTCCGCCGGGAGGCGAAGCGCCTGGGGGCCTGAGGCCGGTCCCGATCCGGTTCCCGGAGCGCGCGATGCGCTTCGGGACACGTCCTGACGGTGTCGGCGCCCGGTCAGCCTATGCCGGCAGGTCGGACCGAGCCACCGCGTCAGCGACATCGTCCTCCTCGAAGCCGGATCCCCTCAGCGTCGCTTGCGCGTCATCACGTAGACCAGCAGATTCGCCACCGCCCGGTAGAACTCCGCCGGGATCGCCTGGTCGACCTGGACATGGTCGTACATCGCCCGGGTCAGGGCCTTGTCGACGACGACCTCGATCCCGTTCTTCTCGGCGACCTCGCGGATACGCAGGGCGATGAGGTCCGCGCCCTTGGCCAGCACAACCGGGGCGTCGTTCTCGCTCTGGTCGTAGCGGAGCGCGATCGCGTAGTGCGTCGGGTTCGCCAGGACCATCGTGGCGCGGGGCACCGCGGCCATCATCTGCTTGCGCAGCCGGTCCTGCGCCAGTGAGCGCAGCCTGGCCTTCACCACCGGATCGCCCTCGGTCTGCTTGAACTCGTCCTTCAGCTCCTGTCGCGACATCCGCAGATCGCGCTGCCAGCGCAGGCGTGACCAGACCAGGTCGCCCGCCACCAGCGCGATGGTCGCGACGCTGACGGCCGAGATCAGGCGGACCGACAGGGTCAGCAGGAACTCGGGCAGGCCGATCGGGTCCACAAACATGACGTTCACGATCTCGTGCCGGTCGGCGCGCAGGACCATGAAGGACATGCCGCCGACCGCCAGGAACTTGAAGATACTTTTCCCGAACTCGACGAAACCTTGCTGGCTGAAAATCCGCTTCCACCCGCTGGCGGGCGAGATGCGGGACCATTGTGGCTGGATGCGATCAAACACGATGCGGGGCGCGTTCTGAAAGATCGAGGCGGCGATCCCGGCGACGAGCAGGATCACCAGCACCGGCAGCAGAAACCGGCCCATCTCCAGGGCCAGGGCGTGGACGAGGCGCGTGGCGTCCGGGCTTGTCTCGACGCTGAAGTTCCGCGGCTGCTCGAGGAGCAGGGTGAGCCGCTGCACGAACGGAGCACCCTGATCCCGCACCACGAAGACGAGGAAGATCAGCAGGCCCATGATCGAGGCGAAGACCGGCGCCTCGCGTGAGAATGGGGTGTTGCCCTGCGCGAGCGCATCGCTGATCTTCTTCTCGCTCGCCGCCTCGGTTTTGCTCTCCTTGTCGTCCGACATCGCGCCGCGTCGCTCTCGGGTGTTCTCCGCCGAGCGGCGAACCGACGCGGCGACGGGGTGCGTGTTGCCACACGGGCGAAGGATCGGGCCGGACCGCCGCGCGACCGGTTCCGGCTCTAGCGGATGTAGGTCTCGTCCATATCGGCCGGGCTGAGTTCAATCTCGCCGCGGGCCGCCATCTCAAGGGCCTGATCGGTGATGAAGCGGCGGGCCTCGAGCACGTCCCGCTGCGTGGCCGGCTCGCCGCCCTCGAGCTCGTGCTCCACGAGGCGCCGGACGCGGGCGGTCAGGGCCGTGAGCACGACGTTGCGCAGCGGTGCACTCGTACCCTTCAGCGCGAGAAGGACCTTCTCGTGTGGGATCTGATCGAACAGGGTCGTGCGCGCGCGGGGCGTAAGATGAATGATGTCGTCGAAAGTAAAAAGCAGGCTTTTCAGGATTTCCGCCGATTTCGGGCGCGACTGCGTGAGATTATCCAGCACCTCCTCCATGCTCTGGCGCTCCATCTTGTTGATGATGTCGGCCATCCGCGAATGGGTGTCCGCCGCGGCGTTGCGCGCGAGGTTGATCATGAAGTCTTCGTGAATCGTCTGCTCGATCATCTTCATCGTGGTCTCGACGATCGGCTTGAATGTGAGCATCCGCCGCATCACGCCGTTGCGCAGCGGGGCTGGCAGCTGCGCCATCACCTTGGCGGCGCAGGCCGGCTTCACCTTGGACAGGATCAGCGCCACCGTCTGGGGGTGCTCCTGCCGGGAACCCTCGCGGAGGAGGGGGCTCTGCGCCGCGAGATCTTCACCCTCGGTCAGGTCGGCGACCTGAAGAAGTTCGAGGCCCTGGCCATCCAGTACCTGCGCCGCTACCCGCACTCGGTCTATGCCGGCAATTTCCGGCAACGCCTCGGCTTCCAGCTGACCCAGTTCAACGTCGGCGAGGACCCGGCGCGCCTCACGGCGATGAACCGGATCCTGAGCGAACTCGACCCCGAGAGCCGGCGGGACCTGTACCTGCTGATTGCCCGGACGGCGATCGGGCAGGGCAAGACGGCCGCGACCCTCCTGATCGCCGACAGGGCGCTGGCGCTCTGCGCGCCCGGGAGCCCGGAAGCGGCCCGGGCCCGACTATACCGGGCAGCGGCCGAGATCGTGAATCTGGCAACATTCAAGTCCGGGCTGCTGACGCTGAGGAACCTGGACCGGTCCAACCTGCCCGCCGGCGACCTGCCCCTTCTCGCGACGGCGCTATCAACGGCCGAGGAGATCGGACGCGGTCTCGGGGGCAGATCACTTACCCCCGAGGCGGAGAGCGCATCCCCGCGGGGCATGCGAGAGGCGTCCGCCGACAGGCCCGACAGCCTGATTCCCAAGGCTCAATCGACAATCGACCACGTCGATCTGCTCCTCAGCAAGGCGCGCCCGTGACCTCGATCACCGCCACGGTTCAGAAATCCATCCCGAAGCTCGATCGGGATGTGGCATCGCCCAATCCAGAGGCTGATCCGCAGGCTGCGCCGGAGGCGTCGCCGAAGCGCGGTTTCGAAGCTGTCATGCGGGCGGCCGCCCGCGCCCCTTCAGCTGCCTCCGCCGATTGGGGTGCAGACGAGGCGGAGGGGACGGACGAGCCCGACTCGATGGCCGGACCCGGAACAGGGTCGGGGACCGTCCTGGCCGTGCCGGCGAGCGACGGTGCCGCAATCCTCGCCGGCATGCTGAGCGCGGCACGCGCGGCCGAAGCTCCGGCCCCGGCCGCACCAACCGAATCCGGGGATGGAATCCAAGGGCCAGCCGGAGCAGCACCGCCCGGTTCCGGGCTCTCCGCTGCAGCCGGGATCGCCGGCGGCCCGGCGGGGTCTGGACTGGACTTCGATGGCGCCACCGATGCGGGGATCGGAGCGGCTGCGCGGGCGGCCTCCGCGCCCCTCGTGCCGGGCGACGAAGCGGGCCTCGGACGCGCACCGGAAGTCGAGGTGGTCGACCGCGCCATCCACTTCGCGCCCGTCCTGTCCCGCGCGATGCCGGCCGCTCCGGTACCCGCCGTCACCGCACCGGGTTCGAGCGGGCCGGCCATCGCCGCAGCGGCAGCAGCCGCGCCGACACACATCGATGCCGCAGCGGGTCCGGCCGTCCGGACCGGATTGCCCGACCTGGCCGCCGCAGCGGCGCCGAAGGTCCCGCTCCTGACCCGGATCGAGCCTGGCCTGCGCCTCGGAGATGGTGCGGCCGGAAGCGGTGCGGTCGAGTCGGACCGAGCGGACGTCCCGGAACTGGAGGACGGCCGCGCGATCGTCAGAATGACAGAACCCGGACATGCCAGGGATGCCCCGGCCTCAGCCGGCCGGCACGCTCTGGCGGACTATCCCGTCTCCGGCCTCCGGGCCGGGGACGGGGCCGAGCCGGGCTCCCCGCTGCTTGGGCTACCGACGATCGTGTCCGCGATCGCGGACGCGATCGACCCTGCAGCCGCCCAGAAGCCGGAACCGCGGATCCACGCTGACCCGACGGTCAGGCCACCTCCGGACGGGCCGCTGCGCATGCTCAGGATCCAGCTCAGGCCGGAGGAACTCGGAACGGTCACGGTGGAGCTGCGGCTCGCGGACGGCCAGCTCGAGACGCATCTGCGCGCCTCGCGACCGGAGACGGCGGCTCTCCTGCATCGGGACGCGGCGATCCTCACCGACCTGCTCAAGCAGGCCAATTACCAGGCTGCCGTAACCGTCGAACCGGCTCGACCGGCCGAGGCCGGGAGCTTTTCAGGAGAGGCCCCGCCACAGGGCCAATCCGCCTTGACGGATGGCGGTGCCCGACCGGGCGACGGTGGGGACAGGCAGCGGCAGGCTGACCAGCGGCCGGCGACCGACAGACGCGACGGGGAGCGGGTGGATGAGACGGTACGTCCTCGCGACGGCGGCGTTTATCTGTAGCGCCGTCCCGGCCACCGCGAATGTGTGCGAGGCCGAGATGGGCCGCGCCTCGACCCGTTACGGTGTCCCCCTCGGCGTCCTCTATGCGGTCGGCCTCACGGAGACAGGCAAGCGCGGCTCCCTGCAACCCTATGCCATGAACATCGCCGGGGCGGCCTATTTCGCGACCGGGCCACAGGATGTGCTCGCCCACTTCACCGAGGCGCGCCGCAGGGGGGTGCGCCTGATCGATCTCGGCTGCATGCAGATCAATCACCACTATCACGGCGGCAAGTTCGGCTCGGTCGAGGCCATGATCGACCCGCACGCGAACGTGGATTACGCAACGCAATTCCTGCGGGATCTGAAGCAGCGCGAGGGCAGCTGGACCATGGCCGTGGCGCGCTACCATGCCGGTCCGCACAACAACGCCGCGCAGAAGATCTATATCTGCCGGGTCGTGGCGAACATGGTCGCGACGGGCTTCGGCCAGTGGACACCGGCCGCGGCGCGCTTCTGTCGGTGATGCTCCGGGGACGGCGGGAATGCGGACCGGCGCGGCTCAGGGAACCAACGGAAAGACCCGTGTCTTTCGGCAGAGGCGACCCGCCGCCTGCCGATCATCAAACCGGAAAGCGGTCTTCGTCCGTTTACCGGCCTGGAGAAGCCGCATGATCGTCGCCCCAGACCCGCCGCAGGGGCCATCCGGGAAGACAGCCCTGCTGATCGCCCTCACCCTCACGGCCGTTGCCGCCGCCGCCTACGTCCTGATCCACATGGACTAACCCGGCCGGCCACCGCGACGGCAGGCGTTCGACACAGGAGAGGGCGGCGAATGGAGGCTCCGCGCCGCCCCTACAGGGTCCGACAGGTCCCGTAGCTGACCTTCACCTCTTGGCGCTCCTCGGGGTTGAGCTGCGCCTCGACGAAGTTCATCCTGTTCAGATCGATCAGCAGGAAATAGACACCGTTCTGACATTTGATCGCGTTGCGCGGCGTGCGCTCATTCAGCCGCGGCGAGGCGGGCTGACATTCGTAATAGTCGGAGCGTCCCGCTGAGATCACGGTGAGCAGACCGCCGCTGGAGACCACCGAGAACGTCCGGGCCTTGCGGGGCTGCGGCTTCGCCTCTTCAGAGGTGGCGGCATCGAGCCTGACCGACGCTTCCTCTGTGCACGTCATCGGACGGCGCAGCTGGGAGATCGAGGGCGTGATGCTCAGCAGGAGGAGCGCACCAGCGAGCGCTACCCGTTTCGCGATCATCGGCGAAGGACCCGTGATTCGTGGGTAGTTTCTACCGACAAGCTAGGCCGTTAGCTCGCGGTGTAAATGCCGCTCGCTTAGATGGATAGGCCGATCAACAGATTTGAGGCCCCTTCCATTGCATGGTTCCAATGATTACGGATCGGATCCGGCTCCTCCGATGACCGGCGACCCGGCTTTAACGGCGGCGAACAGGGCTCTATTCCTCCACCGCATCCGGATTGTCGTTGGCGGCCGTAGCGGAGTCGCGGCGCGCCGCGATCTCCGTGCCGATCTCCATGAGCAGCAGCCGGGACAGGAGCCGCATCGTCGTCGTACCATGCGCGGCCAAGAGCTGATGGGCCGCAATCGCCGCCTCCACCATGCGGTCAAAACCGTCGTCGTCGGACATGGCGGGGCAGTAACCTGGTTGAATGCCGAGCATACAACTTAAAGGCAAGGATCCGGTTCGACTGACGGCGCAGAAACAGGATTCCCCATGATCCCGACCGTCCAAGCCGACGCTCTGCTGGGGAGACTGGCCCAGGCACTCGGGAGGCCGGCCGATATATTCGTCCAGGAATTGGGGTCCGAATCCGGAGACTCGTCCGGACTGGATTGCGACGTGCTGCCGGCCCTGGAACTGCCCCGCCTTTGGGATGCACTGCGGGAGCCGCGGAGCCGGCAACGGGTGCTGGCGGCGGCCCGGCAGGAGGCCCGGAACCCGCACGCGATCCGCGCGGAGGAGGCAGCCGGCTGATCGGAACGCGGTCGCGCGGCCTCCCTCAAAGCGGGGCGATCAGATCACGCGTGCTCGATCAATGGCCGACAGCCAGCGGCGCGGGCACAGCCGCGAAGGTCAAGGCCGTCGCGGGGAGGGCGGGCGTGGCCGGCTTGTCCTGCTGACCCGGCTTCTCCTGCTTCTCCAGCTTGACCGTTTGCCTGTCGCGCTTCTCATAGAAGGCGTTGCCGCCGGCGACGGCCACGTAGTGCATGTTTGTGTAGGGGAAGCGGTGGCCCGCGGTGTGGAAGTACATCGCCTTCCCGACCTTCGGGTGGCGCTCGCCGGCCAGGACGGCGTCGGCGGCATCGGCGACCTTCAGCAAGTCCTTCTCCTGCATTGGCTTTGTGAGCACGCCCGGCGCGAATTGTCCCGGCTGCCCGACCACCGCGCAGATGCCGCCCGGGAAGATCGCGTTCTCGAGCCGGTTCATGACCACCGTGCCGACGGCGACCAGCCCGTCGCTGTCGCTCCGATTCGATTCGAAGTACATGGCGCGGCCGAGACAATCGCGCTCGGCGTCGCTGACGGCCATCGGCGGCTTGCGGTCGGGGATCGATCCCGTCGTGAGCACCGGCGACGCGGTGTTGCAGGCCCCCAGGCCGCCGGTCGCCGCCAGAACGATCAGTGCAGAACCGACCTTCGTCCTCTCGCTACCCTGCATGCATCCGCGCTCCGTGCTCCTCCAGCCTGACCCGTCGGGCGGTGTTCCGCTCCGACCGGACGAAGGCCAAGCTTGACGGCACGTTCGCGGCGAGGATGTGGCGGGGGCGTCCCGTTTCGGGACCGGCCTGGCCCCGGGAGCCTCAGTGCTGGCCCTGGCCGGCGGCCAGGATAGTCACGCCCACGGCGATCACCCCGATGCCCGCCAGCATCGTCGGGTTGATCGCCTCGCCGTACAGCCACGCACCGCCAAGCGCCGCGCCGATCATGCCGATTCCCGACCAGATCGCGTAGACGACGCCGATCGGCAGCATGTCCATGCTGGTCGACATCAGCCAAAGGGCAGTGCCGTATCCGAGGGCCACGATCACCGTCGGCCCCGGGCGGGTGAGACCCTCGGCGGCCTTCAATGCCAGGGTGGCGGTGACCTCCGCGCCGATGGCGAGCCCGAGGATCAGGTACGGATTCATGGCGCGGCGAACTTTCAGGCTGCACAGGCTGGTGAGGCGGGCGACTGAGGCGTGTAGAACCAGGTTCGAATCGGACGCCCGAGCAGACGGAGAGGCGTGGGCCGGCCGAACTCTGCTTCGAAGCGGCCGCAGGACATCGGCGGCCGCGGCCCGATACAAGGCCACAGATCCATGAACATTTCCGAACCGGCGCCTCGGACTTTCGCGGGCAACGAACAAGGCGCGCCGCGACCGGACGCGGGGCACAGGGGGCTTTCGTTAATGCCTCCTGATCATGGTGGCGGCGCGCCGTCCCGCCGCGGGGTCGGCGGTGCGACAGCGACGATCCAGAGCGACACAGATCCAGCATGACCGCGTCCTCGGCGACCCCGGATTCTCCGGCCCGCACACGCCGGGGCCGCCGGTGGGGCGTGATTGCGACAGCCGGCGGTGCCGCCGTTGCGGGCTGCGCCTGGACCGCCGCCGCGCTGATCAACGTCCCCGACCCCGTCACCCTGACGGCGCTCGCGGTCATCGAGCCGTCGTCGGTGGGCACGTGGTTCCCGAGCCGGATCGTCCAGGCCCCCGCACGGGCGAGCGACCTGCCGGCCCGGCCGCGCCCGATCGTCGACCGCGTCCCTTGGAAGGGAAAAGCGGTTCCGCTGATGACGGTGCTGGAGGCGACCCACACCAATGCCTTCCTGGTGGTGCAGGACGGCGCCCTGATCCACGAATGGCAGCGCGCGGGCACCGGACCGGACACGCTGTTTCCGTCGTGGTCGGTGGCGAAGTCCATCGTCTCGCTGCTGGTCGGCGCCGCAGTGGCGAGGGGCCAGCTCGCCGAGACCGACCGCGTCTCGGCCCTCCTGCCCGACCTGAAGAACGGGGCCGTCTTCGGCCAGATCACCGTGCGCAATCTCCTCGACATGGCGAGCGGGATCGCGGTGCCGGAGAATTACGATCCCCGGCATCCCCTGACCGGCACCGCCGGGATGTACCTGACGCGCGACATCACGGCCTTCGTGCGCGACAACGCGCATCTGGCGTTCAAGCCCGGCAGCAAGGGCCGCTACCGCAGCATCGATACCGAGCTGCTCGGCCTGATCCTCGCCCGGGCCGAGGGCAAGCCGCTGGCCGACATCCTCTCGGAGCGGATCTGGAAGCCGATGGGCGCCCAGGCCGACGCCACCTGGAACCTCGACCGGCCCGACGGCATCGAGAAGGCGTTCTGCTGCATCAACGCGACGGCCCGCGACTTCGCCCGCCTCGGCCTGCTGGTGGCGGATCAGGGCCGGTCGGGCGCCAACCGCATCATACCGGCCCGCTGGATCGAACGGATCATGACGCCGGCCCGGCGCGACGTCGACGGCTGGCAGTACTCGGCCCAGTGGTGGCATGCGCCGGGCGGCGAGGACGACGACATCTCCGCGATCGGCGTCTACGGGCAGTACATCTACGTGAACCAGAAGACCGGCACGGTGATCGTGAAGCTCAGCGACCACGGCGCAGAGCAGGACGAGATCGACACGCTGACTGTGATGCAGACCATCGCGACCGATCTCGCCAGCGGTCGCACCGCCGCCGGCAGGGACCCTTGAGCGGGTGGCCGCGACCGGGACTTGATCAGGCCTCCGTCGGGCCGCCCCCCGGCACGGAGGGCTCCCGGACGACCGGGGTCAGCGCCGTCAGGCCCCGTACCCGCCAGTTGCGCAGGAGCCGCCACCCGACCCGCTTCCACGCGATCGACGGCACCGGCGAGGCCGGATCGACGAGGGCGCTGAGCGCCCGCGTATAGTCGAGCACCAGGCCGGGGGTCCACGTCATGGAGCGGGCCCCGTTGCGCAGGAAGGCCGCAGCCCAGAATTCCGGCGTGGTCAGCGCCGCGGCGAGCTGCCGCCAGGGATGACCGCCCCGGCTGAACGCACCCTCGACGGCGATATCCAGCGCCCGGGCGACCGTGGTGGAGCAGTTGCGGCTGATGAAATTGTAGGTGGTGTCGACGCTGTAACGCGCCCAGAACGCCCGCAGCCGGGCGGCGTCGATGCCGTTCAGGGTCACCGCCACGGTCGCCGGGCACCAATCCGCCACCTCCGCCGCGTGGGAGGGTAGGAAGCGCCCGGGCACGTCGTTCTCGGGACCGGCGCGCAGGCTCGAGCGCAGATTGGTGGGCGAGCGGTCGATCTCCACCGCGGGATAGTGGCTGATATAGAGGTCGTCGCCCTGCTGCAGGGCGGCGTGGCCGGTGGAGAACCGCCCGGCCTTGTCGACGGAGGCGACGTAGCGCCGGAGCAGCCGCTGGCCGGCCGGCGTGGTCGCCTGCCCGGTGGGGGTCCAGACATAGACCGTCAGGCTACCGGCCTCGGCGTCGCTGACGGACACGGCCGGCTCGGCGGTGCCCAGGCGGCGGGTGCGCAGGCCGACCAGAGCGAGGTTGGCCCCGTTCAGGATCAGGAACATCCCGATGCAGTAGCCCACCGTGCCGGCATACCAAGTCGGCCAGGGCTGGAGATGGAACAGGCCGAAGGCAATGCTGAGGCCGCCGAGGGCCACCGACATCCGCCAGCCGGAAAACTTCAGCAGGCTCGCGATCGTGATTCGGACCAGTCCGTCGGCCACGAAGGCGATGCCGAAGATCATGGCGAGCAGGAAGGTGCTGTGCCGCGTGGCCATCATGATCAGCACGGCCATGACCGACAGTAGCGCCCCCTTGGCGAGGCGCAGGCGGCGTGCGGCGCCGATTGCGGATGCACCGACGGCGAGGGAACTCATGCCCTCGGCAAGCAGGATCAGGCCGAACCACCGGTCCGGCACGTGGAGCGCACCGTCAAGGGAATCGATCACCACGAGGATGCCGAGCGACGACCACAGCAGCCCCATGGCGACGATGAGGTGCCAGTGGCGGCGGACCGCGGACCGCCCGACGAGCAGCATCCAGAGGGGCGCCATCCGGCTGCCCGCCTCCGCGACGCCCGGTCCGGCCGCCTCAAGCGCCGAGAGCGTGCGCGGGATGGAGGTCGAACACGGTCCGGACATTTAGGGTCGCCCTCGAAAGCGTGCGCCGACGAGCCTCTCGCACAGATGCCGCCGTGCCGTCACGGCCGGAGGGAGGCTCCCGACAAGCGAGAGTTTCGCGAAGCGCCCGGGCCGCACGATCCACGACTTGCCTGATGACTTTGTTAATCGCGGCCTTGGCCAGGCGCCAGCGCCGGCGCGCCGGCCGCGGATAACTTTGACGAGGCCCGGGATCCTGCCGCGCCCCGCCTCCCGAAAGCTCGCAGGCCGCAGCGCAACCCTCTCGCGGCGGGGCAGCATCCCTGATCGACCCATATCGCCACGACTGATTCGCACGATCGCAGCCTGTCATCGCGCGCTCGTTCGAAGTCATCGCCGACAGGACGCCGAACCAAATTCCAACGCTGCACAATATTTGCGACGACGTCGAAGCAGGACAACCTCATGTTGCTTCAGAAGAACAGAAAACGTTCAAAGAACATCTTGAGATAAACTCTGGACGAATTGACAAGTCTTTGTATAGTTACGTGCCAATCTTGGCAGACTCGAAGCAGTTTGGCGCATGATTGGGCGATAAATGCCGATCAAACCCTCGGCTTTATCGATGCGTCAACCTCTGTACCTCGACTCTCTGTATTGGGGGATCCATGAATACGATCGATTTGAATGAAAAGACTTCAGATCTGAATACAGACCTGATCAAGTGCACGGCATCACTGGTTGCGGCCTACGTGTCCCGCACTGTGGTGGGTGTGGGCGATCTTCCGGTTCTGATCGACCAGGTACACACGGCCATCTCGGTGCTTCAGGGAAGCGCCTCGGGATCTGGTCCGGGCTGGACCGGTCCAACCGCGGCACAGATCGAGTCCTCGATCCAGCAGGATGGCCTGATCAGCTTCATCGACGGCCGGTCCTACAAGACGCTGAAGCGTCACCTCACGGCACACGGCCTCACGCCGGAGCGTTACCGGGCCAAGTACGGCCTGCCCGCCGACTACCCGATGGTCGCCCCGGGCTACGCCGCCAAGCGCTCGGAGATCGCCAAGGCGATCCAACTCGGCCACAAGGCGGCCTGAGGTGAAGCGGCCTGCCCCGCCCTCCGTCGGCGGCCCGGCCGGGGCGCCATCGGAAGCGGGCGCGGGAGCGCATGACGGCGGATCGCCTGATCCGCCCGTCCCGGTCTCCGCGCTGGGGCTGGGGGCCCCTCACGGCGGCCCACGCGCGGAGTCGGGCTCCGGTGCGGCGCGACAGGACGGATCCCGCGCATTCGCCGGTCGGGCGCGGGTGTCGCTCAGATCCGGGCGACCGCCAGGGTCCCATCGTCGATGGCAATGAAGCGGACACCCGCCCGGCGCAGCGCCTCGACCGCCTGCAAGCGGGAGCGGCTTCCCCGATGCTCGCTGTCCTCCTCCAGACGCCGCACCGTGGAATGCGACAGGCCGCTGGCCTGGGCGAGATTCATCATCGACCAGTCGAGGAGAGCCCGCGGCCCGCAGGTGATGCCCCGTCACGGACTGCTCAAGGCCCTCCTGCAGGGCGACCGTGGGCGGGACGTGGTTGCGGACAGGATATTTGAGTCCGCAGCGGCCCAGATAGGTCCCGTCCGGATCCCAGACCGGCATCGTCAGGATCCGGAAGTGCCAGAGATCGCCGTTGGCGAGGCGCTCGTGGGCCGTCCGCTGGAAGAAGGCCCGGCGCTCGATCTGCTCCAGAGCCGCCGCCCGGAAGGCCTCGCGCTCTTCAGGAACGATCAGGAGATACGGCTCGGCGCAGATCTCCTCGATCGGGAGGCCGTGGACCTGGGAGACGGCGATCGGGATGTCCCGGATGAGGTCGAGCCCCATCGAGAAGGTCGTGATGTGCTCCGTGAGATAGAGCGCGCCCTGCCGGCGGCGCTCCTCGTGCCGCAGACGGGCCATCTGCTCGCGGTCGCTCACGTCGAGCGCCGTGCCATTGAGCGCGACAGGTCGCCCTTCCGCCGAGAACCGCACCTCCATCGTCAGGGAGAGGGTGCGCACCGTGCCGTTCGTTCGGATCACCCGGACGATGACCTCGCGCGGGACGTGTCCCTGCCGGATATCGGCCATCGCCGGCATCAGGTGCCGGTCCTCCGGATGGATCAGGCTCAGCAACAGGTCATAGCGCGCCTTCGCGGCATTCGGAGCGAGCCCGAGCAGCCGGTAGAACCCCGGAGACCAGACCTGCTCCCCGCCGGCGAAAACCCAGCTCCAGGCACCGCTCATTCCCCGACTTTCCGTGAGAGTCAGGAACTCTCCCGAAGAAAACGTCAGAGCACTCAAAGCACTATGGAACATCTCGGCACCGCATAATCTGTGTCATCATATTTTCTGTTCCAACACAAGAACTTTCCGGCATAAAATTCAAAATAATTTCAAACATGTTACGCAAAGTTAGACACATCTTTGCTCACATCATCGTTCCATGCGATAAATCCCAAATATAACAATTGCGAATATTATCTATTTTCGCGCGCATACACTTTTCTTCCATACTCGACGACAAGGGCGGAGCGACGTCCCGGATCTCCCCCTGAAACTCGGGCGAGCGCGGCCGGACACCGCCCAGCAGCGGCGCGACCAACACCCGCTCGAAATCAGCCGCACGTGCGAACACCGCTTTGGCCGATTTCGTGTTTCAGATTTATGATTGTTCACGAAATTTTTTAATATATCGAACAGCACACGACTTCATAATCTGAGTTTTCGATTTCTCTTATGCCGATTTATTGTTCATGATTATTGCTGAATACATCTTAATGACAGAAATTTAACCAGCAAAAAAGCTATGATCATACCCATTCGTGAGCGACATATCATTTCTCATTGCATTCCGCTCCCGAGCGCGCCTATCGGCTCACCTGCTTGCCGGACGGCGCGGACAAGTGCGGATCCGGAATCCAGGCGCCCGCCTGGGACCCGCTCCTTGCCGGATCGACCCGGCGAGACCGGGACCGGCGGGCAATTGACAGGTCGGGCCGAACAATGCGGGGAGACAGGGTCGCGCACCGGGAGGAACCGCATGAGGGTCGCCTGCATCGGCGAGTGCATGGTCGAACTGTCCGAGCGCCCGGACGGAAATCTGGTCCGGGGCTTCGGCGGCGACACGCTGAACACCGCGCTCTACCTCGCGCGCCTCGGCGTCGCGGTCGATTACGTGACGGCGCTGGGCGACGATATCTGGAGCGACGAGATGGCGGCCGCTTGGGCGCGCGAGGGCATCGGGCTCGAGCAGGTCCGGCGGCTGCCGGGCCGGATGCCGGGCCTCTACATCATCCGCACGGATGCCGACGGCGAGCGCAGCTTCCACTACTGGCGCGACCGCGCCGCCGCCCGGGACCTCTTCACCGAACCGCGCGCCGCCGAGACCGAGGCGGAACTCGCACGCTACGACCTCGTCTACCTGTCCGGCATCAGCCTCTCGCTCTACGGCGAGGACGGGCGCGCCGCCCTGTTCGAGACCCTGTCACGCCTGCGGGACCGGGGCGGCCGGGTCGCCTTCGACACCAACTACCGCCCCCGCGGCTGGCCCAACCGGGACGAGGCCTGGGCGGCCTTCCGCACGGCCCTGGCTCTGGCCGACCTGATCTTCGCCTCGGCGGAGGATCTGGACTGGCTCTTCGGCCCGACAGGCGAGGACGAGGTCCTGCGCCACCGTAGCCGGGCGGAGATCGTGCTCAAGACCTCGGACGGATCCGGCCCCGCCGCCCGGGTTCTGCACGACACAGGTGACACCTCCGTGCCGGCCGGGCGGGCGGCGCAGGTCGTCGACACGACGGCCGCGGGCGACAGTTTCGCTGCGGGCTACCTCGCCGCGCGTCTCGCCGGGCTGGCACCGGAGGCCGCCGCCGCCGAGGCGCATCGCCTGGCCGGGGCGGTCATCGGGCATCGCGGTGCCGTGATTCCGCGGGAGGCGATGCCGGTTCTCGCCTTTCGGAAGCCTGGCCCAGGCGCCTGAGGGTCGCCGGGCCAGGGGAGCCCACCCTTGAGGCGGACAAGCGCAACCGCTACCTCTGCCATCGGGGGAGGATCCCCGCAGCTTCATCGCCGCGCGTGGTGCGGCCGAGAGGGCACCCGTGGCGCTGAGTCCCCCGCCGATCCAGGTCCCCGAGCCCGACGCCGCTGCGGCGGGCGGCGCCCCGAAAACGCGGGTCAGTGCACGCGGCCGGCTGCGCACCTACTTCCTCACCGGCATCATCGTGGCCGGCCCGCTGGCGATCACCGCCTACATCACGTGGTGGTTCATCGCGCTGATCGATTCCTTCGTGAAGCCGCTCGTGCCGACGAGCTACCTGCCGGACCATTACCTGCCGTTCTCGATCCCGGGGCTGGGCCTCGTCATCGCGTTCCTGGCGGTGACGCTGCTCGGCTTCCTCACGGCCAACCTCGTGGGTCGGTCGGTGATCGAGTTCGGCGAGGTCCTGCTGGCGCGGACGCCGGTGATCTCGGGCCTCTACAAGGGGCTGCGGCAGATCTTCGAGACGCTGTTCTCGGCCAACGGCACCTCGTTCCGCACGGTGGGGCTGGTGGAGTTCCCGGTGAAGGGTACGTGGTCGGTGGTGTTCCTGTCCGCCCCCGCGGCGCCGGACATCGAGGGCGCGCTGCGCGCCCGGGGCGCCGCCGCGGACGAACTCGTCGGCGTCTTCCTGCCCTGCGCACCCAATCCGACCACGGGTTTCTTCTTCTACCTGCCGCGGGCCGAGGTGGTGGAACTCCACATCAGCGTCGACGACGCGGCCAAGCTGGTGATGTCGGCGGGAGTGATCCAGCCGGAGGACCCGCAAGGGCGCCTCAACGCCATGGCGGCGTCCCTGCGGGCGGCTCATCAGGCGGGCGGCCCGGCACCGCGACGGGAGCCCCAGGACGCGTGAGGGCGTCCCAGCCGGAGACAACAGGTGGGTCTGTCCCATCCTCCAGCTCATCCGGACGCGCCGCGTTGCGAAGGCCCCCAGGATGAGGTTGCGGGTTGGACGAACGTTGTTCAAGCCGTTGCGTCCCGTGATCGGGAAGCACGATCGGCTATGAAAAAAGGCCGCCTCGCGCGAGCGAGGCGACCCTCAAGCCTTCACACTGCCGGAAGCGGCTCAGCGCTGCAGCGAGGCCGTCTGCGGCGCGATGGTCGGCGGGGTTGCCTGCGCAACCGTCACGGCATTGCGGGGCGCCGTCGGGCCCCAGCCTGCGGCGCATTGCAAGGTGAGGGCGAGGCCCAGCGCGATGCAGAGCCCGTTTGCGGCCAGCCAGAAGGGGCGGGCGGCCCGGCGCACGGCGGCCTGCAGCTCGTCCGCGGTCTTGCTCGCCGCCTCGGCGGCCCCATCCGAGATCGGCAGAAGCCAGGGCTCAGTCGGCAGGGCGTGGGCACCGGCCATCTCGTGGGAGCCCGGCAGGCCTTGGAACAGTCCGTTCGACATGTCCGTCCTCCAGATTCGTCCGTGATGTCCCGGCTTACCGGGCCATTCGTTCATCTCCAGTTAAGGGAAGAATGTGGCTGATGCAAGGTCACGAGGCCTGTCCGGAGCCGGCCGGACCGCCCGCACGGCGCTGCCAAGCTTCAGAGGGCCCAGGCTAAGCGCCTGATCATCTTCATCTTTTCAGGAAGTCTGTGACATCGCCGCATCGAACTACCGATCTGGCTGGTCGGGCCCGATGCCGGGTCCAGCCATTCAGGAACGCCGGACTTTCCTGAACGACTCCGTTCATCCGGCCCCGATCAGCCGGATCGCAGCCTCCCGCTCGAACAGGTAGAGTAGGGCTCGGAGCGCCTGCCCCCGCGGGCTCTTCAGCCCAGGATCGCGCTCCACGATCATCCGCGCGTCGTCGCGGGCCGCCTCCAGAAGGGCGGCGTCGCTCTCCAGCCGCGCCAGCCGGAACGCAGCCATGCCGGATTGCCGCGTGCCGAGCACCTCGCCCTCGCCGCGCAGCTTCAGGTCGGCCTCGGCGATGCGGAAACCGTCCTCGCTCGCGCGCATCATCTCCAGCCGGGCCCGGGACACCTGCCCGAGTGGGCCCCGGTAGAGCAGCAGGCAGGAGGAGGCCTTGGAGCCGCGCCCGACCCGGCCGCGGAGCTGGTGCAGCTGCGCCAGACCGAACCGCTCCGCATGCTCGATCACCATGATGGTGGCCTCGGGCACGTCGACCCCGACCTCCACCACCGTTGTCGAGACCAGGAGCTTGGTCTCACCGGCGGCGAACCGTCCCATGGCGGCGTCCTTCTCGGGACCCGGCATCTTGCCGTGGATCAGCCCGACGGCATCGCCGAAATGCTTCCGCAGGTCGTTGAAGCGCTCGGCCGCAGCGGCGAGGTCGACGAACTCCGATTCCTCGACCAGCGGGCAGATCCAGTAGACCCGCTCGCCACCGGCGATCGCCCGGGCGAGGCCGGCCACGACCTCGTCGATCCGCTCGGTCGGCAGCGTGATCGTGCGGATCGGCTGCCGGCCGGCGGGCTTTTCGTCGAGGATCGACACGTCCATGTCGCCGAAGAAGGTCAGCGCCAGGGTGCGGGGGATCGGCGTCGCGGTCATGACCAGGAAGTCCACCGCCTCGCCCTTGGCGCCGAGCGCCAGGCGCTGGTGGACGCCGAACCGGTGCTGCTCGTCCACCACCGCGAGGCCGAGATCGCGGAAGGTCACCGCCTCCTGGAAGAGGGCGTGGGTGCCGACCAGGATGTCGATCTCGCCGGCGGCGAGGTCGGCGAGCGTGCTCTTGCGCTCGGCGGCGCGGTCGCGCCCGGTCATGAGGCGCAGGCGCAGGGACCCCGCCAGCGGCTTCAGCCGCTCGAAATGCTGCCGCGCCAGGATCTCCGTGGGCGCCATCAAGGCGGCCTGGCGCCCGGCCTCCACGGCCGAGGCCATGGCGAGCAGCGCCACCGCGGTCTTGCCCGAGCCGACATCGCCCTGGAGCAGGCGCAGCATCCGCCGGGGCGCGGCGAGGTCGGCGCGAATCTCCGCCACCGCCCGGGCCTGGGCGCCGGTCAGCGCGAAGGGGAGGGTGGATTCGATGCGTGCGCTCAAGGCCCCGTCCCCGGCATTGATGCGGCCGGCCTTGCGCCGCTGGCGGGCGCGCAGGAGCGCCAGGGCCAGCTGCGAGGCGAGGAGTTCGTCGTAGGCGAGCCGCTTCCGGGACGGCGTCGCGGGCGGCGGCTGGAGCGGATCCTCGGCCTTCGGGGGCGCCTCCTCGGGGCGGTGCTCGAGGCGGAGCGCGTCCGCGAAGGCGGGCAGGCGGTTCCGCTCCAGCCAGGCCGGGTCCTGCCATTCCGGCAGGACCGGCAGCCGGTCGAGGGCCGCGACCGCGAGCTTGTTGATCGCCCGCGAGGTCAGCCCCTCGGTGGCGCCGTACACCGGCTCGACGGCGGGCAGCTCGGCGAGCCCCGCCTCGTCGACGATCCGCGACGGGTGGACCATCTGGCGGGTGCCGTCCCACAGGTCGATCCGGCCGGTGATGTAGCGATGCGCGCCGAGCGGCAGCATCTTCTCAACCCGGCCGCGGGGCATGCCGAAGAAGACCAGTGATATGTCGCCGGAGGCATCCTCCACCTGCACCCGGTGCGGGCGCTTGCCCGATCCGATCTGGGCCGGGCGGTGCGCCACCACGGTGACGCCGATCGTCACCGGCTCGCCGGTCGGCGCCTCGCTGATCGAGCCCATGAGCTTCCGCGCCACGCCGCCCTGGGGCAGGTGGAAGAGCAGGTCCACGACCCGCGCCTCGCGCTCGGGGGTGCCGAGCAGCTTCTCGATGAGTGGCGCCATCTTCGGCCCGATCCCCGGAAGGGCCCGGGCCGGCGCGAAGAGCGGATCGAGGATGCTCGGCCGCAGGGCAGGCGCGGGGGCGGCCTCCCCGCCCGGCTCGTCGGCCGCGTCGGGGTCGTTCAAGGCCGGATCCTGAGGCGCGCGTGCATCTGTCATGACGGTTCGGCGGACATGGTGCCGGAGGCGCCTTATCATCCGGTGCATCCCGGCGCGCCAGTGCGTCAGGATGGAGACCGACCCCGGAGATCGATCCCATGGCCCGCGACCTCCTGCCGGGTTTCGACCGGCACCGGATCGAGACCGCACCCGGCGTGACGATCAACGCCCGCTCGGCCGGATCCGGGCCGCCGTTGCTGCTGCTGCACGGCCATCCGCAGACCCTGTCGACGTGGCTCCACGTCGCGCCGCGCCTCGCGGAGCACCGCACGGTGGTGGCGATGGATCTGCGCGGCTACGGCGATTCGGCCAAGCCGCCGGGGGGCGAGCGCCACGCCGCCTATGCCAAGCGCGCCATGGCGGCGGACGCGGTGGCGGTGATGCGGACGCTCGGTCACGAACGCTTCGCTGTCGTCGGCCATGACAGGGGCGGGCGCGTCGCCCATCGCCTCGCCCTCGACCACCGCCAAGCGGTCGAGCGGATCGCGGTGTTCGATATCGCGCCCACCGCGACCATGTACGCGCGCACCGACAAGGATTTCGCCACCCGCTATTTCTGGTGGTTCTTCTTCATCCAGCCACATCCCCTGCCGGAGACGCTGATCGGGGCCGATCCGGAATACTTTCTGCGCCACCATGTCGAGGGCCAATCCAAGACCCCCGGCTCGACCCCGCCGGACCTCTTCGCCGAGTATCTGCGCTGCTATGCCGACCCGGCCTGCCGCCACGCGATCTGCGAGGATTACCGGGCGGCGGCCGGGATCGACCTCGAGCACGACGCCGCCGATTCGGAGGCCCGGATCACGGCGCCGCTGCTGGCGCTCTGGGGAGCGAAGGGCGTGGTCGGCCAGACCTACGACGTGCTGGAGACGTGGCGTGAGAAGGCGGTCGATGTCTCGGGCCGGGCCCTTGATTGCGGCCACACCCTCCAGGAGGAGCGGCCGGACGCGGTTTTCTCGGAGCTGGCGGCGTTCCTGCGCTGAGGCAGCCGCCGGCCCGGAACAGGTCGACCGCGAGATGGGCCGTCATGGTCTCGCCCGGGGCTGCCGCGCCGACGGAACCTGGCCCCGCACAGCACTCGGCGAAGAGCCACTCGCTCAGGGAACAGTTCGGCGGCGATCGACTGTAGCAGGTGCGCCGCCGAGCTGCGGCGCTGTGGCCTTCGCGGATCGGGCTTGGCAGAGATACCCGAAAGCTCAGATACGGGCACGGGCCGCGCGGATGCCGGACCGCGAGCCCGGCCTGTTCGAGGGCCGCGGCGATGCGGGTCGGCGGCCCGACGAGCGGATGGAGAGCGTGCGGGGCAGCATGTCCGAAGGAGCCAAGTTCGAGGGAACCGGGGCCGCAGGGCCCGAGGCCGGAGCGGCCGGCACACCCTTCGCGGTCGCCGTCGTCGGGGCCGGGGCGGCGGGGCTCGCCGCCGCGCTGGCGGTCGCGCGCGAAGGAATCCCCACGGCGCTGGTCGGCCGCCACGCCCCGGTGGCGGACGGGCGGACCGTGGCGCTTCTCGACGGGTCGGTGCGCTTCCTGGGGGCGCTCGGCGCCTGGGCCGCGGTGGCGCCGCAGGCGAGCCCGCTCTGCGAGCTCCAGATCGTCGACGACACCGGCAGCCTGTTCCGGCCGCCGCCGGCGCGCTTCCGCGCCGCCGAGATCGGCCTCGACGCCTTCGGCTGGAATGTCGAGAGCGCCCGCCTGGTCGAGAGCCTGCGCGCCTGCGCCCGGGCGCAGGACAACCTCACCCTGGTCGAGGCGGATGCCGCCAGGGCCGTGCCCGGTGAGACGGCCGCGTGCATCGCGCTGGCAGATGGGGGCGCGGTCGAGGCCCGGTTGGTGGTGGGGGCCGACGGGGCGCACTCGCCGCTGCGGGCCGCCAGCGGCGTCCGCGTGCGCAGCTGGGCCTATCCACAGAGCGCGATCACCACGATCCTCGCCCATGAGCGCCCGCATCGCGACGTCTCCACCGAGTTCCACACCCGGTCCGGACCCTTCACCCTGGTGCCGCTCCCGGGCGGCCACCGATCCAGTCTGGTCTGGGTGACCGGGGAGGGGGCGGCCCGGCGGCTCGCCGCCCTCGACGACGCGGCGCTGGCGCAGGCCGTGGAGCGGCAAGCCCGGGCGATGCTCGGCGCCATGCGGGTCGACGGCCCCCGGGGCCTTGTGCCGATGCGCGGCCTCGCAGTGGCGACCCCCGTGGCACCGCGGCTGGCGCTGATCGGGGAGGCGGCCCATGTCTTCCCTCCGATCGGCGCGCAGGGGCTCAATCTCGGCCTGCGCGACGCCGCGACCCTGCGCGACGCGGTGCTGGCCGCCACCCGCGACCGCCGCGATCCCGGATCACGCCCGGTGCTCGACGGCTACGCGCGGTCGCGCCGCATCGACACGGCGGCGCGCACCGCCGCGGTGGATCTCCTCAACCGCAGCCTGCTCACCGACCTGCTGCCCGTGGATGCATTGCGCGGCTTCGGGCTTCTCGCGATGACGCAGCTCGGGCCGCTGCGGCGCCTGGTGATGCGGGAGGGCGTGCTGCCCCGAATCGGCGCGCCGGGATTGATGCGCGCGGCGCGCTAGCGGACTCCGCCCGCAGGGTCGCCGTCCTTGTGAGTGGAGAGAAGCAATCCAGGCGGCGCTACGATGCCGGATGTCGCTGTGCCCGTCATTCCTTCGTTCGCGCGCAGAACCGAAGCGCCGTCACGGCGGACGCTCTGCCGAGAACCGAAAGGAGAACGTCAGAGGTCCGGCTGGGCGGCCACGTAGGCGCCGAGGCGGGTCGCGAGATCAACCGGGCCGCCGGCTCGGGCCTCGCTCGAATCACCGATGAGAATCACCGGGATGCCGCGGTCGCGCAGATGACCGCGCAGGCGGGCGGCGCGGCGAGCATAGGCGGGATCGCGGCGGGTGGGCGCCTGCAGCAGCACGGCAGCCGGGCGGGCGATCACGGCAAGGACGTCGTCCGCCGCCTCCATCGAGGCGGTTACGCTCGCATATCCGAGGCTGGCCAGCTCGCCCGAAAGGGACCGGTCCACGGCGCGGACGCCGTCGTCGACCACGAGCACTTGTTGCAGCGCACCCATAAGCTTGAGCGGTACTCCATCCGGGCCGGCTTGGAAAGATAGCCGTCACGACAATCCGATGCAGAACCCGCGAACAGGCGGATCGGATCCGTCGGCCCGTGTGCAGATGCGAGATTATCTGCGCAGCCTGAGCGCCGGATGAACCGGCGGCCGGCCGCCGTTCAGGCTTCCGCAATGGACACGGCCGTTCCACCCGACAGGAGCGGCCTGTAGCCCGTGCTCCGCCACGCCAGTGGATCCGTCCGAGGGGTCTCGCCGCGGGGGAGCGCGGTCGCCGCGCAGGCAAGCCCGCGACAGGCGAGGTCGCCGTCCACCCCGCGCGCAAGGTCCAGAAGCTCGCGGGGCAGGAGGGCCTGCTCCGGATCGGCCAGGGTCGCGGCGACGTCGTCCAGACCGGGGCGCGTCAGCACCGCCGCCTCGCCCAGCACCAGGGAATCCAGGCGCTGCGGCCCCGCGAGCCCGATGGTCCGCAGGGTCAGCCGCGCGGGCGCGCGGTGGACCACGTCGAGGACGCGGACAGTCCAGGGCAGCGGCAGGGTGGCGAGGGCCGATTCGAACAGGGCCGGAACCACGAGCCGGGTCGGCACCGGCCGCAGCAGGGCGGCACGGAACCCGGCCTCGTCGAAGGGCAGCACGCTCTCCAGGCCGGCGCCGGCCGCCAGGACGGCGCCGAGGCCGGTCACGAGGCCGCGCAGGTCGTGGCCGGGCAGGAGCGTCAGGACCCGCTCGTCCGCAGTCAGGGGCAGCGCGTCGAGATGGGCGGCGACCGCCGCCGCGAACGCCGCGGCGGTGCGGTAGACCGGCCGACCGGGGTCACCGCCCGCGAAGGTGACGAGCCCGCGGCTCGCCGCCGGCTCGACCACGCCCCGCTCCAGGGCCATGGCATCGAGGCTGATCACGCCGTCCGGCACGCTCGGACCGAAAGCCGCAAGGTAGCGCAGGCCGAAATGGCGCATGGCCGCGCGGGTGAGGTCCTCCGCGGGCCGGCGCGCGCCGCGGCGGCCCTCCGTCAGCACGGCCACGAGGCCTGCCGCCTCGATCCCGGCGGAGAGTTGCGCGCAGTCCCAGAGGGCAGGCATCGCACAGGGCAGATGGCCCGCCGCCTCGACGGCGAGGTGGGCGAGGGCCGATTCGGCGCCTCCGGAGAACCACAGGCCGATCCGGCTGCCGGCCGGAAGCCGCCATGCACCGATTCCGCGGGCGAGCCGCCCGACGATCTCGGCGGCGGCCGCGTAGGTCCAGGTGATGGACGGGCGCCCGCACCATGCGACGCGGTCGCCCGAATCACGCAGGATCGTGCGCTGCGGGCCCGCAAGCGCCGCCGCGAACAGGCCGGTCGCGAGACCGTCGGACAAGCCGCCGAACAGGCTGCCGGACGGATTCCCGGATCGCGCGGGTGCGTCCGATGTGGCGTCGGCCGCCCACTCCGCCACCGCCAACGCGCTCACCCCGCCCCCGCCATCCTGCAGAACTCCCACCATGGTCGACCCGGCAGGGTTAACCGACCGCTAAGAGGGCCGCGGCCGGAGGGCGCCGACGGTGCGGTCCGATCACGCGCTCGTGCCTCGCGCCGGCACAACGTCGTGCTTGCGGCGGGGCGGATGGGAGCCTATCGGGGGCCGGGCGCGGCCAGGACGGTTCTGACAGCCTCCTCGGCCGCGGTGTCATGCCTTCGCCTCATTCGAGGGGAAAGGCAGGCCGCCCGGTCGCCGGGGTGAGGGATGCGCGCAGACGGGCGCCCGTCCCGCCCGATGGCCGGACCGATTCATCCGGAGTTCCGGGCGGCACGCCAACGCGGCGGGCATCCGGACGCTCCGGCGGACCTGCCGCCAGGCCGGATCCGCATCCTGCCAGCCACACCACGTCTCTTCCAAGGGGTCAGAGCCGATGTCCTTCACCCGCACCGCGACGCTCGCGCGCGCCGCCCTCCTCGGCCTCGCGGGCCTCGGCCTCGCGGCCGCGCCGGCCCTGGCGCAGCCGAAGAAGCCCGCCGCTCCCGCACCGGCCGCCCCGGCGCCGACCGCCCCGGGCACCCCGGCGGCCAACACCCCGGCCGCCCAGACCGGCCCGCAGATCGTCGCCGTCAAGTCCGAGCCAAGCCAGGCCGACTGGACCAAGGTCTGCGGCAAGGATCAGGGTTCGGGTACCGACATCTGCTACACGACCCGCGACTTCGTGTCCGACCAGGGCCAGCCGGTGCTGGCCGTGGCGGTCTACGAGATGAAGAACGCCGCCCAGAAGCAGGAGGTGCGCGTGGTGCGCTACCTGCTGCCGCTGGGCCTGCTGCTGCAGCCGGGCATCCGCTTCAGCGTCGACGGCCAGGCGGCGACCGCCGGCCGCTTCGCCGTCTGCTTCCCGAACGGCTGCTTCGCCGAGGCCGGCGGCGTCGATGCCGGCGTGATCGCCGCGATGAAGAAGGGCACGACCCTCAACGTCTCGGTTCAGAACCAGACCCAGCGCGAGGTCACCTTCGCGGTGCCGCTGGCCGGCTTCGGCAAGGCCTTCGACGGCCCGGCCATCGACCCGAAGGTGCTCGAGGAGCAGCAGAAGAAGCTCCAGGCCGAGTTGGAGAAGCGCTCCGAGGATATGCGCAAGAAGCTCGAGCAGCAGCAGGGCGCCGCTCCGGCCGCCGGTGCCGCGGCTCCCGCCCCGGCCGCCAAGTAAGCGCTTCGCACCCGCGTTCCTCCGGGATCGCCATCGACCCGCCGCGCGGCGGGTCCGTATCCGGGGCCGGGCCGCGAGGTCCGGCCCTTCGCGTTTGATCCGCCCGGCGGCGGGATCTACCGCTTCACCAAGGTTCCCGGATCCGGCTGGACGAACAGCACGCGCAGGTCTTGATCGGGAACGTAGTCCCGGGCCTCCCAGCGGAACGTGGTCGGCCCGGTCTTCCGGATGTCCGTGCGGCAGAAGCTCACGACCGCCTCCGGACTGCCCCTGTCGACCGTGAGGGTGAAGCCGACGAAGCCCGGGCTGTCGGGCTGCGGCAGCGCGAGGGCCGAGAAGCTGAGTTCCCGCCCCTCGATCGGCAGCAGCGGGAAGGCGATCCGGACCGTGCGCGGCTCCTCCACCTGATTGCGGAACAGGCACGTCACGCTGATCCGGTCGCTGGCGATCGACAGGTCCGCGCTCACCAGCACGATCCCAGGCTCGCGCCGCAGGACCAGGCCGCCGGCACCGCGTTCGGCAGCGCTGTCATTGGCGCGGGCCAGGCTCGTGAGCAAGCCGGCAGCCAGAAATGCGGCGGCGCAACGGGTCTTGGCGGCCATCGAGCGGGCTCGTCGAGCGGCACCAGCCGCCGCCTCGGCCTAGCGCACTGCGCTTGCCAGGCTCTTGATGAGTTCCGGACCGCTCAGTTCGTGGCGCGGTCGCGCATCCGGTAGGCGCCCGCGGCGTCGCGCTCGAACATCTCGGCGATGCCGGCGTGGCGCAGGGCCTCGCCCGACGTGTCGGGCAGAAGGTTCTGCTCCGACACGTAGGCGACGTATTCCGTCTCGGCGTTCTCGGCGAGCAGGTGATAGAATGGCTGATCCTTGCGCGGCCGGACCTCCTCGGGGATCGCCAGCCACCATTCCTCGGTGTTGTCGAACACCGGGTCGACGTCGAACACGACCCCTCGGAACGGGTAGATCCGGTGGCGCACCACGGCGCCGATCGCGAATTTCGCGGTTCTGAGTGTTACGTCCGACATGGTTCAACCCGTCCAGATCGGACAGATAGGTCTGATGACGGATCGTGTCACCCGGTCGCCGCGGAAGTCGGCGCTTCCGCGGTGCGTGCCAGGCGGTCCCGGACGGCGATCGCCTCCGGCAGCGGCCGCCACAGGACGGTCATCTCGGCGATGCGCCCGGCCGCGTCGAGGCGCCAGTAATCCATCCCGTCGAGCCGGTGGGGGCCGGCCGTCGCGCCGAAGAAGGCGGCGGCGTGCGCGGGGCCTTCCAGGATCTCGCGGATCTCGAAGGCGTCGACCGCCGCCAGCAGGGCGTCGACCACCGGCCGGATCGCCGCCTTCCCGCGCACGGGCTCGGCGGCGAGCGGGGTGTTGAGCACCACCCCCTCGGCCATCTGCGCCAGCATGGCGTCCCGGTCCTTCGCCGCCAGCGCGGCCGCGAAGGCGCGAACGTGGGTGAGATCCATGGGAAGTCTCCTACGGGATCCGGATACCGAGCTCGGTCGCGATCGCCCGGGCGGTCGCCTCGCGCCGGACCGTGATGTCGGCCGCCGCCGCCCGCGCCTGCGCCACGATGGCCGGGGAGGCCGTGCGCGGCGTGCCACTGTCGAACGGGGGCTCGGGGGCGTACTGCATGCCGAGCTGAATGGTCCGGCCGGCCTCCTCGCCGCGCAGCGCGGCGGCAAGTTGCAGCGCCCCGTCGATGCCCGCGGTGACGCCGGCCGCGAACACCCAGGTGCGGTCGTCTGCATCGCGGTCGATCACCACGCGTGCGTCCACCGGCTCGGCGCCGAAGAACGGGAGCAGGTGCACGGCGTTCCAGTACGTCGTAGCCCGCCGCCCCACCAGCAGGCCGGCCGCGCCGAGGATGAGGGCGCCGGTGCAGACCGAGAGGACGTGGCCGGCCCCGGCCACCTGGTCGCGGATCCAGCCGAGCACGGCCGCGTCCCGCATCAGGGCCTCCTGGCCCGTGCCGCCCGGGACGTGCAGCACGTCGAGCCGCGGGGCCTCCGCGAGCGTGGCATCCGGCAGTATCCGGAGGCCGCGGACGTCGCGGACGGGTTCCGGGCCCGGCGCGTAGACCCGGTAGGTGCTGTTGGGCACCCGGGACAGGACCTCGAACGGTCCGGTGAGGTCGATCTGGTCCAGCCCCTCGAACAGGAGCGAGCCGATCTGCAGGTGGGTGTCGGGCGGGATCATGCCGGGCCTCCATGGTGGACAGGGAGATCCTAGCGCGTCAGGATCTGGCCGAAATGCCAAAGAGCCCTCGTTTTTCGCCAGATCCGCCGCGACCGGTCGAGGTGCTGGCCTTCCCGTCGGTGCAGCTCCTCGACGTGGCCGGGCCGCTCCAGGTCTTCGCCACCGCCAACGAGCACGGCGGCGCCGGAACGCCCTACGCGCCGCGGGTGATCGCGGCCGGCGACCCGGGGCTCACCGCCTCGGCGGGCCTGCGGCTGGTGGCCGACCCGCTGCCGGATCCCGACGCGCCGGTGGACACGCTGGTGATCGCGGGCGGCCCCGGCGTCGTCGCGGCCTGCGACGACGCCGCCCTGGTGGCCTGGGTGCGGGCCCGGGCGGGCCGGGCTCGCCGGGTCGCCTCGGTCTGCACCGGAGCGTTCCTGCTCGGGGCGGCGGGGCTCCTCGACGGGCGGCGAGCCGTGACCCACTGGACGCAGTGCGGGGCGCTCGCCGCGCGCTACCGGCGCGCCCGGATCGAGCCTGACCCGATCTTCGTGCGCGACGGCCCGGTCTGGTCCTCAGCGGGGGTCACGGCGGGCATCGACCTGACCCTGGCGCTCGTCGAGGAGGACCTCGGCCGCGCGACCGCCCTTGCGGTGGCGCGCCACCTCGTGATGTTCCTCAAGCGCCCCGGCGGGCAGGCGCAGTTCAGCGCAGCGCTGGCCCTGCAGGCGGGCGAGGAGCGGTTCGGGCGGCTCCACGCCTTCATCGCGGAGAACCTGTCCGGCGACCTGTCGCTCCCGACGCTGGCCGCGGCGGCCGGGATGAGCGCGCGCAGCCTGAGCCGGCACTATCTGGAGGCGACCGGCCTGACCCCCGCGAAGGCCGTGGAGCGCCTGCGGGTCGAGGCCGCCCGGTGCGCGCTCGCCGAGACGGCGCAGCCGGTGAAGCGCGTCGCCCGGACCTGCGGCTTCGGGTCCGAGGAGACGATGCGGCGCAGCTTCCTGCGGCACGTCGCGGCGACGCCGCAGGAGTACCGGGCGCGGTTCGGCGGGTGAGGGGCCTAGACCGTGTCGCGCCGTCGCGATGGTCGTGGATGTCCGCGTTCGGGATGCGGAGCAGGGCGAAGCCGAGCGATTCGAGGATCTCGGTCCGCGCCGCATCCCGGGCGATCTCGCTGGCGGTCGCGTGGGTTGCCCCGTCGACTTCGACGATCAGCCTCGCCTCGAGGCAGGCGAAATCGACGACGAACCGGTCCGCCGGGTGCTGGCGGCTGAACTTCCAGCCGTTCAGGGCACGGTTTCGCAGAACGCGCCAGAACTTGGCCTCGGCCGACGTCTAGCTGCGGCGCAGCGTGCGGGCTCTCGGGATCGATCTGCTCACCGCTCAGTTCCGGCAGCGCGGTCGCGGATGATGCGGATGCCTCGCTTGCGCGGGGCTGCCCCGATGAAGCGCACGGGTTCAGCGACGACACCGGTCCAGACCGGCGCGACGCGACCCCTCTCCCGTGCGGGAGAGGGTGGGGGTGAGGGGCGAGAACGCTCAGGATCAAGCACGCGATCGACGCGCCGACAGGGCGCGCCTCTTCCGGACAGACCTGATCCCTCACCCTGTCCCTCTCCCGCACGGGAGAGGGGCCTCGCGATTCGTCCTGTCGCCGCAGGAGCGCACACGACGCCTGACCGGCAGCCCGCTCACCCCAGCTTGTAGACCGCCGCCAGCTCCGGATCCTTCGCGGCCACCAGCTTGGCGAGGTCCACGATGACCTTGGCCTGCTTCCAGGTGGCGTCGTCCTGCATCTTGCCGTCGAGCATCACGGCGCCGGTGCCGTCCGGCATGGCCTCGACGATCCGGGCCGCGAAGGCCACCTCGGCGGGGTCCGGCGCGAAGACCCGCTTGGCGATCGCCACCTGGCTCGGATGCAGCGTCCAGGCGCCGGCGCAGCCCATCAGGAAGGCGTTGCGGAACTGCGCCTCGCAGGCCTCGCCGTCGGAGAAATCGCCGAACGGGCCGTAGAATGCCTTGATGCCGTTGGCCATGCAGGCGTCGACCATCCTGGCGATGGTGTAGTGCCAGAGGTCCTGCTGGGCGCTCGCCCGGGGCGCGTCGCCCGCCGGGTCCGCGATCACCCGGTAATCCGGGTGGCCGCCGCCGACCCGGGTGGTCTTCATGCCGCGGGACGCCGCGAGATCCGCCGGCCCGAGGCTCATGCCGTGCATCCGCGGCGAGGCCGACGCGATGGCGTCGACGTTGGCGACGCCCTCGGCGGTCTCCAGGATCGCGTGGACCAGGATCGGCTTCGTGACGCCGTGGCGCGCCTCGAGCTGGGCGAGCAGCTGGTCAATGTAGTGGATGTCCCACGGCCCCTCGACCTTGGGCACCATCACGACGTCGAGCTTGTCCCCGACCTCGGCCACGATCGTGAACAGGTCGTCGAGAATCCAGGGCGAGTTGAGGGCGTTGATCCGGGTCCAGAGGCCTGTGCCGGTGGCGGCGAAGTCGGTGGCCTGGGCCATGGCGACGAAGCCCTTGCGGGCCGCCTCCTTCTGGTCGGCCGGGACTGCGTCCTCCAAGTTGCCCAGCACCACGTCGACCGTGCCGGCGAGCTCCGGCACCCGGGCGCGGACCTTGTCGTTGTGGGGCGGCACGAAGTGGATCATCCGCTCCAGCCGCACCGGCAGCTCGCGGAACGGAGCCGGCGCGCCGGTGGCGAGGGGCTGGAAGAAGCGGCGGGGCAGTTTCATCGGGTGCCTCTTGTCAGGGCTGGCGTCTGAGCCCCGTTAAGGCAGCTTGGGCGGGCGCGTAAAGCCGCGCCGCGCCAAAGTGATCTCGGACTTTAGTGATCTCGGACTTTCGGCCCCGCGCGCCGCCGGGGCCGCCGATCCTCAGCCCCGGCCGCCGCGGCGGCCGATCATGCCGATCCGGTTGAGGATGCCGCCGGCCTCGCTGCCGGCGACCACCACGAGGCGCCGGACCTCGCCCCGCAGGAAAGCCTGCAGGAAGCGATTGTAGTCGCGGAACGAGACGCAGCCGTTCGAGGCGCCGGGCTGCCGCAGCATGTAGGTGTGGGCCAGCAGACCGTCGCGGCCGTGGATCGCGGCGCTGCCGCCCACGGGGTTGAGGCGAATCGCCCGGACCCCGTGGAACAGGCGCTCACGCTCGGTCAGCGTGTAGGTGCCGGGCGGGGTCGAGCCGCGCATGCGCAGGTGGACGTAGCGCGGGTTGTCCATGGCCTCGCCGAGGCCGGAATGGGCCTCCAGCACCTCGCCGGAGGGCAGCGTCACCGTGCGGGCGCTGATGTCGTACACGGCCGTGCCGGCCACCGAATCGGGCTCCGGGCTGATCCGGGTGCGCGGCGCCTCCTGCGGCAGGGCGTCCGGGCTCGCATAGGCCAGCACCTGACGGGGCTCCTGGCGGTTATCCTGAGACGGCGCGGCGGCGCCGACCCCGAACAGCTTCTCGAAGAAGGACGGCTCCTCGGCCATCGCGGCGCGGAACACGTCGCGGGTCCGGGGCAGGGCGCGGCTCGCCACCCGCGCGGGCGGCGCCGCCGGCGTGCGCCGCAGCTCGGGCGGGCGCGCCACCGGCAGCGGCACGAGGGCGGGGGTCGGGGCGAGGGCGGCGGGGGTGGGCTCGGCCGCGGCCATTCGAACCGGCACCCCCGCGCCCCTCTCGCCGGCCTTCTCGGCGGCCTTGTCCGCCGATTTCTCCACGGCCCTGGCCTGGGCCATCCGGACCTGGGCGGCCCGCGCCTGCTCGGCCCGGGCGACCTGCCGGGCGATCTCCCGGACCGCCGGGGACGGCGCGGCGGCGGCGATCTGGAAGGTGGCAACCGGCAGGGACTCGCCCCCGAAGGCGGTGGCGGAGCCGGAGCCCAGCGTCGGACTCCGGTCGAGCATCCAGGCGAGGCTCGGCCGCGGCGCCGCCACGGCCTGCGGGACCGGGGCGGCGGTCGGCGCGGTCGCGGCGACGGTCTGCGCGTCGGTGCGGGCCGGCCCCTGCGGGTGGCTGAACACAGCCCAGCCGGCCAGGGTCATGCCGGTGAGGGAGATGAGCGCCGTCAGCCGGGCGCGGCGGCGGGCGCGCCGCATGGCGCTCGGGTAGGGCGCCCGGGTGCGGACGACCGGGTCGTAGGCGGTCTCGACGTAGGTGAGGCGCGGGGGCGCCGGTCGCACCGGATCCGCGCTCGCATAGGCGGACTGGAAAGCGGCTTGGGACAACGCAGCCTGGGCCATTCGGGAACTCGCGTACGCGCTTCCCCTAAGCAGCCGCCGCCATTCGCCCGCGAGAGCCGTTCTCGCGCACGTGGCCTGGGTCGCCCGTCTGGGGAGGACATCAACCGTCCGCCCCATTAAGCCGCGGTGTGGTTAATCCCCGCTAAAGAGACACTTTCCGCGCGCGTTCCCGTGTTGGGACACAGCTTCAGGTGGCCTGACCGGGCGCGTCCACAGGCGCCTCCATCGGCCCGTGGCGGCGCGCGACCAGCAGGCAGAGCAGGGCTACCGGCACGCCGATCAGGGAAGTGCCGACGAAGAACCATGCGAAGCCGGTCCGCTCGATCACGAAGCCCGAGAACCCGGCGAGCAGGCTGCCGGGCAGGGCGCAGAGCGAGGTGAGCAGGGCGTACTGGCTCGCTGCGTGGGCGGTGGCCGAGAGCCGCGACATGTAGGTGATCAGCACGATCGACGCGAAGGCGTAGGCGAAGCCGTCGATGCCCACGGTCAGCGCGAAGGTCCAGAACGCCGCCCCGCCATGGCCGCCGTGCCACGCGAGGTAGGCCAGCGCGAGGTGCGAGGCCGAGGCCGTCACGGTGCCGATGAGCAGGCTCGCCATCATGCCGATCCGCGGGATGATGGCGCTGGCCAGGAAGGTGCCGCCGAGCGCGATCCAGAAGCCGAACAGCTTGGTCACCGTGGCGATGTCGGTGTTGGAATAGCCGAGCGTCTTGAACAGCGGGATCGCCATGGCGTTCGAGACGTAGCCCGGCATCCGGAAGCCCGCGACCAGCGCCAGCACCGGCACGGCGAGCGGCCCGAGCCGCGCGAGGAGGTCGCGGATCGGCGCCCAGACGGTCTCGACGAAGCCGCCGGTCGCCGGAGTCTCGGGGGCAGGGGGCTCGGGCGCCAGCAGGGCCGCGACCGTGCCCGGCGCCATCAGCGCCGCCATGCACAGGTAAGCGGCGCGCCAGCCATAGGCGTCGGAGAGGTAGAGGGCGCCCGCACCCGCCGCGAGGTTGCCGATCCGGTAGCCAATCTCCGACCACGACGACATCAGCGCCTGCTGCTCGGGGGGCGCGGCGGTGATGCGCCAACCGTCGATGACCACGTCCTGGGTGGCGCCCGCGACCCCGAGCGCCAGGGAGAACGCCACCGTCCAGGCGAGCCAGTGGGCCGGGTCGCCGAAGGCGACGCCCGCGAGCGCCAGGGCGACGAGGATCTGCGTGGCGACGATCCAGCCGCGGCGGCGCCCGAGCCAGCGGCCGATGAGCGGCGCATCGTGGCGGTCGAGGAACGGCGCCCAAAGGAACTTGAGCTTGTACGCAATGGTGAGCTCGCTCATCAGCCCGATCGTGGCGAGCGGCACCTTCGCCTGGACCAGCCACGCCGACTGGGTCGCGTAGACGAGCAGGAACGGGATGCCCTGTGCGAAGCCGAGCCCGAGCACCGCGGCGATGCGCCGGTCGGTGAACAGGGGCGTGAGGAATGCGCCTGTCGCGGCCTTCACCGGCTCGGGCGCGCCGGTGACCTGCGCCGGGTTTGCCATCCACGCGTCTCCTGGGTTCCGCGGTCGGTGAGAGCAGAGAGGCGCTGTCGGCGCAACGATCAGGCGACCGTCCCAACCGCCCCCTCATCCTGAGGTGCCGGAGCGCAGCGGAGGCCTCGAAGGAGACCTCCGGAAGCCTGTGTGATCCCTGAAGCCCACCTTCGAGGCCCGCTTCGCGGTCACCTCAGGATGAGGAGGCCTGCCGAGAGGATCGTCACGCCGCCTTCTTCCCCCGCCCGGCGATCGTGACGAGGCTGCGCAGCACCTCGGTGGCAGTCTTGAGCCGGGCCGGAACCGTGTTCAGCTCGCGCACGAACACGACGCTCATGTCCGGCCGCACCTTCGCGAAAGACGCCTGCTCGGCCACGTAGGCCACCAGCCCCTGCGGGTTGGCGTAGGACCGGTCGCGGAAATGGACCACCACGCCCTTCGGCCCGGCCTCGACCTTCTCGACATTGGCCTTGAGGCAGAGGATCTTGATCGTGCCGATCTTGAGCAGCTGCTCCACCTCCGGCGGCAGCGGCCCGAACCGGTCGATCATCTCGGCGCCGAAACTCTCCATCTCGGCGTCGTCCTGGAGGGTGGCGAGGCGCCGGTAGAGCGCGAGCCGCACCCCGAGATCCTCGACGTAATCCTCCGGGATCGTGACCGGCGCGCCCAGCGCGATGGTCGGCGACCACGCCTCCTCGGGCACGTCCTCGATGCCGGCCTTGAGCGCCGTCACCGCGTCCTCCAGCATCTGTTGGTAGAGTTCGTAGCCGACCTCCTTGATGTGGCCCGACTGGGCGTCGCCCAGGAGATTGCCGGCGCCGCGGATGTCGAGGTCGTGGGAGGCGAGCTGGAAGCCCGCGCCCAGCGTGTCGAGGCTCTGGAGGACCTTGAGCCGCTGCTCGGCCTGGGCGGTGAGCTGGCGGTTCGCCGGGGTCGTGAACAGCGCGTAGGCCCGCGCCTTCGAGCGCCCGACCCGGCCGCGCAGCTGGTAGAGCTGGGCCAGCCCGAACATGTCGGCCCGGTGGACGATCAGCGTGTTGGCGGTGGGGATGTCGAGGCCCGATTCCACGATCGTGGTCGAGAGCAGGACGTCGAACTTGCCCTCGTAGAAGGCGGTCATCACGTCCTCGAGCTGGCCCGCCGCCATCTGACCGTGGGCCACCGCGACCTTGATCTCTGGCATCTCGGCGTCGAGGAATTTCTTGACCTCCGCCAGATCCTCGATGCGCGGGACGACGTAGAAGGCTTGTCCGCCGCGGTAGCGCTCCCGCAGCAGAGCCTCCCGGATGGTCAGCGGGTCGAACGGCGTCACGAAGGTGCGCACCACCAGCCGGTCGACCGGCGGCGTCGCGATGATCGAGAGCTCGCGCACGCCCGTCATGGCGAGCTGGAGCGTGCGCGGGATCGGGGTCGCCGACAGCGTCAGCACGTGGACATCCGCCTGGAGCGCCTTCAGCCGCTCCTTGTGGGCCACGCCGAAATGCTGCTCCTCGTCCACGATGATCAGGCCGAGATCCTTGAAGGCGATGTTCTTCGCCAAGAGCGCATGGGTGCCGACCACGATGTCGACCGTGCCGGCGGCAAGGCCGGCGCGGGTCTGCTTCATCTCGGCCGCGGAGGCGAAGCGGGAGAGCTGCGCGACCTGAACCGGCAGGCCCTTGAAGCGCTCGGCGAAGGTCCGGAAATGCTGGCGGGCCAGCAGCGTCGTGGGAACGATCACCGCCACCTGCTTGCCCGAGATCGCCGCCGCGAAGGCGGCGCGGAGCGCCACCTCGGTCTTGCCGAAGCCGACATCGCCGCAGACCAGCCGGTCCATGGGCCGGCCGGCATTGAGGTCGTCCAGCACCGCGTCGATGGCGTTGGCCTGGTCCTCGGTCTCCTCGAAGGGGAAGCGGGCGGCGAACTCCCCGTAGAGGCCCTCGGGCGCCTTCAGGGCCGGAGCCTTCCGGACGAAGCGCTGGGCCGCGACCTTGATCAGCTCGCCCGCCATCTCGAGGATGCGGCGCTTCATCTTGGCCTTGCGGGCCTGCCACGCGCCGCCGCCGAGCCGGTCCAGCGCGACCTCGGCATCCTCCGAGCCGTAGCGGGTCAGGAGCTCGATATTCTCCACCGGCAGCAGCAGCAGGCCGCCGGTATATTGCAGCTCCAGGCAGTCGTGCGGGGCGCCCGCGGCGTGGATCGTCTTCAGGCCGACGAATCGACCGATTCCGTGGTCGGCATGAACCACGATGTCGCCGGGCTGGAGCGCCTGCACCTCCAGGATCACGTCCTGGGGCCGCTTGGCCTTTCGCTTCTGGCGGACCAGCCGGTCGCCCAGGATGTCGCCCTCGGAGACGACGGCGAGCTCGCCCGCGGTGAAGCCCGCCTCCAGGCCCCAGACCGCCACCGCCGCGTCGGTGCCGCGCTTGAGCGCGTAGACGTCGGTGAGCCGGGTGATCGCCACGGGCTTCTTCAGGCCGTGGTCGGTGAGCACGCCGCAGAGGCGGTCCCGGGATCCGTCGGACCAGGCTCCCAGGATCACGTGATGCCCGGATCCCTGGAGGTCGCGGATATGCGCCACCGCGGCGTCGAACACGCTGGTATTCTCGTCGGCCCGCTCCGGCGCGAAGTTCCGTCCGGCTTTGGCGCCGCAATCGATCACCGCGCGCTCGGACGATTCGGGCTGCGCGAACGGCGTCAGCCGCGCCACCGTGGCGGCGGCGATCCGTTCCTTCAGCTCGTTCGGCATCAGGTAGAGGGCGCGCGGGGGCAGGGGCTTGTAGGGGGCGACGCCGGCCTGCGGCGTCTTCATCGCGCCCTCGCGCGCCTGGTAGTAGTCCTGGACGAGGCTGATCCGCTCGGCGGCGGCGTCCTCGACCTGCGGGTCGAAGACCAGCGGCACGCCGCCGAGATAGTCGAACAGCGTGTCGAGGTGGTCGTAGAACAGCGGCATCCAGTGCTCGAGGCCGGCGTAGCGCCGCCCCTCGCTCACCGTCTCGTAGAGCCGGTCGTCCCGGGTCGCCGCCCCGAAGCTCTGGATGTAGCCCTGGCGGAAGCGCCGGATCGTCTCGGTGGTGAGCTGGACCTCGCTCATCGGCATCAGGTCGAGGGAGCGGAGCTGCCCGGTGGTGCGCTGCGTCTCCGGGTCGAAAGCGCGGATCGATTCCAGCGTGTCGCCGAAGAAGTCGAGGCGGATCGGCGCCGGCAGGCCCGGGGGCGACATGTCGAGGATGCCGCCGCGGACCGCGTACTCGCCGGTGTCGCGCACCGTCCCGGTGCGCAGGAAGCCGTTGGCCTCCAGCCACGCGACCACGTCGTCCATCGCCACGACGTTGCCGATCGCCGCCGAGAACGCCTCCTTGGCGATGTGGGCGCGGGGCGGGACCCGCTGCACCAGAGCGTTGACGGTGGTGCAGAGGATGCGCGGGCGGTCCTCGGCGGAGCGGGTGCGGGCCAGACGGGCGAGCGCCGTCATCCGGGCGGCGGCGACCGCCGTGGTGGGCGAGACCCGGTCGTAGGGCTGGCAGTCCCAGGCCGGCAGGCTCATCACGTCCATCTCGGGCGCGACGAAGCTCAAGGCCGCCTGGAACGACGCCGAGCGCCCGGAATCGCGCGCCACGTGGACCAGCACGGCCGGCGCGTCGACGGTGGGCGCCAGGGCGCGAGCGAGGTCGGCGAGCGCCAGCGCGTCGAAGCCCTCCGGGGCGTTCGCCAGCACCGGGCTGTCGCCGCGCTTCAGGGCGTCGACAGCCCGGGCGAGCGCGGAGGATTTCGGCAGCGCGAAGCGCGCGACCGGCGGCTTGGCAGCGGGGGCGGGGGGCTTCGGCTGAGGCTTGGCCATCGGGTCTTTCGCGGGAAATCCCGCCGGGCGCGTCAGGGGTGGTGATCAGGTGGCGTTAGCCGATCGGGCCGCCGCGATAAAGCACGGCGCCGGCGGCCGGGTGGCGGGACAGAGCCTATATGGAAGCTCCGTCGCGGCAGGGAACGGCCCTGCGCCGATGTGCGGCCGATCGTCGGTCAGGGCGTCGGTCAGGGAGCGCGGGTCCCCTCCCCCTTGCGGGAGAGGGACAGGGTGAGGGGCGTGCCCAATCCGGAGATGGCGGATCCCTCACCCCAACCCTCTCCCGCACGGGAGAGGGGGCGTGTCGCGCCGCGTCGGAGGCCGGAGCGTGAGGATTTCCGGGCCCGCGCCCCTCACGCGTCCGGCCCGACGATCTCCGCCAGCGCCGCCTCGACCCGGCCGCGGAAGAAGTCCGCGTTGGGCATGTGCTCGGTCATCGCGGCGGCGCGGACCGTCGCCTGCCGCAGGATCTCTCCGCGGAGCGCCGGGTCGGAGCGCTCCATCATCTCCAGCATGATCCGCACCACCAGCTCGGTGGCGATCGACCGGGCGGGGTGATCGTAATTGGGCTTGGGCTCGTCCATCGCGGGCTCTCTCGACCGGTCGCTCTCAGGAATGGATCGGCGCGTCGTGCCGGTGGAACGCCCGCACCCGCCGCCAGACCGCCGTGTCGTAGTTCGAGGGCGTCTCGACCTCTCCGGTGAGCCACTTGAACAGGTCGCGGTCCGGCACCTCGATCAGCGCCTCGAACTGGTCGAGCTCCGCCTCCGACAGGTCGCCGATCGCGGCATCGGCGAAGCGGCCCATGATCAGGTCCATCTCGCGGATGCCCCGGTGCCAGGCGCGGTAGAGGAGGCGGCGGCGGCGCGGATCGAGGTCGGCGCTCGTGCGGGTGGTGCCGGACATGGCGGTCGGACCTCGGCTCGAACAGGGGCAGGGCCTAGATAGGCGCGCGGCGCCGGCGGATCCAGAATGGGGCTGTCGCCGGGCGAGTTACAACTGGAGCGCGAGAGAGCAAAAAGAAATTGCCTCCCGCGGGCGCTCCGTTATCTCGAAGGCCAACGCCCCCGGGTGGGGCGGCGAGCGGGAGTACGACGATGCCGAAGGCGATCCGGGTCTACGAGTACGGCGGCCCCGAGGTGATGCGCTTCGAGGACGTGCCCCTGGCCGAGCCCGGCCCCGGGCAGATCCGCGTCAAGCAGGCCGCCATCGGCGTCAACTTCATCGACATCTACTTCCGCACCGGCGCCTACAAGTCCCCGCACCTGCCCTACACCCCCGGCAAGGAGGGGGCCGGCACCGTCACGGCGGTGGGCGAGGGCGTCAGCCAGTTCAAGCCGGGCGACCGGGTCGCCTACGGCTCGGTGGCGGACGGCTGCTACGCCGAGGAGCCGGTGATCCCGGCCTCCGCGGCCGTGCCAATCCCCGACGGCGTCGACGAGAAGACCGCCGCCGCCATGATGCTCAAGGGCCTGACCGTCGAGTACCTGCTGCACCGGACCTACGCGGTGAAGCCCGGCGACACGATCCTGTGGCAGGCGGCCGCCGGCGGCGTCGGCCTGATCGCCTGCCAATGGGCCAAGCACCTCGGCGCCACCGTGATCGGCACCGCCGGCAGCCCCGAGAAGGCGGAGCTCGCCAGGAAGAACGGCTGCGACCACGTCATCCTCTACCGCGAGGAGGACGTGGCCAAGCGCGTGCGCGAGATCACCGGCGGCAAGGGCGTGCCGGTGGTCTATGACGGCGTCGGGCAGGCGACCCTGATGGGCTCGCTGGACAGCCTCGCGCCGCTCGGCCTGCTGGCGAGCTTCGGCTCGGCCTCCGGGGCGATCACCGGGCTCGACCTCGGGCTGCTCGCCCCGCGCGGCTCGCTCTACGTGACGCGCCCGACGCTCGCGACCTTCTCGTCGAACCGCGCCACCCTGGAGGAGGCGGCCGCCCGCCTGTTCAAGGTGGTCCGCGACGGCGCGGTGAAGATCGCCGTCAACGCCACCTACCCACTGGCCGAGGCGCAGCAGGTCCACCGCGACCTCGCGGGCCGGGAAACCACCGGCTCGATCGTGATGCTGCCGTAGGGACCGACCGTGACGCCCGGCAACGCCGATCTGCTCCTCGTCGTCGACGTGCAGGTCGATTTCCTGCCGGGCGGGGCGCTCCCCGTCCCGGGGGGCGACGCGGTGATCGGCCCGATCAACGCGCTCCAGCACCGGTTCCGGCACGTGGTGCTGATGCAGGACTGGCATCCGGCCGATCACGTCTCCTTCGCCGAGACCCATCCGGGGCGGGCCCCGTTCGAGACCGTGGCGCTGCCCTACGGGCCGCAGGTGCTGTGGCCGCGCCACTGCGTCCAGGGCAGCCGGGGGGCCGCCTTCGCGCCGGGCCTCGCCACCGACCGGGCGAGCCTGGTGGTGCGCAAGGGGCTCGATCCGCGGGTCGACAGCTACTCGGCCTTCCTGGAAGCCGACCGGGCTACCCGTACGGGGCTCGCGGGCGCGCTCCGGGAGCGCGGCATCGCCCGCGTCGCCGTGTGCGGCCTCGCCACCGATTTCTGCGTCGCCTGGAGCGCGCTCGACGCGCGCGACGCGGGCTTCGAGGTTCTCGTGGTGGAGGATGCGGTGCGCGGGATCGACGTGGACGGGTCGCTCGCGCGGGCCTGGGCGGAGATGGAGGCGGCGGGCATCCGCCGGATCGCGGCGGCGGAGATCGGCTGAGGGCGCGCGGGGGCCGGGAGGCGAACCGCCGCACGAGGCGCGGGAGACCGTCTCCGCCCCGGTGCGTTGGCCCGCCATCAGCATCCGACAGGAGCCTGCATGTCCTCCAAGCATCTGAAGACCGACACCCCGACCGACGCCGACCTCAAGGGCAATCCCGGCATCGGCACCTCGAAGGGCATGAGCGGCGCCGATCCTGCCGATCTGCAGGCGGATTCGACCTTCGAGGGTGACGTGGACAACGAGACGAAGCTCGACGGCGGCATCGACCCCGATCACCGGCCGCGCAAGAACGCGTGACGGGATGCCCGGGCCGGCAAGGCCCGGGCCGATTTCTCAGCGGCCGCGGGCCGGTGCCTTCGGCCGCTGCGGCGCGGGTACGGCAGCGGCAGGCCGGGCGGCTGGGCCGCCCGCCGGGATGGAGATCTGCGCCGGACTCGCGGTGTAACCCCGCAGCTGCGCGGCGTTGGCGGCGCCGAAGGCGGATGTGCCATCCGCGCGGGCGACATCCATTGGGGCCGTCAGCACGAGCGCGGCGGCCAGCGCCGGGGAGACGTGCTTCGTCATGGGCGGGGTCCTTCGGCGTGCGCGTATCCGGCCAACCCCGATCCGCGCTGAATCGCTCCGATCCGGGATGTGTCGAGCCGGCTCGACGTGCGGGACCGCACCGGCGAACCGCTCAGCATGGCCGGCACCAGCGCAGAGGCGCGTGTCTCTCGGTCTGGGTTGAACGCTTCGGCTGCTCACCCGCTCCGTCATCCCGTGCGCAGCGACGGCGGCGAGGCGGCCTCACAGCGCCAGCCCGAGCTGGAGCGGCGCCTCCGGCGCGTCCTGCGCGAAACCCGACAGCGACACCCCGATCAGCCGCGCGCTGCGCCGCAGGGGAAACAGGCCGGCGAGCAGGTCGAGGCCGACCCGCTCCAGATTAGCCCGGTCGGCGACGGGGACGGGCAGCGACCGCGCCCGGGTGACCTGGGCGAAGTCCGAGAACTTGAGCTTCAGGGTCACGGTCCGGGCGCGCATGCTCTTGGCGTCGGCCCCGGCCCAGACCTTGTCGAACAGCGGCGCCAGCCGGGCGGCCAGGACCTCGAAGGCGGCCGTGTCGTCCGAGAAGGTGGTCTCGGCGCCGATCGACTTGCGCACCCGGTGGGCGCGCACCGGCCGCGCGTCGATGCCCCGGGCGACCGCGTGGTAGTAGGCGCCCGCGGAGCCGAAGGTCTCGCGCAGGCGCTCCAGAGGCCAGGCGCGGAGATCCGCCCCTGTCTCGATCCCGAGCCGCTTCATCTTCGCCTCGGTGACCGGGCCGACCCCGTGGAACCGGCCGATCGGCAGCGCGGCCACGAAGTCCGGCCCCATGGCGGGGGTGATGACGAACAGGGCGTCGGGCTTCCTGTGGTCGGACGCCACCTTGGCGAGGAACTTGTTGTACGAGACCCCCGCCGAGGCGACGAGCCCGGTGCGCTCCAAGATCTCGGCCCGGATCGCCTTCGCCACGGCCGTGGCGGTCGGGAGACCCAGGAGGTTCTCGGTGACGTCGAGATAGGCCTCGTCGAGCGCCACCGGCTCGATGACGGCCGTGTGCCGGGCGAAGACCGCGCGGATCTCCTCCGAGACCGCCCGGTAGACCTCGAAGCGCGGCTTCACGAACAGCAGGTCCGGGCAGAGCCGGCGGGCGGTGGCCGACGGCATGGCCGAGCGGACGCCGAACTTCCGCGCCTCGTAGCTCGCCGCCGCCACGACCCCCCGCTCCCGCGAGCCGCCCACCGCCAGCGGCAGGCCGCGCAGGGACGGGTCGTCGCGCTGCTCCACGGAGGCGTAGAACGCGTCCATGTCGATGTGGATGATCTTGCGGAGCGCGACCTCCGGATCCATCGCCGCCTCGGAGGTCCGCCGTGGGTTCCTGCTCTGTTCTGAATGATCGCGGCGACCTAGCGGGGTCAAGCAGGGCCGGTCGCGCCTTCAACAGGGATATCCCGCCCGTGCCCTCATCCTGAGGTGCCCGCGTCAGCGGGCCTCGAAGGAGGCCTCCGCTGCGCTCCGGCGCCTCAGGATGAGGATGTAGGTTGGAGGCCCGTCAGGGTCAGCCGCAGCCCGTTCAGGCGACGCTGCCGTAAAGGTCGTAGGCCTCGGCCCGGTCGATCTTCACGGTGACGATGTCGCCGACCCGGACCGGGCGCCGGAAGGCGGCGTGGACGGTGCCGTCGATCTCCGGCGCGTCGGCCTTGGACCGGCCCCGCGCGACCCCGCCCTCGACGGCGTCGACGATCACGGGCAGCCGCTTGCCGACCTTGGCCCGCTGAAGCCGGAGCGCGATGCCGTTCTGGGTCTCCATGAACCGGCGCTTGCGCTCGGCCTTGACCGCCGGCGGCACGAGGTCGCCGAGCGCGTTGGCGGTGGCCCCCGCCACCGGCTCGTACTCGAAGCAGCCGACGCGATCGAGCTTGGCCTCCTGCAGCCAGGCCAGCAATTCCTCGAACTCGGCCTCGGTCTCGCCGGGGAAGCCGACGATGAAGGTCGAGCGGATCGCGAGGTCCGGGCAGGTCTGCCGCCAGCTGCGGATCCGGTCGAGCTGCCGCTCTTGATTGCCGGGGCGGCGCATGCGCTTGAGCACCGACGGGCTCGCGTGCTGGAGCGGCATGTCGAGATAGGGGAGCACCTTGCCCTCGGCCATCAGCGGGATGACCTCGTCCACGTGCGGGTAGGGGTAGACGTAGTGCAGCCGGACCCAGGCGCCGAGCGCGCCGAGCTCCCGGGTCAGGTCGTAGAACTTCGCCCGGACCTGCCGGTCCTGCCACGGGCTCTCGGCGTAGCGGATATCGACGCCGTAGGCGCTGGTGTCCTGGCTGACCACCAGCAGCTCCTTCACGCCGGCTTTGACCAGCTTCTCGGCCTCGCGCAGCACGTCGGCGGCCGGGCGGCTGACGAGATTCCCGCGCAGGGACGGGATGATGCAGAAGCTGCAGCGGTTGCTGCACCCTTCCGAGATCTTCAGGTAGGCGTAGTGGCGCGGGGTGAGCTTGATACCCTGCGGCGGCACGAGGTCGAGGAACGGGTCGTGGGCCGGCGGCACCGCCTCGTGGACGGCCGCCACGACCGACTCGTAGGCCTGGGGCCCGGTCACCGCCAGGAGGTCCGGGTACTTCTCGCGGATCTCCTCCGGCTGCGCGCCCATGCAGCCGGTGACGATGACGCGGCCGTTCTCCGCCATGGCCTCGCCGATCGCCGAGAGCGACTCCGCCTTGGCCGAATCGAGGAAGCCGCAGGTGTTGACGATCACCACGTCGGCGCCGTCGTGCCGGCGGGCCAGCTCGTAGCCCTCGGCGCGGAGATGGGTCAGGATCCGCTCGGAATCGACCAGCGCCTTCGGGCAGCCCAGCGAGACGAACGAGATTTTCGGGGCGGCGCCGGGAGCGGGGCCGCGGGGGGCGGGCGTGGCGGTCATGGCATTCGGGTCGGACAGTCCGGCAGGGCAACCGGTGATCGGCCGCCCGGAGCGCAAGACCAAGAATTCGGGGTCGGGCTCCTATACAGGCTCCCGCGCCTTCGCGCGAGGCCGGCCGCCGCAGGGGTGACCGGCCCTGAGCGCGAGACTGCCGCCGTCAGCTGATCCTGTCGTTATGGCAAAGCTTTACGACAGGCTCCTCAGACCCCACATCAGGCCTGGACGGCGCTGCCCTGCGCCCCGGACACGGCCCGCCCTCACGAAGCGGCGGGCCCTGCGTGGAACTGCCGCTTCCCCCGCGGCATCGCCTGTGCGACGGCAGCGGACGACGCAAAGCCCGAGGATAATGGCCCCGAACCCGGTCATGTGGACCCGAGAGATCCCCTTCATCGATCCCGTCGCGGCGGCAGCCCGGCTGCGCGCCCTGCCCGGGCTCGCCTTCCTCGACAGCGCCATGCGGCACGATCCGCTGGGGCGGCACTCGATCGTGGCCGCCGATCCGTTCGCGCGTTTCCGCTATCGCGACGGACGCGCGACCCTCGACGGGAATCCGGTCGCGGGCGGCCCGATGGCGGCGCTCCGGGCCTGCCTCGAACCCTACCGGCTCGAGCCCGGGTCGGAGCCGTTCCCCGGCGGGGCGATCGGGTACCTGGCCTACGACCTCGGCGCGGCGCTGGAGCGGGTGGCGGCGCCGGTCCGGCGGGCGGGGCTCACCGACGACATCGCGCTGAACCTCTACGACACGGTGCTGGTCGTCGACCACGCCGTCGGCACGTGCCGGCTCGTCGCCACGGGTTTCCCGGAGATCGCGCCGGAGGCGCGGCGGGCTCGCGCGGACGCGCGGCTCGCCCGCTTCGCCGACCTGCTCGGCGGCGCGGAGCCGCTGGTCCCGGCCCCCGCCCGGCCGGCCCAGCCGCTCGCGTGGCGCTCGAACTTCGACCGCCAAAGCTATGAGGAGGCGGTCGAAAAGGTCCGCGCCTATATCCGGGCCGGCGACATCTACCAGGCCAACATCGCCCAGCGCTTCACCGCCGACCTGCCAGCTGGATTCGACCCGTTCGCCCTCTACCGGCGGCTGCGCGAGACCAACCCGGCGACCTTCGGCGCCTATCTGGAACTGGAGGGCCTGACCGTCGCCTCGTCCTCGCCGGAGCGGTTCATCCGCCTCGACGGACGGCACGTGGAGACGCGCCCGATCAAGGGCACCGCGCGCCGCCTCGACGACCCGGCGGCCGACCGGGCAGCGGCCGAGGCGCTGCAGGCCAGCGTCAAGGAGCGGGCCGAGAACGTCATGATCGTCGACCTGCTGCGCAACGACCTGTCCCGGGTCTGCGCGCCGGGCAGCGTCGCCGTGCCCACCCTGTGCGGCCTGGAGACCTACGCCAACGTCCACCATCTGGTGTCGGTGGTGACCGGGAAGCTCCGCGACGGGCTCGACGCCCTCGACCTGCTGGAAGGGACGTTTCCCGGCGGCTCGATCACCGGCGCGCCGAAGATCCGCGCCATGGACATCATCACCGAGATCGAGGGCGACGCCCGCGAGCTCTACTGCGGCGCCATCGGCCGGATCGGCTTCGACGGGGCGCTCGACACCGCGATCGCGATCCGCACCGTGTTCATGGACGACAGGCAGGCGGTCCTGCAGGCCGGGGGCGGGGTGACCCTGCTGTCGGAGCCCGGCCCCGAATACGACGAGACCCTGGCCAAGGCCGCCCGCGTCTTCGAGGCCTTCGCATGATCCTCGTCCTCGACAATTACGACTCGTTCGTCTTCAACGTCGTCCGCTACCTGGAGGAGCTCGGCGAAACGATCCGGGTCGTGCGCAACGATGCGCTGGACGTGGCCGGCATCCGGGCGCTCGCCCCCGAGGCGCTGGTGGTGTCGCCCGGCCCCTGCACCCCCGCGGAAGCCGGGATCTCCCTGCCGGCGATCCGGGACCTGTCGGGGGAGGTGCCGATCCTCGGCGTCTGCCTCGGCCACCAGGCGATCGGCGCAGCCTTCGGCGGCACGGTCGAGCGGGCTCAGCGGCCCCTGCACGGGCAGATGACGCCGATCGCCCATGCGGGCGCCCGGCTGTTCGCAGGGCTGCCGGCGCCGATGCCGGTGGGGCGCTACCACTCGCTGGTGGTCGCCCCCGGGCCCGACATGGAGAAGCACCTCTCCGTCGACGCGGTCTCGCAGGAGGGGGAAGTGATGGCGCTGTCGCACCGGACCCACCCGACCTACGGCATCCAGTTTCATCCGGAATCGGTCCTGACCGAGGGCGGGCACGCCCTGTTCGCCAATTTTCTGGGGCTGGCCCGCGCGTGGCGGGAGGGGCAGCGCGATGCTGTGGCGTGACGGCGCCGTCGTCCCGGGGACGATCACACCGCTGGACCTCACCGACCGCGGCCTGACGCTCGGCGACGGCCTGTTCGACACGGCGCTGGCGCTCGGCGGCCGCGTCGCCTTCGAGGAGGCACACATCGCCCGGCTCGTGACCTCCGCGGACGCGCTGGGGATCCCCGCCGCGCCAGGCCGGATTCGGGACGCCCTGCGGGCTCTGGCCGGCGCGGGTGGCAGGACCGGCGACCGGCTCGCGATCCGCACCACCCTCACCCGCGGCTCCGGCCCGCGCGGCCTGAAGCCGCCCGACGCCCCGAACCCGACCCTGTTCGCCACCGCGGCCGCGAGCGCCAGGGCTGCCGCGTTCGCGCCCCTGCGCCTGTGGCCGACGCCGATCGCCCGCAACGACACGTCCCCGGCCGCCCGGCTGAAGACGCTGGGCTACGGCGACGCGGTGCTGGCCGCCCGCGACGCCGCCGCGGCGGGGTTCGACGAGGCGCTGTTCCGCAACACCCGGGGCCGCGTCGCCTGCGCGGGCACCGGCAATCTGTTCGCCCTGTTCGGCACCACCCTGGTGACGCCGCCGCTCGCCGACGGCGTCCTCGCGGGGATCGTGCGGGCGGAGATCCTGGCGCTCGCCGCCGGATGCGGGCTCAGGGCGGAGGAACGGTCGCTGGGCCTGCCCGACCTCTTGGGCGCCGAGGCGGTGTTCCTGACCAACTCCCTCCGGCTCCTGGCGCCCGTGACGGCGATCGGCGACACAGCCTTCCCGGCGGCGGCCGGGCACCCGGCGGTGGCCCGCCTCGTGGCGGCGCTCCGGGCCCGCGTGGCCCAATCCTGCGGCGTGGCGGAGGACGTGGTCGCGTGACCGGCCGCGCCGCGGAGACGGGCCGCCGCCGGCTGCGCTACGGGCTCGCGGCGCTCTACGGGTTCATCGGGATCGTGCATCTCGTGGCGGCCAATGCAATGCTGCCGCTGATGCCCGGCTGGGTGCCGGAGCCGCGGCTCGTCATCCTGGCGACCGGCCTGTGCGAGATTGCCGGCGCCGTCGGACTCCTGACGGACCGGTTCCGCCGAGCGGCCGGAATCGGCCTCGCCCTCTACGCGGTCTGCGTCTTCCCGGCGAACCTCAAGCATGCCTTCGACCATGTCCATGTCGACGGCATCCCGGATTCCTGGTGGTATCACGGCCCGCGCCTGGCGTTTCAGCCGGTCCTCGTCTGGGCGGCGCTCTGGGCCGGCGGGCTAATCGACGGGCCGTTCGGCGGACGAAGCCGATCTGACGGGGCCACAGGCGAGACCTCCGGTGATCCGTCACGGCTGCCGGCAGCTCTGGAAGCGCACGCGCCAGCAACCATCCGGGAACCTTGATCACAGGATCCCGGGATCCTGCGCTCACGGCATGCTTTGATCAGAGGATCCCGGCCGACAGACTGGCCGTCAGCTGCCGTGCGGGTCGAGAGATGGGACCGCCCGGCCCCGATAGGGGCGGACGACATGCCGAAGCGCCGCGACCCGAGCCGATCGCCCCCGCCTCCGACGGATACCGTGCCGGACCGCGACGCGGTGGAGCGCGCCCTCGAAACCGCCCTCGACCGCCTGCGCCCGAAGCCGGGCGGCACCCGGCATCCCGGGCCGCCGCGCGCGGGCTCCGATCGGAAGACGCGCCCCGACGGGGCGGGCCGCTGAGCCCGAAAAGGTTCCTCCACAGGGCGAAGATATTGCCCGGATACAGCCGGCCGGACCGGCGTTCCCCGTGCGGATGCCGCGGACACAGACAGCGGCCCTCAACGGAGACAGAGCGCCATGGCCAAGCAGAAGACGCTGCAGGACGCCTTCTACGAGACCCTGAAGGACGTCTACTACGCCGAGAAGCAGTCGGTGAAAGCGCTCAAGAAATCCGCCAAGGCGGCGGAGCACGACGAGCTGCGCCAAGCCTTCGAGACCCATGCCGAGGAGAGCGCCCAGCAGGTGGAGCGCCTGACGCAGGTCTTCGAGATCATCGGCAAGCCGGCCCGGGCCAAGACCTGCGAGGCGATGCAGGGCATCGTCTCCGAGATGGAGGAGGATCTCGACGACTTCGCCGACAGCCCGGCCGCCGACGCGGTGCTGGCCGCCTGCGCCCAGGCGGTGGAGCATTACGAGATCGCCCGCTACGGCACCCTGAAGACCTGGGCCAGCCAGCTTGGCTACGCGGATGCCGCCAAGCTCCTGGACGAGACCCTGCAGGAGGAGAAGAAGACCGACGCGCTGCTCTCCAAGATCGCCGAGTCGATCAACGTCGCGGGCGATCCCCAGGATGGCGGGCAGTCCGCCGAGGCTGCGAGGGGCAAGGGGAAGAAGGCCGCCTGATCACGGGGCGGTCCGGCGCCCCGGAGGGCGCCGGACCGCCTCCGGGGGCCGTCATTTCGCCGTCTCGATGGCGCTGAGCGGCGTCCAGTAGCAGCGGTCCTGTGTGTCCTTCAGGGCGAGGCAGCCGTAGCTCATCGTCCGGGATTCGAGCCGGACTTCCTCGCCGGCCTTGAAGGACCGGCACTCGCCGCTGGCGAGGCTGCCCTGCAGCAGCTGCCCGAAGCCGGATTCGTCGCCGGCCATGACCAGCTTGAACAGGCGGTCCGTGACCTCCTGGCTGTGGCAGCCGAACCGCTCCTGAGCGATCGTCTCGGCCTCGGCGGGCCGGGACAGGGCGGCGGTGACGGCGAGGGCGGCGAGGGCGGGCAGGGCGAGGCGCATGCGCGGAACATATCCGCGCGCCGCCCCGTGTCGAGCCCTCGGCGTGCGGGGATCGCGGCGCAGTCGGTCGTACGGTACGGGTGCACCCGCTCAGGCCGCGAGGACCCGGGCGGGGCTGAGGCTCCGCCAGCGCGGGCCGGCCCGGCCAAACGTTCCCGCGAAACTTTTCCTCCCCAGCCCCCGTAAGGGCACGCGCTGCCCCGCTCATCGGGGTTGGGACCGAAGGAAACACGATGCTCACCCTGAACACCGGCCGCCGCGCGGCCAAGGCGCTCGCCCTGACCCTCGCGCTCGGCCTCGGAGCGAGCGGCACGGCCTATGCCAAGAATCCCATGGTCGGCGGCGCGCCGATGTACGCCCAGAAGACCATCGTCGAGAACGCGGTCAACTCGAAGGATCACACCACCCTGGTGGCCGCCGTGAAGGCCGCCGGCCTGGTCGACACGCTGAACGGCCCGGGCCCGTTCACGGTCTTCGCGCCCACGAACGGCGCCTTCGCCAAGCTGCCGCCGGGCACGGTGGAGAGCCTCGTGCAGCCGCAGAACAAGGCGACGCTGACGAAGATCCTGACCTACCACGTGGTCCCGGGCGTCTACACCGCCAAGGACCTGACGGCGCTGGCCCGCAAGGGCGGCGGGCAGGGCACGCTCACCACGGTCGCGGGCGAGCCGCTCGCCGTCGAGGTGCAGGGCAAGAAGGTCCTGGTCACCGACGTGAAGGGCAACACCGCCACGGTGACCATCCCGAACGTCATGCAGTCGAACGGCGTCATCCACGTCGTCAACGCCGTCCTGATGCCCTGATCGGCCCGAGCGGTGCGGTGCCCGCGGCCCCGGCAGGGTTGCGGGCGCCGTCCCGGCGCGGGCGCCGTCAGGCACACCGCCGCGATCGCGTCATTCCGCCAGGAGCTTGCCGGTGTAGACCACCGGCCCGGTGGGCTGGCCGCTGGGCGAGCCCCCGGGCGGCTCCACCGAGACGGCGATCATCCCGTCCGGAGCGGCCCCGGCCGGCAGCCTCACCTGGCTCTGCCCGGCGCCGACGAGGCCGAGCGGCCTCGGTCCCTGCGCGCCGACATACCACAGCTCGAGGCTTCGATCCGCCGGCGCCTGGGCGCCGACGGGTCGCACCTGGGCGATGCCGGTGCGCGTGTCGACGCGCACGATCAGCGCGGGCAGCGTACCGCCGCCCTGGACCACGGCGAGGTAGCGGCCGCCCGGCGGTTCGAGGGTCGGTCCGACCGCCAGAAACAGCGCGAGCCCGGCCGCCAGCAGCCCGGCACTCCCGGCGGCCATCCGCCAGCGCCGGACCTGGCCGCGGAGACTCGCGATCTGACGCGCATCCGCGCCGCCCGGCAGCGCCCGCAACAGCGCGGCGCGGACACGCGGCGGCGGCGCCGCGGCGGGGATCGTCTCCGCCAGCGGGAAGAGGCGCCGCTCCCAGGCCTCGATCCGCGCGTGCGCGGCCGGATCCCGCGCCGCCGCCCGCGCGACGGCCTCGCGCTCCCGGGCGTCCAGCGTTCCCAGCACGTACTCCGCCGCGCGCAGGTCGGGATCGCCGGGATCCGCGGCTGGGTCCGGTGCGCCCGTCCCGGTCACGACACGGTCTCCAGGCAGGTCTTCAGGGCAGCCAGCGCGCGATGCAGCCAGGTCTTGATCGTGTTGACCGGGCGATCGAAATGGCCCGCCAACTCCTCGCGCGAGCGACCCTCGCAGTAGGCCAGCACGACGCAATCCCTGTGCAGCGGCTCGAGCCGGCCGAGGCACGCCGCGAGGGCGTCGCGGTCCTGGAAGGCGGCCGCCGCGTCGTGCGGATCGATGATCCGTGCCACCCAATCCTCGCCGCTCTCCAGTTCCGGACCCTGCACCTCGGTCTTGCGACGCACGCTGTCGATCGCGCGATTGCGCGCGATGGTCACCAGCCAGGGCATCGGCGGGCCGGCATCCGGCCTGTAGGCGCCGGCGGCCTGCCAGATCCGCATGTAGACGTCCTGAAGCACGTCCTCGGCCAAGCCCCGATCGCGCTGGATACGCAGGATCAACCCGTAAAGTTTCGGGCTGGAGAGATCGTAGAGTTCGGCGAGCCGGTCCGCCTCACCCCGCGCGATTCCGGCCAGCAGCCGGCGCAGCGTCGCGTCGTCGGCCACCATGAGTCCCCGCGAACCCCGAGGCGCCGCCGATCGGACGCCCCCTCGGACACAGCTTTAGACCAAGCCCCGCCCCCGGACGACATCTTCCTTGCCGCGGCCGCTCAGGATCGGACGCGACGCGCGGGCGGGCGGGCCGTTCGTCCGGGCGCGTCCCGATCCGCGCTACGCGGCGACGGGCCTGACCACGACGTCCTCGGCGTAGACGAGGGTCGCCATGACGCCGGACTGGATCTGGGCGAAGACCGCGTCGAGGTCCCCGACGCTCTGCATCAGCACGGCGCACGACAGGGCGACGATCTGCGGGGTGCACGCGGCCCCCTCGGCGAGGAACGCCCGGATCGCGTCGGCGAGGGATTCGGTCGCCTGCCCCGCCGCGGAGGCGCTGAGGACCTGCGCGCAGTCTTGGCGCAGGGACGCAAGGCTGCCGTCCACGACCGAGACCCATTGCCGGTCGTGATCGTAGATGAGCCAGCGCACCGACCCCGTCGCCACCGGCGCCAGTCCCGCGAGATAGCGCCGAGCGGCCGCGTCATCGAACATGGCGTGGGTTTAACGCCCGTCCACCGGAACGCCAACGTGCCGGGTGCCCCGTTCTGGAGGCCGCCCGATCGGCCGCGCGACGTCCGCGACGTGCCATCGCCGCGCGGAGGTGGATCGGCGAAGACCGCCCGTCGCGGGCTGCGCGGGGATGCCGGGTGTCCGGTCCGCGCCGCGCGCCGCTACGACCGTCCCGCCGCCTCGTCGCGCTTGGCCGCCTGCCACGCGGCCTCCATGGCGGCGAGGTCGGAGCGGCCGAGGGCGCCGCCGGAGGCCGCGAGATGCCGCGCCATGGCGGCGAAGCGGCGCTCGAACTTGGCGGTCCCGTCGCGCAGGGCGGTCTCCGGGTCGGTCCCGGCATGCCGCGCGAGGTTCGCCACCGAGAACAGGAGGTCGCCGATCTCCTCGGACAGGGCCTCCGGATCGCCCGCCGCCAGGGCCTCGGCGACCTCGTCGGTCTCCTCGCGGACCTTGTCGACGACCTGGACGGCATCGTCCCAGTCGAAGCCGTAGGCGGCCGCCCGCCGGGAGATCTTCTCGGCCCGGGCGAGGGCCGGCAGCGCCCGCGCGACGCCGCCGAGCGGGTCCGGCGCCGGGTCCGGCGTCGGGGCCGAGTTGCCGGCCTCGCGCCGCTCCGCCTGCCGGGCCGCCCGTTCCTGCGCCTTGATCGCCGCCCACTGCGCCTCGACCGCCGCGGGGTCGCGCAGGGGCGAGCCGGCGGGCAGGGGCGCGCCGTCCGGGGTGAAGACATGGGGGTGGCGCCGGACCAGCTTGTCGCCGATGGCGCGGGCCACGTCGTCGAACGCGAAGGCGCCCTGCTCCTCGGCCATGCGGGCGTGGAACACCACCTGGAGCAGCAGGTCGCCGAGTTCGTCGCGCAGGTCGCCGAGGTCGCCGCGCGCCACCGCGTCGGCGACTTCGTAAGCCTCCTCGATCGTGTAGGGCACGATGGTGGCGAAGCTCTGCGCCACGTCCCAGGGGCAGCCGGCGACGGGATCGCGCAGCGTCGCCATCAGGCGCAGGAGCCGGCCCAGGGGCGCCTCCGCCGCAGGGTTATCGTCTCGCACCCCGTTCGGTCCGGGCTGGCCCGCATCGCGTGTCTCGCTCATGCGGATGGCGTTAGAGCATGGCGCGGCGCAGGGAAATCCGTTCCGGGAGACCGGCCGCGCCTCAGACCCGGCGGGCGTCGCGCTCGCGCACCTGCTCGGCCTGCAGCCCGTTGAGATAGCCAGTGAGGCGGCCGCTGACCGCCGGATCGGCGCATTGCACCCAGAGGGGCGCCGGAAGGGCGCGAACGGGCAGGCGCAGCAGGAAGGCCTCGGCCGACAGGGCCGCCTCCCGTTCGGAGGCGGCGGCCAGCAGGCGCGCCCCCGCCTGCGTGCCGATCAGGATCGCGATCGTGGTCATGGCCTCTCTCACGGCCTCTCGCCTGGCCTTTCCAGCACGGGACAACGGCGCGCGTCCCGCAGGCGTTGCACGGCGCCCGGCGCGCCAATCCGCGCGGCCCTCAACGCGTCGCCCGGATGCAGAGGGGCTCCCGGGCCGGCGCCAGGGTGAAGGACCCCAGGATACGGCCGAACGAATCCGTCAGCACCGCCCCGGTCAGGAGCATGTTGGCGGCGCTCCGGCACAGGCCGCGGGCGATGCGGATCGCCGCCTCCACGTCGTCCGCCTCCAGGCAGTCGCTGGCGAAGGCGAGGCCGCAGCGGCCGTCCGCGTGCTCGCGGGTGCGTCGAAGGTGATAGGCCGGCATCGCTTGGGCTACCGCGAGGCGGATCACCGGCCGCACGGCCGGCAGCCGAAGCTAGCGGCCGCGCCAGGCGACGCGACTGTTCCAGATCAAGCGGCGCGCACGGGCCGTCTCCCAGGCGGCTCACGGTGTCGCAGGGTTTCGCGGGGCGCCGCAGGCTGCCGCGTGCCGCCGGCGGCGCCGGCCGCTGCGGGAGGTGCGCGCGAGGCCGTGCCGGGTCTTGTTCCAGCGCAGCGGGGCGCGGACCAGTTCGATCAGCGCCAGCCAGGCCGCCAGGCTGACCAGCAGGAAGTAGATCGGCATCCACGGGACCGACTGGGCGAGGTCCCCCCAGCCGCGCCGGGCGCAGCCGACGAGGGCGGGGAGGACCAGGGCGGCGAGCCCGGTCCCGAACAGCGTGATGGCGAGCCCGGTGGAGAGGTTGTCCAGGAAGACTGGTGCGGCCGGGATGTCCAGGACCAAGAAGGACCAGGCCGCCGCGACGAGGCAGACCGGGTAGGCGAGTGCCGACGCCACCGTGCCGGGGACCAAAGCGGCGGCGCAGAGCGCCTCCAGGCCGCCGAGGCTGCGCGCGTTGGCGAGGGGGCGCCGCCCGTGGGTGAGGCTCGTCTGGACCAGCCCCTTCAGCCAGCGGGTGCGCTGTCCGAGCCAGGGCCCGAGGCGGGCCGGGGCCTCCTCGAAGGTGGGGCTGGGCAGGTCGCCGACCGCGTAGCCCGCCAGCGCGAGGCGCAGGCCGAGATCGGCATCCTCGGTGACGTTGTGGGCATCCCAGCCGTGCAGCGCCCGCAGCACGCGGGTGCGCAGGTGCATCGAGGTGCCGCCCAGCGGGACCGGCAGGCCGCACCGGGCGAAGGCCGGATTCAGCACGTCGAACAGGCCGGAATATTCGAGGGCGAAGGCGCGGGCGAGGCGCGAATCGCCGGCATTGTCGATGACGAGCCGGCCCTGGAGGCAGGCGGTGCGCGCGGGCAGGCGCGCGAACAGGGCGGCCGCCAGGCGCAATTGCCCGGGATCGGGCACGTCCTCGGCGTCGTAGACCGTGAGCAGGGCGCCGCGGGCCAGCGGCAGCGCGGCGTTGAGCGCCCGGGGCTTGGTGCGCGGCTCGCCCGGCGGCACCGTGATCACCTCGAACCGGGCCGGCAGCGTGTCGCGGGGGAGGGCTGCCGCGGTCTCCGCGTCGTCGGCCTCGAGCAGCAGCTTGATGTCGAGCTTGGCGGCGGGATAGTCGAGGGCGGAGAGCGCCTTGAGCAGATCCGGCACCACCGCCGCCTCGCGGTGGAGGGGGGCGAGGATCGTGTAGACCGGCAGGTCCGCCTCGGCGAGGGGCGTCACCGCCTCCGGCGCCACCGGGGCCGCGATGGCGAGGGCCGCGATCCGGAGGGCCGCCATGGCCAGGAACAGGATCTGCCCGGCCATCATCATCGCGCGCGCCAACGGGTCCGGCAACGCCGCGCACAGGCAGAGCGCGGCGGTGAGGCCGAGGGCAAGGACCGCCAGCCAGCGGAGAGCCGGTTCGGGAGCCGTCGCCCGCTCGGGCGCGCGCCGCCGCAATTCGTGCGCCGCGTAATCCGCCACCTGCTCGGGGATGGCCGCGAACACGGCCTCGCGCAGGTGGGTGGGGCTGGCGATCGCCGGCACGGCGGCGCGGCCCGGCATGTCGAGGAGGTCCGCGATCGCCCGGCCGCGGGGCGCCAGCACCCAGGGCGCCACCGATCCCGGCACCAGGGGCGCGAGGCCGGCCACCAGAGTGTCGGGGAAGCGCAGGCCCAGGCCGAACGGGATCGGGCCGTCGAGATAGGGGGCGCCGAGCACCCGGGCCAGGGCCGCGTAATAGGCCGATTCCGCGATCAGGCCCGCATTCATCAGGGTGGTCGCCGCGTCGGTCCCGGCCTCGGCCGCCTCGGCAGCCGCCCGAATCAGCAGCCGGCCGTCGACGCCCTCGGCCAGCAGGAAGGCGATCTCCGGCGGCAGGGCCGCCGGCTCCACGGGCGGGCGCTGGAACGACACGCCACGCGCTCCCCCGGTGGCTCCAGGACGTGGTAGAGGAGGGGGGTGAGCCAGTCCCCGCCCCCGCGCTCCGAGAGGAGCACCACCCCTTCCCCGTCGTCAAGAGGCGATAGGACAGGCATCCCATTCCGGGTGGCGACGGCCGCGCTCGCTGCCGCGCTTCTCGGGGCGCTCCTCGGGGCGACCCCCGTCGGCGCCGCGGCGGCGACCGAGCCCCGGGCCGTCACCCCCGCCGTCACGGTGCCGGATTTCTGGAACCCGCGCAGCCGGGGCGAGCGGATCGAGGCGCCGCAGACCGGCCGGGCGGTCCGCTTCCTCACCGACGACGAGTTCCCGCCGCTGCACTTCGCCGGCCCCGACGGCAACCCGACGGGCTTCGTGGTCGAACTCGCCCGGGCCGTCTGCGAGAAGCTGACGATCCCCTGCACGGTGCAGGCGCGCCGCTTCGACACCCTGCTGGACGCCCTCGACGGCAAGCAAGGCGACGTGGTCGCGGCCGCCATCCCGCTGACCGCGTCCCTGCGGTCGAAATTCCTGGCGACGCGGCCCTATTTCCGCTGGCCGGCGCGCTTCGCCGCGCGGGCCGACAAGGGTCTGCCGGTGCCCTCGGCGGCGGCGCTCGCCGACCGCAGCGTCGGGGTCATCGCCGGCAGCGCGCATGCGGCCTACCTCAAGGCGTTCTTCCCGAAGGCCGTGCCGCGGGACTTCACCGACCTCGCGGCGGCCGAAGGCGCGCTCAAGCGCGGCGAGATCGACTACGTCTTCGCCGACGGCCTCAACCTCGCCCTCTTCGTCGGCGGCCAGGACGCGGAGAATTGCTGCGCGCTGACCGGCGGCGACTACCTGGAGAACCGGTATTTCGGAGAGGGGATCGGCCTGATCACGCGCCAGGAGGACGCGGCCCTCTCCCGGGCGCTGGACGACGCGCTCCAGCGGGTCTGGGACGACGGGAAATACACCGAATTGTACCTGCGGTTCTTCCCGGTGAGCCCGTTCTGAGGGGCGCGGCGCCTCAGGATGAGGTGGAGATCTGGACATCCGGGATGTCGTCCTGGCGCGTTCGCGAATCCGTTCGCATGCGGGGACGTGTCCGCTGAGCCGAAACCGAGATGCGCCGTCACAGGCCGCGAGGGCGGGCCCGCGATGGAACCCCGCATTGCGCTGTCGGGCGTTCCGCTCCGATGCGAACCGCTCTAGGGTGCGCGCTCCCAGATCGCATTCACCCCCGAAGACATGGCCGCCGCTCCCCCAGCCCTGACCCTCGACGCCGACACCATCGAGGCCGCCGCCAACGCCGCCGCCTGGCCCTTCGAGGAGGCCCGCAAGCTCGTGGCGCGGCTGGAGAAATCCGGCAAGAAGGAAGTGCTGTTCGAGACCGGCTACGGCCCCTCGGGCCTGCCGCATATCGGCACGTTCGGGGAGGTCGCCCGCACCTCCATGGTGCGGCACGCCTTCCGGGTGCTCACCCGCGACGCGGTGCCGACCCGGCTGATCGCCTTCTCGGACGACATGGACGGGCTGCGCAAGGTGCCCGACAACGTGCCGAACCGGGAGATACTGGCCGCGCATCTCAACCAGCCGCTCACCCGCGTGCCGGACCCGTTCGGCACCCATGACAGCTTCGGGGCGCACAACAACGCCGAATTGCGCCGCTTCCTCGACGCGTTCGGGTTCGCCTACGAGTTCCGCTCGGCGACGGAATGCTACCGCGCGGGCGTGTTCGACGCGACGCTGCTGCGCGTGCTCGAGCGCTACGATTCCGTGATGGAGATCATGCTCCCGTCGCTGCGGGCCGAGCGCTCGGCGAGCTACTCGCCGTTCCTGCCGCTCCACCCGGTCACCGGCCACGTGATGCAGGTGCCGATCGACGAGGTGAAGGCGGAGAGCGGCACGATCGTGTGGCGCGATCCCGCCACGGGCGAGCGCTACGAGACGCCGGTGACCGGCGGCCACGCCAAGCTGCAGTGGAAGCCCGACTGGGCGATGCGCTGGGTGGCGCTCGGCGTCGATTACGAGATGGCCGGCAAGGACCTGATCGACTCGGTCAAGCTCTCCGCCAGGATCGCCCGGGCGCTCGGCGGCGAGCCGCCGGAGGGCTTCAATTACGAGCTGTTCCTGGACGAGAAGGGCCAGAAGATCTCGAAGTCGAAGGGCAACGGGCTGACCATCGACGCGTGGCTCACCTACGGCACGCCGGAATCACTCGCCCTGTTCATGTACAACAAGCCGCGCGAGGCCAAGCGCCTGTTCTTCGACGTGATCCCCCGGCACGTCGACGAGTATATCGGCTTCCTCGACCGCTATGCCGGCCAGGACGCGAAGCTGCGCCTCGGCAACCCGGTCTGGCACCTCCATGCCGGCAACCCGCCGGAGCCCGAGAAGGTCGAGGGCGCGAGCCTGACCTTCGCGATGCTGCTCAATCTCGCCGCGGTGGCCAATACCGAGGATCCGGCGGTGCTGTGGGGCTTCATCCGCCGCTACGCGCCGCAGACCGGACCGGAGACCCATCCGGGCCTCGACCGGCTGGTCAGGCACGCGCTGAAGTACTTCTCGGACTTCGTGCGGCCCGCCAAGACCTACCGGGCGCCCACGCCCGAGGAGCGGGCGGCCCTGGAGGATCTGTCGGAGACGCTCGAGGCGCATGCCGGCTCCACCGATCCGGAGGCGCTGCAGGCGGCGGTCTACGAGGTCGGCCGGCGCCACTTCCCCGACACGTCCGGCAAGGCCAAGAGCCCGGACGGGCGGCCCGGCGTGTCGCAGGCGTGGTTCACGAGCCTCTACAACGTGCTGTTCGGCGAGGCGCGCGGGCCGCGGTTCGGTTCCTTCGTGGCCCTCTACGGCGTCGCCGAGACGCGGGGCCTGATCGCGTCGGCCCTGTCGGGGGCGCTGGTGGCCGAGCACGCGGGCTTCGCGGCCGGCAAGGCGACGCCGGTCGCGTCCCCGGTCGCGTGAGGGCGCGATGATCATCGACAGCCTCGCCGCGCTGGAGGCGATCTACCATGCGCCCCTGGCGCCCGCCTCAACGACGAAGGTGGCGGGCTCGATCACGCCGGACTACGCGGCGCTGATCGCGGCCTCGCCCTTCGCGGTGCTGGCGACCTCCGGCCCGGAAGGGCTCGATTGCAGCCCCCGCGGGGATCAGCCGGGCTTCGTGCGGGTCGCCGATCCGCGCACGCTGATCCTGCCGGACCGGCGGGGGAACAACCGGATCGACTCGCTCCGCAACATCGTGCGCGATCCGCGGGTGGCGCTGCTGTTCCTGATCCCGGGCTCGGGCACGACGCTGCGGGTGAACGGGCGGGCGGTGATCTCGGCTGATCCGGAGCTGCTCGCGACGTTCCGGGTCGACGGCCACGCGCCGCGCACCGCGGTCGTGATCACCGTCGCGGAGATCTACTTCCAGTGCGCAAGGGCGATCATCCGGGCCAGACTGTGGGATCCGGATTCCCGCGTCGACCCGGCGACCCTGCCGACCCCCGGCGCGATCCTGGCGGCGCTCACCGCGGGTGAGGTCGGCGGTGCGCGCTACGACGCGGAATGGCCGGAGCGGGCGGCCAAGACGATGTGGTGAGGGCCGGCGTCCACGAGACGCCGCGATCGTTGCAGGTGCGCCTCCGCGAAGCCGGGCCGGGGCGGGCCCCCGACACCACCGTCTCTGCGAGCGGAGCGGCCGAAGCCACCTCACCCCACCAGCGCGAGATCCTGCGTCTCGGTATCGGGGATGACGTCGACCTCGACCTTGAGGCGCTGCTTGCCCGAGCCGCTGACGATGCCGTCGACCGGGGCCACGTCGCCGTAGTCACGGCCGCGGGCCACCACGATGTGGTCGTCCCGCACCGCCACGCCGTTGGTCGGGTCGAGGCCCAGCCAGCCCTCGCCGCACCAGACGGCCACCCAGGCGTGGCTCGCATCCGCCCCGCGCAGGCGCGGGCGGCCCGGCGGCGGCACGGTGCGCAGGTAGCCGCTGACATAGGCCGCCGGCAGGCCCATGCCGCGTAAGCCCGCGATCATCACGTGGGCGAAGTCCTGGCAGACCCCGGCCCGGAGCGCGAAGGACTCGGCGAGCGGCGTGGCGACGGTGGTGGCCTTGGAATCGAAGCGGAAATCCCGGCCGATCCGCAGCATCAGGTCGTGGGCCGCCCCGTAGGCGCTCCGGCCGGGCGCGAAGCTGGGCCTCGCATAGTCGGTGAGTGCGGGCAGCAGCGGCACCCGGCCGCTCGGGAACAGGAAGTGCACAGGCGCCCGGCCGCCGAGGTCGCGCCCGGCCACCACGGCGTCGCGGACCCGCTCCCAGGGCATCCCGGATTCGGGCGGCGGCGGGGCGGGACGCTCGACCCGGACGGTGGAGAGCGCCTCGACGCTGAAGGTGGTGTGGGGCGCTTCCAGGGTGATCGCCACCGCGTCGATCCCGAAATAGTCGCGCCGCATCACCGCGCGGGTGGGGCTCGGATCGATGGTGACGGCGCTCGCCAGCACGCTCTGGCCCTCGCAATCCTGCGGCTTGAGCCGCAGGGTGCAGCGGGCGAAATGCACCGGCTTGCCGTAGCGGTAGGTGGTGCGGTGGCGCAGCGTATAGATCACGCCAGCCCCGTCAGCTTCTCGGGACGCAGCGCGTTCGGCCCGGTGGGGAAGTAGCGGACCGCGATCCCGTCGGCGAGCCGCTCCAGGTCGGTCGCGAGCGCGGTGAGGCGCACGGCATCGAAATCCGCGGCCTCGCCGCTGCGCAGCTCCGACAGGATCCGGGTGGCGAGGCGGCAATGCGGCTCGGGGATCCCGTCCGCGGCCAGAGCCGGCAGATCGGTGAGGTGGCGGGTGATCGCCTCCGCCTGGAAGGCGATCGAGCGCGGGTTGTAGGGATCGAGCAGGACCATGTCGCGGACCGGGTCGAGGGCCGCGCCCTGCATGTAGCGGCGCCCGTAGCTGATCTGCGAGTCGCAGAGGGACAGCATCACCCCGAGGCAACCCGGGGTCGCCTCGTCGTTGGCGAAGGCCAGCGCGAAGGTGCAGGTGTTGATCGCCCGCTCGACGCGCCGGCCGAGCTCGACGAAGTGCCAGCCCTCCGCCCGGCTCATGTTCTCATGCGTGAGCCCGGAGAGCGCCGCGAGGTGGCTCAGCGCCTGCTCGGCGCGACCGGCGAGCTGCGACTCGGTCAGCGCCCGCTCGGTGTCGAGGGACAGGAACTCGTCCAGGTCGGCGAGCACCCGCCAGGTCTCGCCGGACAGGCGGGCGCGGAGTGCGGCGGCGTTGCGGCGGGCCGAGACGGTGTGGGCGTGGGCCGAGCCCGGCCGCTGATGCCCGGCCAGCGCCTCCTGGGCGAGGCGGGCGGTGGGCAGGTCGGCCGCGCCGATGCTGCCCCATTCGTGCAGGAGGGTGCGCAGCGCCAGGGCCGCGGGCGTGTCGAGGGCGCCCGAGATGTCGGCCCCGACCGCGTCGCCGACGCTGCGCAGATGGGCGAGGACGAGCCGGATCACCGCCTCGGCGCGCTCGAGATAGCGGCCGAGCCAGAACAGGCCGTCGGCCGCCCGGGAGGGCAGGTGGCCTCCGACCCGCCGCACCCGCGGGGCCGCGTGCGAGCCGATCAGCGGCGCCGCGATCGGCTTCTCGGACAGGATCCAGACATCGGCGGAGCGGATGCCGAGCCGCATCTCGATCGGATCGACGTCCTCGCGCTCCGAGACGCGGCAGAAGCCGCCCGGCATGACCTGCCAGCCGAGCGGCGTCCGCGTGGCGAAGACGCGGACCACGAACGGGCGGGGCACCAGGACGAGGCCGGCCTCGCCGCGCTCCCAGCCCGGCATGGTCGAGAGCGGCGCGGCCTCCTGGGCGACGTAGTCGAGGGGCCGGTCGCGCAGGGCCGCCACGACCCGCTCGCGCTCGGCCGCCAGGACCGGCCCCGCCAGGATCGCGTCGCGCCCCGCACCGCGCTGGGGCGTGGCGGCCGGGCGCAGGGTCAGGCTGTCGAGATTGGCCTGCGCGTGCGCCAGGCCCTCGAGATCGCCGCACCACCACGTGCGCGGATGGCCGAGCCGCAGGGGCGCACCCAGCACCCGGCGGGCGATGCCGTCGAGATAGGGCGCGAGCGCCGCCGACTCGACGAGCCCCGCCCCCGGCATGTTGGCCATCACCAGGGAACCGTTGCGCAGGGCGTCGAGGATGCCGGGCACGCCGAGCCGCGAGGCCGGGTTCAGCTCCAGGGGATCGAGGAAGTCGGCGTCGATCCGCCGCCACAGGGCGTCGGCGCGCTTCAGGCCCGAGACGGTGCGCACGTGCAGGCACCCGTCCCGCATGACGAGGTCGTCGCCCTCCACCAGCATCAGGCCGAGATAGCGGGCGAGCGCCGCCTGCTCGACATAGGTGCTGCTGTAGGGGCCGGAGGTCAGCAGGCAGATCCGCGGGTCGGCGCGCTCGGCACCGAGCGCCAGCCCATCGCGAAAGGCCTGGAAGAAGGCCGGCAGGCGCTCGACGTGAAGGTCCTGGAAGAAGTCCGGGAAGGTCCGGGCCAGGACCATCCGGTTCTCCAGCGCCCAGCCGAGGCCCGAGGGCGCCTGCGTCCGGTCGGCGAGCACCTGCCAGCGCCCGTCCGGTCCCCGGCCCAGATCGGCGGCGTAGAGCTTCAGGTAGTGGCCGCCGGGGGGCGCGACGCCGTGGAGCGGGTGCAGGAATTCGGGGGTGCCGGCCACGATCGCGGCGGGCAGGAGCCCCTCGGCGACCAGGCGGCCCTCGCCGTAGGCGTCGGCGAGGATCGCCTCCATCAGCTCGGCGCGCTGGACGATCCCGGCGCTGAGCGCCTCCCATTCGGGCCCCTCGATCACCAGGGGCAGGCAGCCGAGCGGCCAGGGATGCTCGCGCTGGTCGCCGGCGATGCGGAACGAGATGCCGGCATCCCGGATGTGCCGCTCCGCCGCGACGAAGCGGGCCATGATCTCCGGCTCGGTGAGGCCGCCGAGACGGTCGAGCAGGCGCGGCCACGCCCCGCGGGGCCGACCGTCGGGTCCCAGGAACTCGTCCGGCCGGCCGGGGGCGGGCCGATAGCCCGCGCTCCAGCGGGCGACGCGCTCCCGCGGGCCCTCCGGCGGCTCGGCCCGGGCGGCGCCGGCCGCGAGCGCCGCCTCCATCACGGTCCCCCGGTCATTGCGGCGCCGGCATCCGCAGGTCGAGGGTCAGCGGGAACTCGGCGCTGGCCTCCGCCCGGGGCATCTCAACCCGGCCCGGCGTGTGGCCGTGCGGCTGGAACCGGGCGAGGCGGCGCCCCTCCGCCTCGTAGGCGTTGACCGGGTGGGTCTCGTAGTTGCGGCCGCCCGGATGGGCGACGTGGTAGCGGCAGCCGCCCAGCGACCGGCCGCTCCAGGCATCGAGGATGTCGAAGGTCAGCGGCGAGTGGGCGGGAATCGTCGGGTGCAGGGAGGAGGCCGGCTGCCACGCCTTGAAACGCAGGCCCGCCACGGCCTCGCCGCCGCGGCCGGTGGAGGTCATGGGCAGGCGTCGGCCGTTGCAGGCGATGACGTGCCGCTCGGGCACGAAGCCCTCGACCTTGACCTGCAGCCGTTCGACCGAGCTGTCGACGAAGCGCACGGTGCCCCCGCTGGTCCCTTCCTCGCCCATCACGTGCCAGGGCTCCAGCGCCTGGCGCAGTTCCATCCGGACCCCGCCCTGCTCGACCGTGCCGAACACGGGGAAGCGGAACAGGGCCTGCGCCTCGAAGGCAACCGGATCGAAAGCGTACCCCGCCTCCCGGAGATCCTCCAGCACCGAGAGGAAGTCGGACCAGAGGAAATGCGGCAGCATGAACCGATCGTGGAGGTTCGTGCCCCAGCGGACACAGCCGCCGGTCTGCGGCTCGCGCCACAGCCAGGCCACGAGGGCGCGCAGCAGCAATTGCTGCGCGAGGCTCATCCGGGCGTCCGGCGGCATCTCGAAGGCGCGGAACTCCAGCAGGCCGAGACGGCCGGTCGGCCCGTCCGGCGAGTAGAGCTTGTCGATGCAGATCTCGGACCGGTGGGTGTTGCCGGTGACGTCGACGAGGATGTTGCGGAAGATCCGGTCGACGACCCAGCGCGGGATGTTGGGCGCGTCGGGGGCGGGGACCTGGGCCAGCGCGATCTCCAGCTCGTAGAGCCCGTCGTGGCGGGCCTCGTCCATGCGCGGCGCCTGGCTCGTCGGGCCGATATAGAGGCCCGAGAACAGGTACGAGAGGGCCGGATGGCGCTGCCAGTAGAGCACGAGGCTCTTCAGGAGGTCGGGCCGGCGCAGGAACGGGGAATCGTCCGGCGTGACGCCGCCCATGACCACGTGGTTGCCGCCGCCGGTGCCGGTATGGCGCCCGTCGGTCATGAACTTCTCGGCGCCCAGCCGGGTCTGGCGGGCCTCGGCGTAGAGATCGGTGGTGATGGAAACCGCCTCGCGCCAGGAGGTGGCCGGGTGGACGTTGACCTCGATCACGCCCGGGTCGGGGGTGACCTTGATCAGGCCGATGCGCGGATCGTAGGGCGGCTCGTAGCCCTCGATGTGGATCGGCAGGTTCAGCTCGGCGGCGGCGGCCTCGAGATGGGCGGCGAGTTCGAGATACTCGTCGGCGCGCTGGGTCGGCGGCATGAACACCCGGACGACCCCGTCCCGGGGCTCGATCGCCAGCGCGGTGCGCACCGCGACGCCGGTGATACCGGCCCCATTGACGACGGTCTCGGCCATCGGGTCATCGGAGAGCGGCCCGCGCGGCTCCAGGGGATCCTGCGGCTGGTAGTAGGGATAGTGCTCGGGCGGCACGTAGGGCAGCGACGACAGGGGCAGGCGGAAGCCCAAGGGCGAGTCCCCCGGCACCAGGAAGGCGGCGCCGCGCCGAAAATCCCACTTTTCCGAGATCCAGACCCTTTCGGCATCGCCGTCCTTGCCGGTGGGCAGGCTCGCGAGCGGCAGGACGTAGCCCGCGGCCTCCCCGAGGCCCCGCGCGTAGACCCGCTTGATCCGGGCATCGAACTCCACCGAGCCCGACTTGGCGTCGGCCGGCGTGACGTTGACCGGCAGCTCCGCGATCTTCTTCTCCCAGAGTTCACCATCCTCGAAGGCCGGAAAGACATAGTCGGACAGGCCGAGGCGGCGGGCCAGCGCGTCGGCGAACGCCTTGGCCTGCGCGCTGGTGGCTTGGCCTTCCTGGACTGCGGCCGCCTCGGGGGCGATGAGGTCCGGGTTCCGCCAGATCGGCTTGCCGTCCTTGCGCCAGTAGAGCGCAAAGGCCCAGCGCGGCAGGCTCTCGCCGGGATACCACTTGCCCTGGCCGTAATGGAGCAGGCCGCCGGGCCCGAACCGGTCGCGCAGGCGCCGGATCAGCTGGTCGGCGAGTCCGCGCTTGGTCGGCCCGACTGCGGCGATGTTCCACTCGGGCGATTCGAAATCGTCCACCGACACGAAGGTCGGCTCGCCGCCCATGGTCAGGCGCACGTCCTGCGCGGCGAGGTCGGCGTCGACCCGCTCGCCCAGTGCGTCCATGGACGCCCAGACTTCCTCCGAGAACGGCTTGGTGATCCGCGGCGTCTCGGCGACGCGGGTGATGCTCATCCCGAAGTCGAAGGTGGTCTCGGCGGGCTCCATCGCCCCCGAGATCGGCGCGGCCGAATGGTAGTGGGGCGTTGCGGCCAGCGGGATGTGGCCCTCGCCAGTGAGCAGGCCCGAGGTGGCGTCCATGCCGACCCAGCCGGCGCCCGGCAGGTAGACCTCGGCCCAGGCGTGCAGGTCGGTAAAGTCCGCCGACGCGCCGATCGGCCCGTCGACCGCGGTCGTGTCGGGCACGAGCTGGATCAGGTAGCCGGAGACGAACCGGGCGGCGAGCCCGATCCGGCGCAGCACCTGCACGAGCAGCCACGCCGAGTCGCGGCAGGAGCCGCTCTTGAGCCGCAGGGTCTCGGCGGGCGTCTGGACGCCCGGCTCCATCCGCACCTCGTAGGCGGTCTCCCGGGCGATCAGGCCGTTGAGCGCCACGAGGAACTGGACGGTGCTGGGCTCCGCGGGGAGGCGGGCCAGCAGCGCCTCCATCTCCGGACAATCCGCATCGACGGGCATCAGATAGGGGGCCAGCTCCTCCGCCAGGTCGGCATGATAGGCGAAGGGCCGCGTCTGCGCGTAATCCTCCACGAAGAAGTCGAACGGGTTGATCACCGCCATGTCGGCGGTGAGATCGACCTCGATCTTCAACTCGTCGGTCTTCTCCGGGAAGACGAGGCGGGCGAGCCAGTTGCCGCTCGGATCCTGCTGCCAGTTCAGGAAATGGTTGGCGGGCGTCACCGTCAGCGCGTAGGCCGGGACCTTGGTGCGCGCGTGCGGGGCCGGGCGCAGGCGGATCACCTGGGGGCCGAGGCTGATCGGCCGGTCGTAGCGGTAATGCGTGACGTGGTGCAGGGCGGCTTTGATCGACACGATGGCTCCGTCGAAAGGATCGAACGCGGTCTCGTTGCCGGTACCGGGCGCCGGCGCCCACCGCGCGGTTATGCGCTACAGACCCCGTCACAAGCAATTTCCGTGCGGCGGGCGGCGCGGGCCCGAACGCGTGCGGGCAGCGGCACGCCCTGACACGCCGTCATTCCGGGACCGCGCAGCAGGGTCCGGAAGCCGGAACCGCACCGCGTGCCCCGCACGGCTCCGGCGGCGGATCTGGATTCCGGGCTCGCCTGTGCCGACCCGGGATGACGGCGGCGTTGTTCCCGGTCAGAGCCATGCCCCGGGCCATCATGGATCCGGAAAGGGGGGCCGCGAACCGCCTGGCAGGAACTTTGCCGCCCGGCCCCGCTTGACCGGCAGATGGGCCGGAGGCTGGCCCCGGACTGCGCGATGAAGATCTTCCAGTGCCAAGCCTGCGACCAGCCGGTCACCTTCGAGGCGACGGCCTGCGAGAGCTGCGCGCGGCAGCTGGGCTATGTCTGCGCGGTCCACGAGGTCTCGGCCCTGGAGCCGCAAGGGCTCTCGAGCCATCCGCTCATGGGCGGAGCGCAGATCTTCCACGCCTATGCGGATCCCGGCAGGCGCTACCGCCTGTGCAACAACGCCCTGTCGGCGGCCTGCAACTGGCTGGTGCCGGAGGACAGCCCCGACCTCTACTGCACCGCCTGCCGGCACAACCGCGTGGTGCCGGACCTGACGCAGAGCTGGAACCTCACCCGCTGGCGCCAGATCGAGGCCGCCAAGCACCGCCTGTTCTACTCGCTCCTACGCCTGGAGCTGCCGCTCGCCACCCGCGCCCAGTACACGGACGGGCTCGCCTTCGACTTCCTGGTCGACCCGTCGGAGAGCTTCTCCGGCGGGGCGCCGGTGCTGACCGGCCACATCAGCGGCCTGATCACCATGAACATCGCCGAAGCCGACGACGTCGAGCGGGAGCGCCGCCGGATCCTGTTCGGCGAGCATTACCGCACCCTGCTCGGCCATTTCCGGCACGAGATCGGGCATTACTTCTGGTATCTGCTGGTGATGAACAGCCCCACCATGGGTGCCTTCCGGGCGCTGTTCGGCGACGAGAGCCTGAACTACGTCCAGGCCCTGCAGGACCATTACGCGAAGGGCGCGCCGGCCGACTGGGACGAGGCCTACGTCTCGGCCTACGCCACCGCCCATCCGTGGGAGGACTTCGCCGAGACCTTCGCGCATTACCTGCACATCGTCGACACGGTGGAGACCGCCTCGACCTTCGAGCTGCACGTGCGCCCCCGCCTGCGCCACGGGCAGGCGGCGCCGACCGTGATCGATTTCGACCCGTACAACATCCCCGATCTCGACCGGCTGATCGCGGCGTGGCTGCCGCTCACCTACGCGATCAACTCGCTCTCCCACAGCATGGGCCAGCCGGCGCTGTACCCGTTCAAGCTGACGCCCACGGTGATCGCCAAGCTCGCCTTCGTGCACGAGCGGATCTACGCCTCCCGCACCGGCACCCTGCCGGATGCCGGCGAGGCCGGGGCCGAGATGCTGCGCGCGGTGATCATGGGCCTGCGCCAGAAGGTGGCGGCGCCGACGGTGTGAGGGCAGGGCCGCCGAGGACGCCACGCCGTCATCGCGAGCGGAGCGAAGCAAGCCCGTCGGTGCCACGCCCGCAGGCCTCGCGCTGCCCTGGGTCGCCTCGCTGCGCTCGCGATGACGGCTGAAGGGGCGCCTCACGCCCCCCCGCGCCGTTCCGCAAAGGCGCGGAAGGCCGCCAGGGTCTCGGCGCTGACATGGTGCTCGATCCCCTCCGCGTCCCGCCGGGCGGTCTCGGGACTCACCCCCAGCGCGCACAGGAAGCGCTCGACGATGCGGTGGCGCTCCCGCGCCTGGGCGGCCAGCCGACGGCCGGCCTCGGTCAGGAACACGCCGCGATAGGGCCGCTGCTGGACGAAGCCCTCCTCGCACAGGCGCTTCAACATCTTGGCGACGGTCGGCTGGGCCACGCCGAGGCGGGCCGCGATGTCCACTTGGCGCGCCTCGCCGCCGTCGCCGATCAGGTCGTCGATCAGCTCGACGTAATCCTCCACGAGTTCCGAGCGCCGCGCCTCACGGGCTTGGCGGAAACTCTCCACGTGCCGCTCCGGATCGACCAGCACGGTCTCGGGCAAGCCCGGCTCGGACGGTTCCTGCATCGGCTTCCCCCTCTCGGCTCGCATGCGCCGCCCCGGCCCTGTCTAGCAAACACCGGTACCGGCAGGGGAGTCCCGTCAGACCCGCACGGAGCCGAACAGACCCGCAGAGAGACCTCTTGCATCCGAGAGGCGCAGACCCGAGTATAGCTCACGCTATATTTTTGAGGAGAGGGTGAGCATGGTGGCGCCGAACGCCGCGACGGCCTCCGGTGGCCCGGCGCCCGAGGGAACCGCGCGCGGAGCGATGAGCCGGCGGACCGAGGGCGCCATCCGGGACGTCCTCGACGGCCGTCCCGGCGGCCGGGCCCGGTTCCTGCTGTTCGCCGGCCCCGCCGTGACGGCGTCGATCGCCTACATGGACCCCGGCAATTTCGCGACCAACATCCAGGCCGGCGCCCGCTACGGCTACGGCCTGCTCTGGGTGGTGCTCCTTGCCAACCTGACGGCGATGCTGTTCCAGGCGCTGTCGGCCAAGCTCGGCATCGTCACCGGAAAGAACCTCGCCGAGCATTGCCGGGACGCGACGACGCGGCCGGTGCGCCTCGGCCTGTGGAGCATCAGCGAGGTCGCCGCCATGGCGACCGACCTCGCGGAGTTCCTCGGCGGCGCGATCGGCCTGTCGCTGCTCACCGGCATGCCGCTCATGGCCGGCATGGGGATCACCGCGGTGGTCACCTACGCGATCCTGCTCCTGGAGCACGAGGGCTTCCGGCCGCTGGAGATCGCCATCGGCGCGATGGTCGGCACGATCGGCCTCTGCTACGCGGTCGAGCTCCTGGTGGCGCCGGTGGCCTGGGGGGAGGCCGCCAAGGGCCTCGTCACCCCGCGCATCCCCGACGCGCAGGCGCTCACCATCGCGGTGGGGATCATCGGCGCCACCGTGATGCCGCACGCGCTGTTCCTGCATTCGGGCCTGACCCAGGGGCGGGGCAATCCCCGGACCGAGGCCGACCGGCGGCTGCTGGTGCGCTACTCGAACCGGGAGGTGGTGGTGGCCTTGCTGCTCGCGGGCCTCGTCAACATGGCGATGGTGATCATGGCGGCGGCGGCCTTCCATGTCGGCCACAACGGGGTCGCCGAGATCGGCGAGGCCTACCGTACCCTGACGCCGCTGCTCGGCCCCGCGGCCGGGGCGGCCTTCCTGGTGTCGCTGCTCGCCTCCGGGATCTCCTCCTCGGTGGTGGGCACGCTGGCCGGCCAGTTGGTGATGCAGGGCTTTACGGGCTGGCGCATCCCGCTCCTCGTCCGCCGCCTCGTGACCATGCTGCCGGCCTTCGTGGTCGTGGCGATCGGGGTCGATCCGACGCAGGCCCTGGTCCTGTCGCAGGTGGTGCTGTCGCTCGCCCTGCCGGTGCCGATGGTGGCCCTGGTGGTGTTCACCCGGCGCCGCAGCGTGATGGGGCCCTTCGCCAACGGGCCGCTCACCCAGGCGGCCGCCGTGGCGGGGGCCGCCTTGGTGCTCGGCCTCAACATGGTGCTGCTGGCGGCGGCCTTCGGGGTGCCGGTGCCGGGGCTGGAGTGACCGGCCCGCTCACGTCGCCCGCACCACCACCTCCACGAGGTTGGTGCCCCCCGACCGGATCCCGGCCTCGATCGCCGGGGCGATGTCGGCGGCCCGGGTCACCCGCCGCGCGGGAACACCCATCGAGGCGGCCAGTGCCGGGAAGTCGATCCGCGGATCGGTGAGGTCCATGCCGATGAAGCGGTTGGCGCGCACCGAGGCGTAATGCGCCTGGCCCTTCATGAAGGTCTTGAGGATGTTGTACTCGGCGTTGTTGATCACCACGAAGGTGACCGGCAGTTTTTCGTGCGCGGCGGTCCACAGGGCCTGGGGCGAGTACATGGCCGCCCCGTCGCCGACCACGCAGACCACGGGCGCACGGTCGAGGCCTAAGGAAAACCCGACCGCGGCCGGCATGCCCCAGCCGAGCACGCCGCCGCGCATCGCCGCGTACTGGTGCGCCGAGGGGCTGTCGAGGAAGGTGCGCAGGTGGGTCAGCGTCGCGGGCGCCTCGTCCACGATGGTGGTCTCGGCCCCGACCGCGCGGGCGACTTCGCGCGCGGCCACCAGCGGCGCGATCACCGGATCCTCGAAGGCCGCGTCGGCGGCGGCGGCGAGCTTGGCCCGGCGCTCGGCCCGCGCGGTCACGGCCTGGGCGCGTAAGCTCGCGAAGGCCTCGGCCCGGTCGGCGAGGCGGGGGCCGAGCAGCGGCAGCAGGGCGTCGAGCGAGGCGCGGATGTCGCCCACCGTCGACAGGCAGGTGGCGTAGGTGCGCCCGAGGTCGCGGACGTCCGCCGAGAGCTGGAAGACCTGCACCCCCGGCGGCACCGCCGAGACCTCGGAGTAGAGCACGGTGATCAGCGACTTGCCGCCGAGCGCGAACACCGCGTCGTAGCGCCCGAGGATGTCGGCGATGGCATCGGCCCGGGTCGGGAGGTTTCCGGCCCAGAGCGGGTGCGCGGTGGGGAAGGGGATGTGGGCCGGCCAGGACGAGCCGTAGACCGGCGCCGCCAGGAGGTCGGCCAGCGCCACCATCTGCGCCGAGGCGTCCGAGGCGTCGATCTCGTCGCCCGCGATCAGGGCGAGCCGGCCCGGCGCGATTGCGGCGAGCTTCTCCGCCAGCCGGTCCAGGGAGCCCGCCACCGCCCGCTGGTCGATGGTCGAGGTCTCGCCGGCCGGCACCGCACTCATCGCCTCCATCACGTCCATGGGCAGGGACAGGAAGACCGGGCCGGAGGGGGCGGCCCCCGCGTCGTGGAAGGCCCGGCGCAGCAGGATCGGGATCTGGTCCGGGCTCGTCACCTCGCGCGCCCATTTCATCACCGGGTCGGCGATTGCGACGAGGTCGCCCATCAGCAGCGGGTCGGTCAGCGCGTGGCGGAGGTCCTGCTGCCCGGCGGTGACCACCAGCGGCGTGCCCGAGACCTGGGAGTTCACCAGCCCGCCCATGGCGTGGCCGAGGCCGCCCGCCGTGTGCAGGTTGAGGAAGGCCGGTCTGCGGGCGCCCTGCGCGTAGCCGTCCGCCATGGCGACCGCGGTCGCCTCCTGCAGGGCGAGGATGTAGCCGATATCCGGCGCCTCGGTGAGCGCGTCGATGAGCGGCAATTCGGTGGTGCCGGGATTGCCGAAGATGTAACGCACGCCTTCCGAGCGCAGCACCTCCACCAGCAGGTCGGCGCCCCGGCGGCGCCCGGCGGTCTCCACGGTCTCGATCGGCATCGTCCCAGTTCCCTCCGGCGGAATCAGCCGGAGGCTAAACCATGGGCGGGCCGGGGCAATGCCGCGGCTCCACCCGCCTCCCGCGGGGCCGAACCGGCACGATGGGAGCGATCGGGGCGACACACGGGATGCGGCACCCCGATGCCGTGCAGCAACCCATCGGCAGCCATTTTCGTCGTATCCTGCGGGCGGGATGCTCCCGCTCCCTCAGGCGCAGGCCTGACGTTCCCTGCCACCGACCAGGACGACACATCATGCGGATCGCGGCTCCTCTTGCGCTCCTGGCCACGCTGGGCCTCGCCGCGGCCGCCCAGGCGCAGGGGTTGGAGCGTGGGGCCCAGGAGGGCGCCTCGCGCGGCGAGGAGATGGCGGGGCCGCTCGGCGCGATCGTCGGCGGTGCGATCGGTGCGGCCGTGGGTACGGCCAACGGCATCCTCGGCGTCGACCGGCGGGAGCGATTCCGCATCTACGCGCTCGGCGAGCGCCGCCCGTCCATCGCGCTCGCGGGTCCCGTGCGGGTCGGGACCGTGCTACCGGAGGATGGCGTCGTGTACTACGATGTCCCGCGCGAATTCGCGTTGCCGGAGTACAGCTACACGATCGTCAACGGACATCCGGTTCTCGTCGAGCCGCGGTCACGCCGCATCGTGGAGGTGATCGACTGACGCCCCCGCCGGCGGGGCCCGGCTGAGGGATCCGGCGGGATGGAGCGGGCGATCCCTTGCGGAGTGCAACGATGATCCAGACCGCGATCCTGCTGGCGCCCCCGGTGACGGGATGACCGAGCGCGACGCCGCAGATGCCGACCGGCGGCACTGGTTCTACGACAGCCGGCTCCTGGTCTGCGCGTTCTGCTTGGTGTCGTTCATGGTCATCTTCTGGCAGGTCAGCCGATTCGAGGGCTTTCAGCCGATCTTCACCTGCGCGCGGGATCAGGACGTCGATCGCGGACTGCTCTCCACCGGGATGCGGGCGTGCATGGGCGACGCGAACTCGCAAGCCGCCCAGGCCCGCTGCATGCACGTCGTCTACGTGCTGGCCTGCACGAACGAGCGGTGGCGCTGACGTCGCTTCGGACGGGCGCCCCGGGTGGCCCGACGCAGATCATGTCCGCGACGATCGAACGGTCCCGGAGCGTGTTCCGCGGGCTCCGCTCAGGCGCGCAGCTGCGCCACGAAGGCCCGGATGAACGGCGGCAGCCCGTCGAGGTCGCGCAGGCACAGGGTCAGGTCGCGCCGCGCCCAGGGATCGGCGAGGGGCACCACCGCCAGGGCGAGCCCATGCGCGGCACGGGTGGCGGCGCTCTCCGGAAGGACAGCCAGCCCGACGCGGGCCTCGACCAGCCGGCAGACGGCGTCGAAGCCCCGCAACTGCACCCGCAGGCGCATCGGCCGCCCCGCCCGCACCGCCTGGGCCACGAGGAACCGGCTGATGGCGCTGCGCCGGTCGAGACCGACGAGGTCATGGCCGAGCACCTCGGCGAACGGGATCGTCCCGCGCGCCGCCAGGGGATGGTCCCGGGCCGCCACCAGCACGAACCGGTCCTCCCGGAACGGAAAGGTCTGCAGCGAGCCGGTATCCACCGTGCCGGACAGGATGCCGAGATCGGCCGCGCCCTCGGCCACCAGTCCGACGATCTCCTCGGAGGTGCGCTCGTCGATCTCGACGCCGATCCCGGGGTGATCGGCCAGGAAGGCCGAGAGCGCGTCCGGCAGGAACTCGGTCAGCGCGTTGGTGTTGGCCAGCACCCGGATCTGGCCGAAGGCGCTTCCCGAAAAGGCCGCCATCTCCTCGCGCAGGCGCTCGACCCCGGCCAGGACCTCCCGGGCATGGACGAGGAGCGCGCGCCCGGCCGGGGTCGGGCTGACACCCTGCCGGCCGCGGGTCAGCAGGGCGGCGCCGAGGGACTCCTCCATCAGCCGGATTCGCGTCGAGGCGGCCGCCAGGGCGAGGTTCGCCCGCGCGGCCCCGTGGGTGATCGAGCCGGCCTCGACCACGTGCCGGAACAGGCCGAGATCGGTGAGATCGAACCGCATCATCGCGAAGGCGCCTCCCGGCCCGCCAACTGCGCCGCCCGCCCCGGTCCGGCCGCGCGTCGACGGCCCCGTCGGTCGCGGCCCCACGGTAGCGCCGGGGCGGCCGCCTGTCAGGCGTTCCGACCGGCCATGCCCCGGCATCGGAGCGGCAGAGGCCCGGAACGCCGGCGGACACGGCCCGCCACGGCGCTCCCGGTTACAGACCGGCCCGATCGTTCAGGCCTCCGGTGCGGGGCGGCGCACGCCCCCGCCGTCGATCGACGCGCGCCTGCCGGTCTCCGGCACCCGATACCCTGGGATCAGGCAGATCCTCTCCGCGAATACTGCAGACACAACCAGATTCTGCCGAAGATGCCGTTTTACCGCCCGTTAACGCCACACAATCCAATGCTCTTCGTCAGTTCGAAAGGCTTCGCGGCGATGGCCCCTGCGTCAACACATCCGGTCGAGCGGCCGCCCCGCGATCGCCTGCGGCGATCCGGGAGCCGCTGATGGACGCGCTCCTGGTCGACGACAGCGCCACGATGCGGATGCGGCTGCGCCTCCTGCTCGAGGCCAAGCCCGACGTGTCGGTCACCGATCACGGCGACCCGGCCGCCGCGATGGTCGAGGCGCAGATGCGGGCCTTCGATCTCGTCCTGGTCGATTGCCACATGCCCGGCATCGACGGGATCGCCTTCATCCGGCAGATGCGCACCATTCCGCACTACGCGCAGGTGCCCATCGTGATGGTCACCAGCGACATCTCGGACACGGTGCGGCTCGCCGCCCTGGAGGCCGGGGCGACCGATTTCCTCGACAAGTCCATGCAGGGCGTCGAACTCACCGTGCGGCTGCGCAACATGATCCGGCTCGCCCGGGCGGTGCGGCGGCTGGCCGAGCAGGCGGCCTGGCTCGACGGCGAAGTGGAGGCCGCTCTGCGCCACATGCGCGAGCGCGAAGAGGAGATCATCTTCCGCCTGGCACTGGCCGTCGAGTATCGCGACAACGACACCGGCGACCACACCTGGCGGGTGGCCCGCTACAGCCAGATCGTGGCCGAGGGGCTCGGGCTGGCGCCGGAGATCTGCCGCAACCTCTATCTCGCGGCGCCGCTGCACGATGTCGGCAAGGTCGGCATCCCGGACGGCGTCCTGCTGAAACCCGGCCGGCTCGACCGGGACGAGTTCGACCTCGTCAAGACGCATCCGGCGATCGGCCGGCGCATCCTGGGCGGGAGCGCCTCCGAACTGATCCGGCTGGCCGCGGAGATCGCCGAGTTCCATCACGAGAAGTGGGATGGCGGCGGCTACCCGCACGGGCTCGCCGGTGCCGCGATTCCCCTGTCGGCCCGGATCGTCGCGGTGGCGGACGTGTTCGATGCCCTGACCACGGTACGGCCCTACAAGGACGCCCTGTCCTTCGACGCGGCCCTGGACTGCATCCGCTCCGAGAGCGGCCGCCATTTCGACCCGGCCTGCGTGGCGGCGTTCTGCGCGCGCTTCTCCGACATCCGCGTCGCCGGCGGGCAGAACCGGGCGGCGGTGCGGCCGAGTGCCGGGCCGGTCACGGAACCCTGGGCGCGGGTCCCGACCCTGCTTCGCGAGGTCGCCCCGGCTGCGCCCGCCCCGACGGGATGGTGCATCGGCGCTCTCGACGCGCTCCTGGCGCCAACGGCGAACCCGGACGCGTCTGCGCCGTTGATCCCGGACACGCACGGATCACGGACGGAGCGGGACCATGACCACGACCTGGAAGACGCTGCCGGAGATCGCGCTGACGCGCAAGATCTCCCTGGAGGCGGCCCAGCGCCTGGTGGACGGGGCGAACTGCCCGAAGGTGTTCCGCGCGGACGGCACGGTCTATCTCATCTGAGCCCGTCCGGGGCGGATGACGCGCGTCCCGGCGGGCCCTAACCTGCCGGCATGCGCGTCGTCCACACACCCGATTCGAGCCGGCACGATCCCGAACGCTACATGCGGCGCGGCGCGCCGATCCCGCATCCCGAGCAGGCCGCCCGCTACACGATCCTGCGGGACGCGGCCCTGCGGGGCGGCCACGACCTCGCCGAGCCGGCCGATCACGGTCTCGAGCCGATCCGGGCGGTGCACGATCCGGGCTACGTGGCGTTCCTGGCCGAGGCCTGGGCGCGCCGGGGCGAGATCCCCGACATCGGTGACGAGATCCTGACCGGGGCCTTCGCCCGGCCGCAGATGCACCGGACGCCTCCCGGCCTCCTCGGGCGCCTGGGCCTCTACACCGCCGACACCTCGACGCCGATCCGCGCCGGCACCTGGGCGGCAGTCTACGGGTCGGCGCAATGCGCCGTCGCGGCCGCCGACACGGCGCTGACGGTGGGGCACGCCTACGCCCTGTGCCGCCCGCCCGGCCACCACGCCTACGCGGATTCCGCCGGCGGCTTCTGCTTCCTCAACAACAGCGCCATCGCGGCCGAGCGGATGCGCGCCGCCACCGGCGGCCCGGTGGCGATCCTCGACATCGACGTCCATCACGGCAACGGCACGCAGGGGATCTTCTACACCTGCGCCGACGTGCTGACGGTCTCGGTCCATGCCGACCCGTCCGACTACTTCCCGTTCTTCGCCGGCTACGCCGACGAGACCGGCACCGGGGCGGGGGCGGGGTTCAACCGCAACCTGCCGCTGCCGCCGGGCTCGGGCGACGCGCCCTGGCTCGAGGCCGTGGAGGCGGGACTCGCGGCAATCGCCGCGCACAGACCCCGGGCCCTCGTGGTGGCGCTGGGCCTCGACGCCGCCGCGGACGATCCGATCGGCGCCTTCGCGGTGACCCGGGCGGGCTTCGTCGGGGCGGCGGAGCGGATCGCCCGGGCCGGGCTGCCCACGGCCCTCATCCAAGAGGGCGGCTACCTCTGCGCGGCCCTGCCGGAGAACCTCTCGGCCTTCCTCGCCGCCTTCGACGCCGCGCGCTGAGACCTACCGCACGACGGTCTCGCGGGCACAGGCATGATGGGCAGGCACGATGTGACCGTGATCGCCGGCGCACTGTATCATCTGCCCGGATGTGGTCGACCCGATGCCACAACCGACCTATCAGGGCGGGGAGGGCGCCGCCGATGCGCCCCGGCAGGAGGAACGGGTGATGGGCGCGGGTGACGGCGGGCTGCGCGAGGCGGCCGGCGCTCCGTGGTACGCGGGTCTCACCCGGCGCCACTGGCGCATCCTGTGGGGCAGCTATCTCGGCTGGATCTTTGACGGCTACGAGGCGGTGGCCCTGGTCTACGCCCTGCGCCCGGCGCTGGCCTCGATCCTCACGACCGAGCAGGCCCAGATGCCGGCCTTCTACGTGGGGCTGGCCATCGGCATCACGCTGCTCGGCTGGGGGATCGGCGGCCTGATGGGCGGGATCGCGGCCGATTATATCGGCCGCAAGCGCATGATGATGGTGTCGATCCTGGGCTACGCGCTGTTCACGGGGCTCACCGCCTTCGCGGAGAGCTTCACGCAGCTCGCGCTGCTGCGCTTCATCACCGGGCTCGCCATCGGCTCGGAATGGTCTACCGGCATCGCCCTGGTGGCCGAGACCTGGCCGAACCGGGCGCGCCCGAAAGGTTGCGGCTTCCTGCAATCGGGCTTCGGCGGCGGCGCGGTTCTGGCCGCCATCGTCTGGGCCGTGCTCGCCGCCACCGAGCCCCTGGGCGCGGAATCCTGGCGGATCCTGTTCGCGCTCGGCGCGCTCCCGGCCTTCGTCTGCCTGTACCTGCGGCGGGCGCTGGAGGAATCCGAGCAGTGGATGCAGGCCGTGAAGGCGCAGCGCTGGGCCGCCACGACCGAGGATGCCCGGAGCACCCCGAAGACCGGGACGCGGCCGTTCTCGCTCACGGAGATCTTCCGCGAGCCCGAGAGCCGGCGGCGGGTCCTGCTCGCCACGCTGCTCTCCTTCGCCACCACGGTGGGCTGGTGGGCGGTCTCCTCCTGGCTTCCGGCCTACACGGAGGGGCTCGCCAAGGCCGAGGGCGAACCGGCCAATGTCTGGGGCCCGCGCATGGGCATCATCTACAATATCGGGGCGATCACCGCCTACGTGATCTCGGGCTTCGTGGCCGACGCGATCGGGCGCCGCGCCTTCCTGCTCCTGACCTATGTCGGCTGCATCGCCACGTCGCTCGCCTGCTACCTCTGGACCGGCGGGCTGGTGCCGTTCATGGCGCTCGCCTTCCTGAACGGGTTCTTCACCCTGGGCTTCGCCTTCTCGTGGATGGCGATCTACCTCGCGGAGCTGTTCACCCCGGCGGTCCGGGCGACGGCGGCGAGCGTGGTGTTCAACGGCGCGCGGCTGATCGCCTGGATCTTCCCGATCCTCGCCGGGCAGATCGTGACCGCCTTCGGGGGCGTGGCCGCGGCGGCGCTGACCCTGTCGGGCGTCTACGTGATCGGCCTCGTCGTGCCGTGGTTCATGCCGGAAACGCGGGGCCGGCCGCTGCCGGAATAGATCGATCCGGCTTCCGCACCGCCGGCGGCGGGCGCTATCAGGCCCGGCCGGACGCGAAGCGGCCCCCGACTCCGATGGAGCGGGGGCCGCGTCCTGCACGGGCCGTCCTGGAGCCCGCCCGGCCAGAGGCAGGGGGCGCCAGCCGGTCCTAGTCCTCGTCGTCCTCGTCCTGGTGCCGGCCCTTGAGCTTGGCGAAGACCGAATCCGCGTCGAGCCGCTCCTCGCGGCCGCCGTGATCGTCCTCCTGCTCCCGCTCGTCCGCGTCGCGGGCCGTGGAGACCTCGGTCGGCAGCAGCGAGGCGCCGGACTCGGCCGCGACCGCGGCCGGGCGGTCGGCCGCCGCGCGCTGGACCTCGAAGTCGAGGTTGATCTGGGTGGTCAGGCCGAGCGTCACCGGATCCATCGGCTGGAGCGAGCCCGAGTTCCAGTGGGTGCGCTCGCGGATCTGCTGGATCGTCGACTTGGTGGTGCCCACGAGCCGGATGATCTGCGAATCCTTGAGCTCCGGGTGATTGCGCAGCAGCCACAGGATGGCGTTCGGCCGGTCCTGACGGCGCGACAGCGGGGTATAGCGCGGCCCCTTGGTGGTGCGCTTCACCTCCGGCAACTTCACCTTCGAGACCGCAGGCTTCAGCTTGTAGTGCGGCGCCTTCTGGGCCTTCTCGATCTCGTCGCGGGTGAGCTGGCCGGTGGAGACCGGGTCGAGCCCCTTGATGCCGGCCGCGACCTCGCCGTCGGCGATGCCCTTCACCTCCAGCGGGTGCAGCTTGCAGAAATCGGCGATCTGCTCGAAGGCGAGCGAGGTGTTCTCGACCAGCCAGACGGCGGTCGCCTTGGGCATCAGCGGACCCTGGGACATGTCTCTCGTGCTCCGGCCTGGCGGGACGGGGGCCGGGCATCGGGCCGCGGGCTCCGGATGGTGGATCCGGACGTCCCGTCTCACGCTGTCGAATGGGGATGAGGCACTATAGGCCCGGGCGGGGAGGGGCGCAATCGCGGGTTACGCGGTTCGGGGCATCAGGCGCGGATTCCGCGAGCGGCGAGAACCGCGGCTAAAATCCGGCCGTGAGCCTGACCGACTCCTTCAACGATAATCCGCGCCCTCTCAGCGCGGGCGCACCCCGTCGAGGAACAGGCGCACCGCCGCCTCGCGCCGCCGCTCCTGCGCCTCCGGATCGGTGGAAATGCCGTAGAGAGTCGCCTGGGACGACCGGCCGAGGACGAGGCTGAGGAACAGGTCGGCCGCGATCTCGGGATCCGCCACCGCGATCCGGCCGCGCCGGGCGAAGGCGTCGAGCAGTTGCGCCACGGCGCGCACGCCGCGCAGCCAGCCCTCCTCGTGGGCGAGGCGGGCGAGTTCGGGAAACTGCAGCGCCTGGGCCACGAGGTTGCGCTTGAGCATCGCTGCGCCGGGCGACTGCCCGTGGGCCAGAAGGGTGCGGCTGAGATCGTGCAGGGCGGTCTCGACGTCGTCGCGTCCGCCCTGCGCGGCCTGGGCCTCGGCGGCGGCGGAGAGCGGCGCCAGCCACGCGGCGATCCGCTCGCGCAGGACCGCCTCGAACAGGGCCCGCTTGTCGCGGTAGCGGGCATAGACCGTCGGCTTGCTCATCCCGGCGGCCTCGGCCACCGCGTCGATGGAGGTGGCGTCGAAGCCGCGCTCCAGGAACAGGGTTGTTGCCACGGCGATCAGGTGTGCCTCGCGCCGGGCCGCCTCCGCACGGGTCGGCCGTCCACCCCGCCGCGGCCCCGCCGGATCGATCTCCGTGACCGTCACCCGCGATCCTCCTTGCTCAAAACTGCCATTCGGATTATCAAAACGATACCGTACCGTTTTGATTCTGGCCAGACCCGATGGACGCACGTCGCAGCGACAGCTTCAAGAGCGCCGACTCTGTCGCGGGTGGCGCGGGTGGCGCGGCGCCCCCTGTCGCGCCGATCGTCCCCATGGCGAGGCCGCGCCGCGGCCGCGCGCGGATCGTCCTGCCGCTCGTCGGCCTGCTGGCGCTCGGCGGGGCGGGAACCTATGGCTGGCATTGGTGGACCATCGGGCGCTTCCTTGAGGTCACCGACGACGCCTATCTCCAGTCCGACAAGGTCACGGTGGCGCCGCGCATCGCCGGCATCGTCGCTGCGGTGATGGTCGGCGACAACCAGCCGGTGAAGGCCGGCGAGGTCGTCGCCCGCCTCGACGACCGGTCGTACCGGGTCCAGCTCAAGCAGGCCGAGTCCGAGGTCGCGAAGGACAAGGCGCAGGTGCTGGGCGTCGCCGCGGCGATCGTCCAGCAGCAGGCGCAGGTCGCCTCCTCGCGGGCCGACCTCGCCAATGCCGAGGCCGCGCTGACCTTCGCGCAGCAGGAATACACCCGCTACCAGAACCTGCTGCAGACCGGGTCCGGCACGGTGCAGCGCCAGCAGCAGGCGGAGTCCGACCTGCGCCAGCGCCACGCCGCCCGCGACAAGGCCGCCGCCTCCCTGGATGCCGCGCAGAAGCAGATCGACAGCCTGAAGGCGCTCGAAGCCAGCACCCGGGCGAGCCTGGAGGGTGCCGAGGCCAAGGTCGAGGGGGTGAAGCTCGACCTCAGCTACACCACCGTCGTGGCGCCGATCGACGGCGTGGCCGGCGATCGGGCGCTGCGGGTCGGCCAGGTGGTCTCGCCCGGCACCGGGCTCCTGACCCTCGTGCCCATGGGCCGGGACATCTACTTGGTGGCGAACTTCAAGGAGACCCAGACCGGGCACATGGTCGAGGGCCAGCGCGTCACCGTCACGGTGGACGCCTTCGGCGACCATGAATTCCAGGGCCGGATCGAGAGCTTCTCGCCGGGTACCGGCTCGCAATTCGCGCTGCTGCCGCCCGAAAATGCCACCGGCAACTTCACCAAGGTGGTGCAGCGCGTGCCCGTGCGCGTCGCCCTCGACCCGTCGGACCCGCTCCTCGCCCGCCTGCGGCCCGGCCTCTCCGTGCAGGCGACGGTCCACACCCACGATCCGGTGGAAGCGGTCGATCCGGCTCGGCGCGGACCGAAGCCCGCCCCGGCGGCCCTCGTCAGCGAGGCCCTGCCCCGATGAGCGCCGTGCCGGCCGTGGCCATGCCCAGACCAGTGCCCGAGGCGAAGGCGAGCGCCCAGGACTGGCTCGCCGTGTTCGGCGCGATCCTCGGCGCCTTCACCGCCATCCTCGACATCCAGATCACCAACGCGTCGCTCGCCGACATCCAGGGGGCGCTCGGCGCCTCCACGGAGGAGGGGAGCTGGATCTCCACCGCCTACCTGATGGCCGAGATCATCGTGATCCCGCTCACCGGCTGGCTCGCCTCGGTGATCGGCCTGCGCCGCTACCTCGCGGTGAACACGATGCTGTTCACCGCCTTCTCGCTGGCCTGCGCGCTCTCGACCACCTTGAGCCAGATGATCCTGTTCCGGGCCGGCCAGGGCTTCACCGGCGGCGTGCTGATCCCCACCGCCATCGTGATCGTGCGCACGCGGCTGCCGAAGAGCCAGCAGGCGGTCGGCATCGCGTTGTTCGGGCTGACCGCGACCTTCGCGCCGGCCATCGGCCCGACAGTGGGCGGCTGGCTCACCGACAACCTGTCCTGGCACTACATCTTCTACCTGAACCTGATCTTCGGCCCCATCGCGGCGGCGATCCAGCTCGGCGCCTTCGAGGCCGCGCCCGCGCGCTGGGGCGACTTGCTCAAGGGCGACTGGATCGGCATCGGCCTGATGGCCACCGGCCTTCCGGCGCTGACGTTCGTGCTGGAGGAAGGCCAGCGCAAGGACTGGTTCGGGTCACCGGTGATCGTCGAGGCGAGCTGGATCGCGGTCGCCGGCATCGTCGGGTTCATCCTCCGCGAGCTGACGGCGGCGAGGCCCTTCATCAACCTGCGGGTTCTGGCCAACCGCTCGGTCGGCGGCGCCTGCGTGCTGATGACCGTTCTGGGCGCGGTCTCGTACGGGTCGATCTACATCATCCCGGTCTACTGCGCGCAGATCCAGGGCTACAACGCCCAGCAGATCGGCACCGTGGTGATGTGGTCGGGCCTGCCGCAGCTGCTGCTGTTCCCGATGATGCCGCTGATCATGCGCGCCGTGGACGCGCGGCTCCTCGTGGTCACCGGCACGCTGTTCTTCATCGCGAGCTGCTGGATCAACGTGGGGCTCACCCACGACGTCGGCGCCGACCAGCTGATCCTGCCGCAGATCATGCGGGCCATCGGCCAGCCGCTGTTCACGATCCCGCTCTCGCAGCTCTCCACGGCCGGCCTCGCGCCCCGCGACACCGCGGACGCCTCGGCTCTGTCGAACATGATGCGCAACCTCGGCGGATCGATCGGCATCGCCATGCTGTCGACCATGATCGACCGGCGGGAGCACTTCCATTTCTCGATGCTGGCCGAGGCGATCACCGTCAACGCCACCCGCACCCAGGACCGGCTCGCGGCGCTGGCGGCCGGGATGCACGCCCGCATCGCCGACCCCCTCGCCGCCAAGGGCGTCGCGCTGGGCCAGCTCGCCGCCCAGGTCCGCCGCGAGGCCTATGTCATGGCCTACGCGGACGGGTTCTGGCTGGTGGGGGTGAGCCTCGTGGCGAGCCTCGCGGTGGTGGCGGTCCTCAAGAAGCCGCAGCGCGCCGCCGGGCCCGTGGAGGCGCACTGAACGGCCGGGGCCTACTTCCCCGGGAGGTTGTGGACGATCGGGAAGAACGTGTCCTTCCAGTCCTTGGGCTCGGCCTTGATGGTCTTCATCGCGTAGAAGTGCCGGGCCTGGAGCATGATGCCGTAGGGGGTGGTGGAGAAGTTCGTCCCCGGCTCCTTCATGATCTCGACCAGGGTCTCGGGCGGGGTCTTCTCCTTGGTGGCCGCCACGTAGTCCTTGGCCGCCTGGAGCGGGTCCTTGGCGATCGCGGCATTGGCCTCGTCGATGGCGGCCACGATGGCGGCGGCGAGCTTGGGGTTGCGGTTGAACCAGCCGGTCCGGGCGTAGAAGATCGCGTTGCTCACCGGCTCGCCGACCAGCTCGTAGGAATTGAGCACCTTGTGGATCGCCGGATCCTGCAGCTCGCGCTGCTGGAACGGCGGCAGCGAGAAGTGGCTGTTGACCTCGTTGTGCGGGCTCGCCAGCGCCGCCACGGCGTCGGGATGGCCGAGCTGGACGGTGAGCGGGTCGAGCTTGGTGGCGTTCTCGGGCCCGAACGCCGTCTTGGCGGCGATCTGGAGCAGCACCGCCTGGGACGAGACCTTCACGGAGGGCAGGGCGATCTTGTCCTTGGACGAGAAGTCCTTGAGTTCCTTCACGTCCGGGTTGCGGGTGAGCAGCAGCATCGGTGTCGAGCCGACGCCGCACAGGCCCTTCACGTCCCCGCGGGTCCGGTCGTTGAGCAGCAGCATGTTGGTCGAGCCGCTGTCGACGATGTCGATGTTGCCCGAGAGCAGCGCGTCGTTGCCGGCCGCGCCGCTCGTCAGGTTGACCCATTCCACCGTGACGTCCCCGAGGCCCGCCGCCTTGGCGTGCTTCTCGATCAGCTTGTGCTGCTCGGCGAGCACGGCGGGCAGGTAGACGAAGCCCGGCTGCCGGCTGATCCGCACCTTGGCATCGTCGGCTCGGGCGGAGGTGGCCAGCGCCAGCCCGGCCAGCAGGAGGGCCGATCCCGCTCGCAGGAGCCGGCGGCGGCCCAGCAGCGACGAGCCCGTCCGCGACGTACGCACCATGACGCTTCTCCCTGTGGCCCGGCGGCTCCGTGTCCGATCCGGGCTTGTCGTTGAAGCGAGTGGACAGAATCGGGCCGGCGCGCGCAAGGCCCTGCCGTCTCGGCCCGCTTACGCCGGAGCCTCAAAGTTCGGCGCCGGGAAATCATCAGCGCGGCGCGTCGGGTGATGATCGGGCGCGGCGCGAAGCGCCCCGCCATCGCGGCGACCGCTCCGGTCGGCATCGTCGCGGTCTCGGGATCGGGCTCGTCAGCGTGAAGCCCCGGGTCGAGGCGGGCCGGATGGCCAGGACGCGCGATCGGGCCGATGTGGCCCACGGGGTGGCGGCCTCTTGCGAGGGCGCGGAGCGCGCCGGGCGCTCAGTCCGCCGAGAAGCCCCGCACCGCCGCCCGCACCAGCGCGTCGATCATCGGCCGTACGTCGTCCACGCCGAGCGGCCCGAGGCTGCCGAGATCGGCGAGATAGGTCATGCCGTGGACGCTGGACCACAGCGCCCGCGCCATCACGGGGATCGCCGCCTCGGCGAGGCGGCCGCCGTCGCGCAGCACCCCTTCCAGGATCCCGAACAGGGCCGCGATATCGGCCTGCACCGTGTCCGGCGCCGCCACGGTGCGGCGCTCGAAGATCGCCGCCCAGGCGGCGTGGTGCTCGCCTGCGAAAGCGAGGTAGGCGTCGGCCAGGCACAGGAGCCGCGCCTCCGTCTCCCGCGACGGGCAGGCCGCCAGCGCCCCCGCGAGGGTGTCCCGGAGCTGGCGCATGGTGACGGCATTGGCCTCCAGCCGCAGCAATTCCAGGCTGTCGAACTGCGTGTAGACCGAGCCCACCGCCGTGCCGGCCCGCTCCGCGACGCCCCGCGCGGTCAGCGCCGTGACGCCGCCCTCGTTCAGGATCGCCAAAGCGGCGGCGATCAGGGCCCGGCGATCGGCCTCCCGGTCGCCCGGCTCCTTCCGCGGCCGCCCCCTCACTTTTTTATGAACGTTGTTCATTTTATCTCTTGCGCCCTGCCGCGTGCCGTGTTTACCTGTTTCATGAACGGCGTTCAATCAAATCCGGACACGGTCCGGGCCGCCGTTCCCGCGAGGTGAACCGTGATGAGGACCCTCTCCTTCCTGATGCGCGGCGTGATCGCCGACAACGCCCAGGCGATCCACGACGCCCATGCCGTGACGATCCTGCGCCAGCAGATCCGGGAGGCCGCCGGCGCCCTGGCGACCGCCCGCCGGGAACTGGCCGTCGCCATGGCCTACCACGCGGCCGAGGCGCGCGCCCTGGCGGCGATCGGCGGCCGGATCGACACCCTGTCGGACGGGGCGCGCCGGGCGCTCGGCGACGGCCGCGAGGATCTCGGGACCGAGGCGGCGATCCACATCGCCGCCCTGGAGGACGAGCGGGCCGACCGCCGGGCCGCCGCCGAACGCTTCGCCGCCGAGGTCGAGCGGCTGAAGCGCCTGGTCGCGCAGGGCGGCGAGCGGCTGCGGGATCTCGACCGCGGGCTCCAGACCGCCCGCACCACCGAGGCCTTGCGCCGGGCCGGACTGGAGGGCCGCCGGGCCACGACCCTGTCGGCCGGCGCGCTGGGCGAGGCCGAGCGGACCCTGGAGCGCCTGCGCGCGCGGCAGGCGGCCGAGGCGGACGTCGCCGCCGCGCTGACCGAGCTGGAGACGGAGGCCGGGGGCGGGATCGAGGCCGACCTCCAGGCGGCCGGCTACGGCCGTCCGCGCACGGACCCCCGGACGGTGCTCGACCGGCTCAGGGCCCGGCCCTGACCGGATCTGCATGACCCCCGACTTTGATCACCCCCCAGGAGCGCACCATGACACCGCAGATGCCCCATACCGGCGCCTGGAAGACCTTCACGCTGGTCAGCTTCGCCGCCGCCGCCGCCATGCTGACGATCGGCATCTTCTTCCTGCCCGCGGATATCTGGATCAAGGGCTACCTCGCCATGGCGTCGCTGTTCCTCACGGGCACGACCTTCACGCTGGCCAAGACCCTGCGCGACGAGCACGAGGCGAACCGGCTGATCAACAAGATCGAGGACGCCGCCGCCGAGCGCGTCCTGCGCGAGGCGGTGCCGGGCCGGCTCTGACCGGCTCCGAGGAGTCCGTTCAGCCCGCAGCGTCCAGGAACGCGGCGAGCACCCGGGAAAATTCCGGGGTCCGCAGGTAGCCGTAGGATTTGTGCCGGTTCTCGACGCCGTCCGGCCTCCGGTAGGCGTTGATCACCGGCACGTCCCGCACCCGCACGCCGACGGCGTTCGGCGCGTAGAGGGCCGCGAGGTCGTCGCCCACCGTGGCGATGTCCTGCCGGTCCATCAGGTTGGTCCAGGCGGTGAGCGCCGCCGGCACCCGGAGATCGCCGTGCTCGTCGGCGAGCTTCAGCTTCAGTTCGGCAAGCCCGAGGGGCGCGCCGAGGGTGACCAGGGCGCAGCGGGGGATCGGCGTCCCGTCCGCCTCGGCGGCGCGCAGCACGTCGTAGGCGATCAGGCTGCCCATCGAATGCGCAGCGATCAGCACGGCATCCGTCGCGGCCGCGGCCAGCGTGTCGCGCAGGCGCGCCCGCGCCGCCGACCGGAACGCCGCATCCTCGTAGTAGCCCCAGAGATCATCGAGGCGGTATTCCAGGATCAGGTCGTCCACCGGCGTCAGCCCGGTGGCCTCCTGCAGGTGCGACAGGCCGCGATAGATCCGGTCGGTGAGGGTCGGCTCGGCGCTGTCGGGATGGCCCGACGGGGAGGGGAACGGCCCGAGGCCGTAATCGGGACCGTAGGGCTCGCGGTTGCGGTCGCCGGAGAGCGGCTGCGGGTAGCGCAAATCCGCCCAGTAGACGAAGGTGAAGGGCAGATCGGCCTCGGCCACCCGGAGCCCGAGATTGCGGTCGAGCCCCTCACGGATCGCGGCGTGCCACCACGCGGCCTTCTCATCCCGGGGCGGCTTGTTGGCGAGTCCGTGGATGCCGATGATGTGCGCCCGACCCAGTGTCCGCTCCCAGACCAACAAGAGTGCCGGCCGGGCAAGATAGAGCCGTCCCGCGCGGACGGAACTGCGGCTTAATTTCCGCGCCTCCGCGGGCGGCCCGTCGCCCCATTGCCACACGGCGGTCCCGCCATAGCTGCGCTGCGGGAACCGGATCGAACCCGGGGCCTTCTCCCACGACAGATGATCCTGCTGCGCTTGTGCCCCGGTGCGCGCGGCCAATGACGAGGACGGTGGCCCGATGCGGCGCGCCCACAGCATGGAATTCGGGGCCGAGATGGTCGGGGGCGGCGTCCGCTTCGCCCTCTGGGCGCCCACCGCCCGGAGCGTCGACCTCGTCGTCGACGGCATCGATCATCCGCTGCCGGAATCCGGCGGCGGCTGGCGGCGCACCGCCCTGCCCGGGGTGAAGCCCGGCGCCCGCTACGGCTTCCGCATCGACGGCGACCTCGTCGCCCCCGATCCCGCCTCGCGCTTCCAGCCCGACGACGTGTCGGGCCTCAGCGAGGTGATCGACCCGCGCGCCTACGCGTGGTCCGACGAGGGCTGGGCCGGGCGGCCCTTCGAGGAGGCGGTGATCTACGAGTGCCATGTCGGCACCGCGACGCCGGAGGGCACCTATGCCGGCCTGCAGGCGCGGCTGCCCGACCTGAAGGCGCTCGGCGTCACCGCCATCGAGCTGCTGCCGCTCGCCGACTTCAAGGGCTCGCGCAACTGGGGCTACGACGGCGTCCAGCCCTACGCGCCCGACGGCGCCTACGGCCGGCCCGACGACCTCAAGCGCCTGATCGACACCGCCCACGGGCTCGGCCTGATGGTCTATCTCGACGCGGTCTACAACCATTTCGGCCCGGCCGGGAACTACCTCCACGCCTACGCCAAGACGTTCTTCACGGAGCGCCACCAGACGCCCTGGGGCGCGGGCATCAACTTCGACGGCAAGGAGAGCGGCGCCACGGTGCGGCAGTTCTTCATCCAGAACGCCCTGTACTGGCTGGAAGAGTACCATTTCGACGGCCTGCGCTTCGACGCCGTCCACGCGATCCTGGACGATTCGCCCCGCCACTTCCTGGCCGAGCTCGGCGAGACGGTGCGGAAGACCTTCCCGGACCGTCAGATCCACCTGATGCTGGAGAACGAGGCCAACCAGGCCCGCTGGCTGGAGCGCGACGCCGCCGGGCGCCCGAAGATGCACGACGCCCAGTGGGCCGACGACCTGCACCATTGCTGGCACGTGCTGCTGACGGGCGAGGATGCCGGCTACTATAAGAGCTTTGCCGACAAACCGGTCGAACATCTCGCCCGCTGCCTCGCGGAGGGGTTTGCGTATCAGGGCGAGCCGTTCGCCACGCTCGACAACCACCCCCGCGGCGAGCCCTCCGGGCACCTGCCACCCTCTTCCTTCGTGACCTTCCTCCAGAACCACGATCAGGTGGGCAACCGGGCGCTCGGCGAGCGCCTCAACCACCTGGCCGATCCGAAGAAGCTCGACCTCGCCCGGGCCGGCTTCCTGCTGGCGCCGCAGATCCCGATGCTCTGGATGGGCGAGGAATGGTCGGCCTCGGCGCCGTTCCTGTTCTTCGTCGACTTCGCGCCGGACGAGGCGCTCAACAAGGCGGTGCGCGACGGCCGCCGCCGGGAGTTCAAGAGCTTCGCGGCCTTCGCGGACGATACCTCGAAGATCCCCGACCCGACCGAGCGCGAGACCTTCGACGCATCGAAGCTCGACTGGTCCGAGCGCGACCGCTCGCCCCACCGGGAGGTTCTGGCCGAGACGACGCGGCTCCTGGAGCTGCGGCGCGACGCGGTCGTGCCCCTGGCGAAGTCCGGCTACGACGGCGCCGCCGCCATCCTGCCGCGCGCCGACGTGGTCGATTGCACGTGGCGCTTCGGCGCCGGCACCCTGCGCTTCGTCGCCAATGTCGGCGACGCCCCCTTCGCGCTGGATCCGGGCGGCGCCCGATTGGTCTGGACCAACGCCCCCGACGGGGCCGGACGCGATCTCCCGTCCTGGACGGGCGTGTTCCTGACGGAGTCCCGCTCGTGAGCCCGCTGGAAACACTCGCCGACCTCGTCGGCGTCGCCGCCGGCTACACCGACGCCTTCGGCAAGCCCGTCGAGACGCCGCTGGCGGTGCGCCGCGGCCTGCTCGCGGCGCTCGGCTTCGCGGTGGACGACGAGGCGGCCATCGCCGGGAGCCTCGCCGAGGTCGAGAGCCTGCGCCGCGGCCTGATTCCGCCGCTCCTGCCCGTGGAGGCCCGGCGTGCCGCACGCGTTCCGGTGCGTCCGCCGAACGGCGCGCCCCACACCCTGGTCTGGCGCCTCGTGGACGAGCGCGGCACGGCCCGCGAGGGGCGGGCGAACCCGCAAGGATCCGAGCCGGGCTTCGAACTGCCGCCGCTGACCCCGGGCTATCACCGCCTCACCGTGCAGGCCGGCCGGACCCGCACCGAATCCTGGGTGATCGCCGCGCCGCAGCGCTGCTGGCGTCCGCGCCCCTACACGGAGGAGGGCGCCTCCGACTGGGGCATGGCTGCCCAGCTCTACGGCCTGCGCTCGGGCAGCAATATCGGCATCGGCACCTACGCGGATGCCGGCGAGGCGGCCCGCGAGGCGGCCTTACGCGGGGCGGCGTTCTTAGGCCTGAGCCCGGTCCACGCCCTGTTCGGCTCCGACCGGACCAAGATCTCGCCCTACTCGCCCTCCTCGCGCCTGTTCCTCGAGACGCTGTTCATCGCGCCCCGCAGCCTGCCGGGGCTCGCCGGATCCCGGGCCGAGGCGCTGCTGGCCGAGCGCGAAGACGCGATCGCGGCGCTCCGCGAGGCCGCCCTCGTCGACCATCAGGGCGTGCACGACGTGCTCGATCCGGTGCTCCGGGCCCTCTGGGCGGAGTCCCCAGCCCGCGCCGGCACCGACGCGGGGTTCGAGCGCTTCCGCCAGGAAGGCGGCACGGATCTCGAATCCCACGCGGTGTTCGAGGCGCTGTCCGAGCATTTCCGGGGGCAGGGCGCCCACTGGCTGGGCGACTGGCCGGAAGACTATCGCCGCGCCGGCACGGACGCGGGGCGGGCCTTCGCGGCGGAGAACGCGGACCTCGTCAGCTACCATGCCTGGCTGCAATACCTCGCCGACCAGCAGCTCGCCGAGGCCTCCGCGGCGGCGCTCGGCGCCGGCATGCGGGTCGGGCTCTACCGCGACCTCGCGGTCGGCGCCGACCGGGGCGGCTCCGAGATCTGGTCGCATCCCGAGCGCTTCGCCGACAAGGTCTCGATCGGCGCGCCGCCGGACCTGCTGGCGCCGAAGGGCCAGAACTGGGGCCTGCCGGCCTTCGACCCGCTGGCGATGGAGCGCGACGGGCTCGCGGCCTTCCGCGCCCTGGTCCAGGCCAACATGCGCCACGCCGGCGCGATCCGGATCGACCACGCCTTCCAGCTCGCCCGGCTGTTCCTGATCCCGCTGGGCGCGGGGGCGCAGGCGGGCGCCTACGTGGCCATGCCGTTCGAGCCGATGCTGGCGGTGCTGCGGCTCGAGAGCCACCGCAACAAGTGCCTCGTCATCGCGGAGGATCTCGGCACCGCGCCCGAGGGCTTCTCCGACGCGCTGATGCGGGCCGGAGTGCTGAGTTACCGGATCCTCGCCTTCGAGCGCGAGGCCGACGGGCGGTTCAAGCCGCCCTCCGCCTATCCGCGGGACGCGCTCACCGCCATCACCACCCACGACCTGCCGACCTTCGTCGGCTGGTGGCGCGGGGTCGATACCGACACCCGCCAGTCCCTGGGCCTCTACGACCAGGAGCGGGCCGAGGCCGAGCGGGCCGAGCGCGTCGTCGAGCGCCGCCGCCTCGCCGAGGCGCTGGCCGGGGAGCAGCTTCTCCCCTCCGCCGAGCCGCCGGACGCCGCGCCCTTCGAGGCCGCCGCCCGCTACCTCGCTCGGGCGCCCTCGATGCTCACCGCCGTCCAGTACGAGGACGTGGTCTCCGAACTCGCCCAGGCCAACGTGCCGGGCTCGACCGAGGGCTATCCGAACTGGCGGCGCAAGCTCGACCGGGATCTGACCGACATCGCCGCCCCCGGCGGGCCGCTGGCGAAGCTCGCGGCCTCCCTCTCGGCTGAGGCGCGGGGCCCGCGCTCGGGCGCCGCGCGGCTCGCCGCGCCGCCGCCGCGCTCGACCTACCGGCTGCAGTTCCACAAGGACTTCACCTTCGCGGATGCGGGTCGGATCGTCCCCTACCTGCAGCGGCTCGGGATCAGCCACGTCTACGCCTCGCCGCTCCAGAAGGCGCGGCCCGGCTCGACCCACGGCTACGACATCGTCGACCACGGCGCGATCAACCCGGAACTCGGCGGCGAAGAGGGCTTCATCCGGCTCTCCGAGATCCTGCACGCCCACGGGATCAAGCTCCTCCTCGACATCGTCCCGAACCACATGGGCGTCGGCGGGGCCGACAATCCGTGGTGGCTCTCGGTGCTCGAATGGGGCTCGCTCTCGCCCTTCGCCGACGCCTTCGACATCGACTGGCAGCGGCTCGGGGCCGGGCGCAACCTCGTGATCCCGTTCCTGGGCGACCGCTACGGCGAGGCCCTGGAGAAGGGCACGCTGGAGCTGAAATTCGACCCCGAGAAGGGCGCCTTCAGCGTCTGGCACTACGAGCACCAGCTGCCGATCCGCCCCCTGAGTTACCCGACCATCCTCAACCGGGTGATCGCCGCAATCGGGGCCGTGGACGACGATACCACAGCGGAGCTGCTCGCTATCTCCGAGCGGTTACGGGCCATGGGGATCGACACCGACGAGACCCGCCGCAAGGGTTTTCCGGAAGAGGCCGAAGGCCTGAAGCGCCGGCTCGCCGAGATCTACGGCGTGTCGCCGCTGATCCAGGAGGCCACCGCCAGCACGCTGGCGCTGCTCAACGGCTTCAAGGGCCGCCCGGACAGCTTCGGGCCGCTGCACCGGCTGCTGGAGGCCCAGGCCTACCGGCTGGCCCATTGGCGGGTGGCGTCGAGCGACATCAACTACCGCCGCTTCTTCGACGTGAATTCCCTGGCGGGGCTGCGGGTCGAGCTCTCCGATATCTTCCACCGCTCGCACGAGACCGTGTTCCGGCACGTCCGCGAGGGCCGGATCGACGGCTTGCGCATCGACCACATCGACGGCCTCGCCGACCCGCTGGGCTACGCGCGGGCGCTCCAGGCGGCGGTCGGCCCCGGCTTCTACGTGGTGGTGGAAAAGATCCTGGAGCCCGGGGAGCGGCTGCGGCCCTGGCCGGTGGCCGGGACCACGGGCTACGACGTGCTCAACCAGCTCGACGGCATCCTGGTCGACAAGGGACGGCGCAGCAAGGTCGAGCGCCTCTACACCTGGGCCACGGGCTTCGACGAGCCCTACGGGTTCCAGCTCCGCGCCGCCAAGGCCGAGATCCTCGAGATCAGCTTCGCGAGCGAATTGGAGGTGCTGACCACCGACCTCAAGGAGGTCGCCGATGCCGACCGGCGCACCCGCGACTTCACCGTCAACGCGCTCCGCCGGGCGCTGATCGAGGTCATCGCGCGCTTCCCGACCTACCGGAGCTACCTGCCGCCGGAGCTGGAGGAGGGCGAGGTCGAGCCCGAGGACGTGCGCCTGATCGAGGGGGCGGTCGCCAAGGCCAAGCGCTGGTCGAGCCTGCCGGACCGCTCGGTCCACGATTTCGCCGCCGAAGTCCTGCTCGGGCGGATCGAGACCACGGGTCCGGGCCGGCCGGACCCCCGGGTGGTCCTGCGCTTCCGCCGCCGTTTCCAGCAGCTCACCGGCCCGGTCATGGCCAAGAGCCTGGAGGATACGCTGTTCTATCGCTACGCGTGCCTGCTGGGCCTCAACGAGGTCGGCGGCGATCCGGGCGAGTACGGCATCGACGCGGAGCATTTCCACGACCTGCAGATCGCCCGCGCCCGCGACTGGCCGAGCGCCATGATCACCACGGCGACCCACGACACCAAGCGCGGCGAAGATGCCCGTACCCGGCTGCTCGCGCTGTCGGAGATCCCGGAGGAATGGGCGAAGGCCTGGGACCTGTGGCAGCGGACCGCCGGGCCGCACCTCGCCCGCATCGACGGCGAGCCGGCCCCCGACGCCAACGACCAGTGGATGTTCTTCCAGGCGATCCTGGGCGCGTGGCCGCTGGAGTTGCTGGAGCAGGACGAACCCAGGGCGATCGAGGATTTCCGCAGCCGGCTCATCGCCTACGGCGAGAAGGCCATGCGCGAGGGCAAGCGCCGGTCGAGCTGGGTCAACGTCGACGAGGTCTACGAAGGCGCGGTCAAGAAGCTGTTCACGGCGTTGATCGCACCGGGCTCGGACTTCCTGCGGGAACTCCGGCCCTTCGCCCGGCGGCTCGCCCATCTCGGCATGCTGGCGAGCCTCGGTCGGACGGTCCTGAAATGCACTCTGCCGGGCCTGCCCGACACCTACCAGGGCACGGAGATCTGGGATTTCTCCTTCGTCGATCCCGACAACCGCCGCCCGGTGGATTATCCGGCCCTGGAACGCATGCTCGAACAGGGCGGCGAACCGGTGGAGTTGCTGGCGCATTGGCCGGATGGGCGGATCAAGCAGGCGACGCTGACGCGGTTGCTGGCCGAGCGGGCCGAGCGCCCGGATTTCTACGCCATCGCCGCCTACGAGCCCGTCGATGCGGCGGGGCCGCGGGCCGACCATGTCATCGCCTATCGGCGGGCCGATCCCGTCCAGGAGGGCGGCGACCTGTTCGTGGCGGTACCGCGGTTGGTGGCGAGCCTCGTCGGCGAGGCGGTCTGGTCGGGTGAGGCTCTTGCCGGCACCCGGGTGGATCTCGGGGCGGGCACACGCTGGCGGGACCTCGTCTCGGGGCGGATCGTTGAGAGTGAAGGGGAGGGGGCCGATCTCGGCGACCTCCTGCGCGACCTGCCCTACGCGGTGCTGCGGCGGGAGGCGTGATCCCTCCGTCATCGCGGGCGCAGCGAAGCGACCCAGGGCAGCGCGACCGCAAGAGGCACGGCGCCATCTGGATTGCTTCGCTTCGCCCGCAAAGATGACGGCGTTCCGGGTGTTTCTACCGGCATTCTCTCCGCAGACCTGTCACGCAAGTCTGCTGAGAGAAGACCAGCCGAATCCATGAGGCACGCCCGGGCGGTTCGGGCGTTACGACACAGGAACGGGAGCCAGAAGCCAGCATGAACGCACCGACCAAAGCCGCTGCGACGTCCGGGGCCGAGGCCGTCCTGCCGGCCGCGCTGGCGCCCCGGGCCGAGGGGCCGCGGATCTACAACCTGTTCCCGCTCCTGGTCGGGCGCGTCTCGGACTGGGCCGCCGAATTGCCGCGGATCGCCGCGCTCGGCTTCGACTGGATCTACCTCAACCCGTTCCACCAGACCGGCGGCTCGAAGAGCCTCTACGCGGTGGCCGACCCGGACCGCCTCGACGAGCGGTTCCGCGACCAGGACGGGACGCCCGACGACGAGCAGATCCGCCGCTTCTGCGCCGCCGCCAAGGCGGCCGGCCTGTCGGTGATGACCGACCTCGTCATCAACCACACCGCCGACAACGCGCGGCTCGCCACCGAGCGGCCCGACCTGTTCATGAAGGAGCCGGACGGCTCGATCATGCACCCGGCCGCCGTCGATCCGGACGATCCGTCGATCCGCACGGTCTGGGGCGATCTCGCCGAGCTCGACTACCACACGCCGGCCGCCCGGGACGAGCTGACCCGGATCTGGGGCGGCTACGTCGCCCGGCTCCAGGGGCTCGGCGTGGCCGGCTTCCGGTGCGACGCCGCCTACAAGGTGCCGCCGGAGACCTGGCGGGTCCTGATCGGGGAGGCCAAGGGCCGCGATCCCGCCTGCCTGTTCGCCGCCGAGACCCTTGGCTGCACCTTCGAGGAGGCCCGCGCCACGGCGGGGGCCGGCTTCGACTACCTGTTCAATTCCTTCGCGTGGTGGGACCTGAGGAAGCCCTGGGCGCTGGAGCAGTACGAGCGCCTGCGGGTGCTGGCGCCGTCCATCGCCTTTCCGGAGAACCACGACATGAAGCGGCTCGCCGCCGAGATCGGCGGCGGTCCCGAGGCGGTGGCGGCCCATCTGCGCACCCGCTACGCGCTCGCCGCCTTCTTCTCGGCCGGCGTGCTGATGCCGATCGGCTACGAGTGGGGCTACCGCCGGGCGCTGCACGTGGTCGAGACCACTCCGCGCGACCGCGAGAACGAGACCGGCATCGACATCTCGGCCTCGATCCGGGCGATCAATGCCCTGCGGGCGGAGCTGCCGGCCGCCAATGTCGAGGGCGCGCAGATCCGGATCTCGGCCCCCGACAGCGATCTGGTGGCGCTCGCCCGCTTCGACACCGGCCACCCGGCCTCGGCCCGGCACGGCCTGATCGTGCTGTACAATCCGACCGACAAGCCGGTTCCGGTGGAGGCCGGCGCGCTGATCGCCCGCACGGGCGGGATGCTCGGGACCTTCGTCGACCGGACCCCAGAGGCCGAGCCGATCGCCTTCCACCCCGGCAGCGCCATCGACCTCATGCCGGGCGAGCTGCGCATCCTCGCTGCCAGCGCCCAGGAGGTCGCCCGCCAGCCGACGCGCGGCACCCCGGACGGGGAGGGCCGGGTGGTGATCGAGGCCGTCAGCCCTGAGATCGACGGCGGCCGCTCGGCGGTGAAGCGGATCGTCGGCGAATCCCTGCGGGTCGAGGCCGACATCTTCTCCGATGGCCACGAGATCATCGACGCCGCGATCCTGTCGCGGATCGCCGGCACCGAGGCGTGGCGCGAGGACCCGATGGTCTTCGTCGACAACGACCGCTGGGCCGGGCAATTCCCCCTGGAGAAGAACGCCCGCTACGAGTTCACCCTGATCGCGTGGCGCGACGCCTTCTCGTCCTGGGTGCGCGACACCCTGAAGAAGCGCGCCGCCGGCGTCGACGTGCGCCTGGAGACGATCGAGGGCGTGACGCTGGTCGGGACCGCCGCCTCCCTCGCCCGCACCCGCGGCGGCCGCGACGCCGACCGGCTCGCCGCCTTGGTGGCGGCGCTGGCCGCCGAGGAGACGGGTTCGGCCGCCCAGCTCGACCGGATCCTGGCTCCCGACGCATCGCGCCTCGTGCGCCGGAACGCCGAGCGGGTGAACCTCACCCGCTATCCCGTGACTCTGCCGGTGATCGCCGACCGCCTCGCCGCCCGGTTCTCCGCCTGGTACGAGATTTTTCCGCGTTCGCAATCCATGGACGTGAACCGGCACGGCACCTTCGACGACGTCATTCGCCGGCTTCCGGAAATCCGTGAGCTGGGCTTCGACGTCCTCTACTTCACGCCGATCCACCCGGTGGGCCGGACCAACCGCAAGGGGAAGAACAACACCCTGAAGGCCGAGCCCGGCGATGTCGGCTCGGTCTACGCGGTGGGCGCGGAGGAGGGCGGACACGAGGCCGTGCATCCCGACCTCGGCACGCTCGCCGATTTCGAGCGGCTGGTCGCGGCGAGCCACGCCTACGGGATGGAGATTGCCCTCGATTTCGCGATCCAGTGCTCGCCGGACCATCCCTGGATCAAGAACCATCCGGAATGGTTCGAGTGGCGCCCAGACGGCACGCTGAAATTCGCCGAGAACCCCCCGAAGAAGTACGAGGACATCTCGAACGTCCATTTCTACGGGGGCGCCCTGCCCTCGCTCTGGATCGAATTGCGCGACATCCTGCTCGGCTGGTGCGCCCGGGGCGTGCGCATCTTCCGGGTCGACAACCCGCACACCAAGCCAATCCCGTTCTGGGAATGGGTGATCGGCGAGGTCAACGGCCAGTATCCGGACGCAATCTTCCTCGCCGAGGCCTTCACCCGGCCGAAGATGATGATGAAGCTCGCCAAGGCCGGTTACCAGCAGAGCTACACCTACTTCACGTGGCGCAACACCAAGCAGGAGCTGACCGACTACGCCCTGGAGCTGGCCGGCCCGATGGGCGAGTATTACCGTCCCAACTTCTTCGCCAACACGCCCGACATCAACCCGTACTTTCTCCAGACCAGCGGGCGTGCCGGGTTCGTCATCCGGGGCACGCTCGCCGCGACCCTGTCGTCGGTCTACGGCATCTACAACGGCTTCGAATTGTGCGAGGCCGCGCCGTATCCCGGCAAGGAGGAGTATCTGAACTCAGAAAAGTACGAGCTTAAGGCCTGGGACTACGACCGACCCGGCAACATCCGCGAGCACATCGTCAAGCTGAACAGGATCCGGCGCGAGAACCCGGCGCTCTGGGACTTCCGCAACGTCACCTTCACGGGCGCCTGGAACGACAACATCATCGCCTACGCGAAGGCGACGCCGGAGCGCGACAATTGCATCTTCACCATGGTCAACCTCGATCCCAAGAGCCGGCAGGAATGCACCTACGAGGTGCCGCTCTGGCTGTTCGGCCTGCCCGATGACGGCGCCGTCGAGGTCGAGGACCTGCTCCAGGGCTACCGGTTCGAGCTGCGCGGCAGAACCCACCGCATCGCCCTCGATCCGGCCGAGCGATCCTGCGTGATCTGGCGCCTCAGGGCGCCGCGGCGGGTTGCGGGTTGAGGCCACCCGTGGCACTCGGCCATGGCCGTTGAATCCGGCGGCGGGCGTGCCCGTCGCCGCCCCTTGCACCCGTGCGGCGGCCCCCCGCCCGCGCCCCGGCCGGTTCCCCCGCCGGTCCCGTCAGATCCGACCGATGAGGCAGCGACGCGATGATCGATCGCAGCGACCCGCAATGGTACCGTGACGCCATCATCTACCAGATCCACGTCAAGTCGTTCTTCGACTCGAACAACGACGGGATCGGCGACTTCGAGGGCCTGACCCAGCGCCTCGACTACGTGCGCGATCTCGGCGTCACGGCGATCTGGCTGATGCCGTTCTACCCCTCGCCCCTGCGCGACGACGGCTACGACATCGCCGATTACCGGGACATCAACCCGTCCTACGGCACCATGGAGGACTTCAAGGCCTTCGTGGAGGCGGCCCATGCGCGGGGCCTGCGGGTCATCACCGAACTCGTCATCAACCACACCTCGGACCAGCACCCCTGGTTCCAGGCCGCCCGCGAGGCGCCCCCCGGCTCGCCGGAGCGCAACTTCTACGTCTGGTCGGACACCGACGAGCCGTACAAGGATACGCGGATCATCTTCCTCGACACCGAGGCCTCGAACTGGACCTGGGATCCGCTCGCCAAGCAGTATTTCTGGCACCGGTTCTACAGCCACCAGCCGGACCTGAACTTCGACAACCCGGCCGTGCTGGAGGCCGTCATCGAGGTGATGCGCTACTGGCTCGACATGGGCGTCGACGGCCTGCGCCTCGACGCGATCCCCTACCTGATCGAGCGCGACGGCACGAATTGCGAGAACCTCGCCGAGACGCATGACGTCATCAAGAAGATCCGCGCCGCGCTGGATGCCAGCTACCCCGACCGGATGCTGCTGGCCGAGGCCAACCAATGGCCCGAGGAAACCGCCCAGTATTTCGGCGACGGCGACGAATGCCACATGGCGTTCCACTTTCCGCTGATGCCGCGGATGTACATGGCGATCGCCCGGGAGGACCGGCACCCGATCACCGACATCATGCGCCAGACCCCCGAGATCCCGGACGGGTGCCAGTGGGCCATCTTCCTGCGCAACCACGACGAGCTGACGCTCGAGATGGTGACGGCCGAAGAGCGTGACTACCTCTGGTCGTTCTACGCCGCCGAGCGGCGGGCCCGGATCAATCTCGGCATCCGCCGCCGCCTCGCGCCGCTGCTCGAGAACGACCGGCGCAAGATCGAATTGATGAAGTCTCTCGTCCTGTCGATGCCCGGCACGCCGGTGCTCTATTACGGCGACGAGATCGGCATGGGCGACAACATCTATCTCGGCGACCGCGACGGCGTGCGCACGCCGATGCAATGGTCGCCCGACCGCAACGGCGGCTTCTCCCGGTCGAACCCGCAACGGCTGTTCCTGCCGGCGATCCAGGACCCGATCTACGGCTTCGACGCGATCAACGTCGAGGCTCAGACCCAGGCACAAACGAGCCTGCTGAACTGGACGCGGCGCATGATCGCGATCCGCAACAACAGCGTCGCCCTCGGGCGCGGCACGATCCAGTTCCTGTACCCGTCGAACCGGAAGGTGCTCGCCTGGATCCGCGAGCACGAGGACGAGCGGGTGCTGTGCGTGGCGAACCTGTCCCGCGCGCCGCAGGCGGTGCAGCTCGACCTGTCGGAGCTGCGCACCGCGGTGCCGATCGAATTGACCGGCGGCACCGAGTTCCCGCCGATCGGCGACCTGCCCTACCTGCTGACCCTGCCGTCCTACGGCTTCTACTGGTTCAGCTTGAGCGCCGCGCGGTCCGGGGTGATCGGCCCGCAGCAGGAGCCGCCGGAGCTGTTCACCCTGGTGCTCACCGGCGGCATCGAGAGCCTGATGAGCGGACGCGAGCGTGTCGCCTTCGAGCGCACGGTCGTGCCGCCCTTCCTGATGAGCCGCCGCTGGTTCGGCGCCAAGGGCTCACGGATCAAGGGCGTGAAGGTCATCGACTGCGCCGCCCTGAAGGACGTCGACGGGAGTGCGCGCTTCCTGCTGCCGCGGCTGCAGGTGCAGCTCGCCAACGGCGAAGCCCAGGAATACTTCATGCCCGTGGGCGTCGAGGAGGGCCGGGAAGACGAGACGCTGCTGCCCTTTGCGGTGGCGCGCGTGCGCCGGGGACCGCGCACCGGGCTGCTCTACGGCGCAGCCGGCTCCAACGACTTCGCTGCCTGCCTGATCGACGACATGCGGCAGGCCCGCGAGATCCCCACGGAGAACGGGCGCCTCGTCTTCGCCGTCACCTCGGCCTTCGACCCGGACGTCACGGTGGACGTGGCCGATATCCGCCGGCTCTCGGCGGAGCAGAGCAACACATCGATCGCCGTCGGATCGAAAATGATGCTCAAGCTGCTGCGCCGCCTGCAGCCGGGGCTGCATCCCGAGATCGAGGTCGGGCGCTTCCTCACCGAGGAGGCAGGCTTCGCCAACACCCCGGCGCTGCTCGGCACCCTGGAGCACGTGGCCGAGGACGGCACCCGCACGGCGCTGGCCGTGCTGCAGAAGTTCGTCATGAACCAGGGCGACGCCTGGACCCTGATGCTGGAGGGCCTACGCCGGGACTTCGAGACCGTGGTTCTCACCCCCGAGAGCGAGGCCGCCAGCCCCGAGGAGGCGTTCCAGGCCCACGGGCCTTGGGCCGACCTCCTCGGACGGCGCACCGCCGAGCTGCACGCGGCGCTCGCCATCGAGACCGACGACCCGGCCTTCGCGGCCGAGCCGTTCACGGCGGACGACCTCGCGGTGCTGGCACGCGACGCCCGCCACCAGGCCGAGCGCGCCTTCCGGGCGCTCAAGGGCCTGGCCGAGCGGGGACTCGATTCCGGCAAGCCGGCCTGCGCCGAACTCGGCCAGCGTCGCGGCGCGGTCGAGGCCCTGATCGAGGCGCTCACCGCCGAACCGGTCCGCGGCGCCCACAAGACCCGTATCCACGGCGACTACCACCTCGGTCAGGTGCTGGTCTCCGAGAACGACCTGATCATCGTCGACTTCGAGGGCGAGCCCTCGCGCCCGGCCGACGAGCGCCGGGCCAAGTCGATGCCGCTGCGCGACGTCGCCGGCCTGATGCGCTCCTTCGCGTACGGCGCCGAGACGGTGATCCGCGAGATCGCCGCCCGGTTCGGGGATTCCGAGGAGCGGGCGCGAGGTGCTGCCACGGCATGGCGGGGCATGATCGAGGCGGCGTTCCTGACCGGCTACGAGACCGCGGTTGCGGGCTCCCGGGCGGCCGTGACCGACGCAGGAAGCCGGGCCCGGCTGCTGCGCCTCTGCCTGCTGACCAAGGCCCTGTACGAGGTCGATTACGAGGCCAACAACCGGCCGGATTGGATCGAAATCCCCGCGCGGGGGGTTCTCACCATTCTGGACACGGACGGACACGAGCCCGGAGCATCTGAATGACGGCGATCGACGAGACCTTCGCAATGCGGGCCGACCCGGAAGCGGCGACGGTGCGGAACGCGAATGTCCCGGGCTCCGGCGTCGCGCAGCCGCCGAGCGTCCATCCGGACGCGATCGCGGCCCTGATGGCGGCCAATCACGGCGATCCGTTCTCGGTGCTCGGTCCCCATCGGGTCGGGCCCCAGGCCTGGGAGGTCCGCGCCGTGCTGCCCGAGGCACGCGCCGCCACCCTGGTGATGGACGGCCGCACCGTGCCGTTCGAGAAGCGCCATCCGGACGGGTTCTACGTCGCCCGGGTCGAGGGTGAGCACCGGCCCCTCTACGAGATCGAGGTCGAGTCCTGGGACGGGACGAAGCGCCGCCGCTACGATCCCTACGGCTTCGGCTCCTCGATCGAGCAGTACGACGTGGCCTCCCTCCGCGAGGTCGGCACCAATCTCGTCTACCGGATGCTGGGCGCCCAGTCGGGCCAGCTCGACGGCATCGACGGCTTCCGCTTCGCCGTCTGGGCCCCGAACGCCCGCAAGGTCAGCGTCGTCGGCGACTTCAACGACTGGGACGGCCGGCGCCACCCGATGCGCCTGTGGCAGGATGGCGGGATCTGGGAGCTGTTCGTGCCCGGCCTCAAGGCGGGCACCTGCTACAAGTTCGAGATCCGCGGCCCCGACGGCGCGCTGATCCCGCTCAAGGCCGACCCGGTCGCCTTCGCGGCCCAGCACCCGCCGGAGACCGCCTCGGTCACGCATGGGACCGGCGAGTTCGACTGGCGCGATTCCGGCTGGATGAGCACCCGCGGCGCCAAGGACCCGCGCCACGCGGCGATCTCGGTCTACGAGGTGCATCTCGGCTCCTGGGCGCGGGTGCCCGAGGAGGGGAACCGCTATCTCACCTACCGGGAGCTGGCCGAGCGGCTGATCCCCTACGTCAAGGATCTGGGCTTCACCCATATCGAGATGCTGCCGATCACCGAGTTCCCGTTCGACGGGTCCTGGGGCTACCAGCCGGTTTCGCTGTTCGCGCCGACGAGCCGCTTCGGCACGCCGGAGGAGTTCGCCGCCTTCGTGGATGCCGCGCACGAGGCCGGCATCGGCGTGCTGCTCGACTGGGTGCCGGGCCACTTCCCGCTGGATGCCCACGGGCTCGGCCTGTTCGACGGCACGCACCTCTACGAGCATGCCGACCCGCGCCAGGGCTTCCACCAGGATTGGGGCACCTACATCTACAATTTCGGCCGCACGGAGGTCGCGACCTTCCTGGCCGCCAACGCCCGGTTCTGGCTGGAGCACTACCATCTCGACGGCCTGCGCGTGGATGCCGTCGCGTCGATGCTCTATCTCGACTATTCCCGCCGCCAGGGCGAGTGGATCCCCAACCGCTACGGCGGCAACGAAAACCTCGACGCCATCGACTTCCTGCGCAAGACCAACGAGGCGACCTACAGCCACGCCCCGGGGACGATCACGGTGGCCGAGGAATCGACCTCCTGGCCCGGCGTCTCGCACCCGACCTATACCGGGGGCCTGGGCTTCGGCTTCAAGTGGAACATGGGCTGGATGCACGACACCCTGCATTTCATGCAGGAGGATCCGATCCACCGCCGCTACCACCACCACAACCTGACCTTCGGGCTGCTCTACGCCTTCTCGGAGAATTTCATCCTGCCGCTCTCCCACGACGAAGTGGTGCACGGGAAGGGCTCGCTGCTCGGCAAGATGCCGGGCGACCGCTGGCAGAAATTCGCGAATCTCCGGGCCTATTACGGCTTCATGTGGGGGCATCCCGGCAAGAAGCTCCTGTTCATGGGCGGCGAGTTCGGCCAGGAGCGGGAGTGGAACCACGACAACAGCCTGGATTGGCACCTGCTGGAGGATCCCCTGCACAAGGGCGTCCAGAGCGTGATCCGCGACCTCAACCGGCTCTACGTCTCGACGCCGGCCCTCTACAGCCGTGACGTCGAGCATACCGGCTTCCAGTGGCTGGTGGCGGACGACCAGGACAACAGCGTCATCGCCTGGGCCCGCAAGGGCGCCAAGCCCGGCGAGATCGCCATCGTGGTGTCGAACTTCACCCCGGTGCCACGCGAGGGCTACCGGATCGGCGTGCCGCAGGCGGGCTTCTACCGGGAGGCGTTCAACTCGGATGCCGGCGTGTATGGCGGCTCCAATTTGGGCAACCAGGGCGGCCGCCACGCCGAGGAGCAGGCCAGCCACGGCCAGAAGCAAAGCCTGTCGCTGACCCTGCCGCCGCTGGCCACGATGATCTTCCTGCTGGAGGGGTGAGGGGGCGAGGAGACGTCCTCCCCCGCTTCAGGAGCCAGCGCGTCATCCCGGGGCCGCACAGCGGAGCCCGGGATCACACCCGCCGACGCGCCAAGTCTCGGCACCCGATAGTGTCTCTGGCTTCGGGGCTCGCCTGCGGCGCCCCGGAAGGACGGTGCGCTGCGCCGTCATAGGTGTGGGCCCACCGAGCGCTACGGAGACGATCCTACCCTGGGCAACCGCCCCGTCGGCCAGGAGGGGATGGCACGCGATCCGCCGCGCGACCGTCCTACGCCGCCCGCCAGCGCAGGGCCGTGCTGTTGCCGATGGCCCGGCCGTAGAGCCCGGCGTAGTTGTCGGCGGCCTGGTCCCAGCCGAAGCGGGCCACCATGGCGCGCCGCCGCATGGCGTGGAGGCGCTTCTTCTGGCCGAAGGCCTCCAGGGCCCGGCGGACCGCCGCCCCGAAGGACGCGGCCGAGGCCTCCGCGAAGGTGAAGCCCGTCACGCCGTCCTCGACGGTGTCGGCCAAGCCTCCGGTCCGGCGCACGATCGGCAGGGAGCCGAAGCGCTGCGCGTACATCTGCGCCAGCCCGCAGGGCTCGAAGCGCGAGGGCATCAGCAGGAAGTCGCTGCCCGCGAACATCCGCCGGGCCTGCGCCTCCTCGAAGCCGACATGCACGCCGACCGCCTCGGGATGGCGCTTGGCGAGGCCGCGGAGCGCCTGCTCGAACCGGCCCTCGCCCTGGCCGATCACCACGAGCTGGCCGCCCTCGGCCACGATGGCCTCGGCCGCCTGCAGGCTCAGGTCGATGCCCTTCTGGTGCACGAGGCGCGAGACGATGGCGAAGAGCGGTCCGCGGGAGACCGCCAGCCCGAACTGCTGGCGCACCGCCTCGGCATTGGCGCGCTTGCCCTTCCAGTCGTCGACCTCGAAGCGCGTGGCGAGATGCGGGTCGGTGCTCGGGTCCCAGGTCTCGTCGATGCCGTTGAGGATGCCGGCAAGCCGGCCCTGACCGGCGCGGGTGCGCAGGAGCCCGTCGAGGCCGCAACCCATCTCGGGAGTCTGGATCTCCCGCGCGTAGGTCTCGCTCACCGTGGTGACCTGGGAGGCGTAGAAGATGCCGGCCTTGAGGAAGGAGAGCTGCCCGTAGAACTCGGCGCCCTCCACCTGGAAGGCCGATTCCGGCACGCCGAGGCGGGGCAGGGCGTCCCGGGGAAACAGGCCCTGGTAGGCGAGGTTGTGGATCGTCAGCACGCTCGGCACCCGCCGGCCGCGCCAGGCCAGGTAGGCGGGGGCCAGGGCCGCCTGCCAGTCGTTGAGGTGCAGGAGATCGGCCGCCCAGTCGGGATCGGCGCCGCCGGCGGCGAGTTCCGCCGCGGCGAGGCTGAGGCGGGCGAAGCGCAGGTCGTTGTCTCCGAAATCGCCGTGCTGGTCGCCGTAGGGCGTACCGTCGCGCTCGTAGAGCTCGGGACTGAGCAGGACGTAGATCCGCAGGCCGTCGACCGCCTCGACCAGACCGAGATCGCAGGCCGGGACACCCGCGAAGCCCTCGAGCCGGCCGATGACCGGGATCTCGGGGAAGGCCGCGCGGACCTGCCGGTAGCCCGGAATCAGGACGCGAATATCGTAGTGCGGGACCAGGGCCCGCGGCAGGGCGGCCGAGACTTCGCCGAGACCGCCGGTCTTCACGAAATCGGCCATCTCGGGCGTGGCGTAGAGGATGCGGCGGCGCAGAGAGGCCGGCCGGGCCGGAACGGATACGACGCCGTCCTCTTCGCCGGACGAATACTCGGCGAAGGAACCACCACGGCGCGCATCGAGCATCAACATTGATCCTGGCCGGGCGGAATGCCCCGGTCTGGCAGACGATCGGCCAGGCACGGCTGTCGCGATCTCAACCACGGCTAATGCTCCCTCGCCGCGACGGTTCCGTTGCGACGCACAAAATAGGCCACCGGGCGCATTAAGCTTCACTTACCTATGTCGCATCGCAGCAGGAAATCGCGCCGGAGCGGCGGATTTCGGCCCCTGAAGACGACTCTTCGGCCGGGGAAAGTGCCGCCGAACACGCCCGTGGGCGCCCGGCCAACGATCCTCGCCCGACGGGCGGCGTGCGCCGGACACCTGATTCGGTCTCCGGCCTGACGGGCGCCGGAGCCGGGAGCGGGCTCCGCTTACCCGGCGCGGCGCAGGATCACCCCCTCGGCGGGCTCCAGCGCCAGGGTGAGGCCGGCCACCTCGCCCGTGCGCCCCGCGCGGGTCGAGAGCAGCACGGTCCAGCCGCCCTCGGGCAGCGGCAGATCCTGCGACGCTGCGCCGAAGTTCAGGAACACTCGCAGAACGGCCTCGTCGGCGAAGCGCTCGTAGGCGAACACCTCCGCGCGCCCCAGCGGCACCGCCCGGTAGCCGCCCACGGCGAGCGCCGCATGGTCGCGGCGCAGGGCGAGGAGCCGCCGATACAGGGTGAGCATCGAGGCGGGGTCCGCGCGCTGGCTCTCGACGTTGCGGGTGGCCCAATCCTCCGCCAGAGGCAGCCAGGGTTCGGCCGTGGAGAAGCCGGCCTGCGAGCTGTCATCCCACTGCATCGGCGTGCGCTCCGGATCGCGGCCGTGCCCGGGCTCGTTGTGCTCCCAGGGGTCGCGGGCGCGCTCAGGCGGGATCGGCACATGGCCGAGCCCGATCTCGTCGGCATAATAGAGGGTCGGGGTGCCACGCAGGGTCAGGAGCAGCATCGCGGCGATGCGGGCCTGGGCCTCGCCCACCCGGGCGGCGATGCGCGGCTGGTCGTGGTTGCCCAGCACCCAGTTCGGCCAGCCGCCCTCGGGCAGGGCCGCCTCGTACTGCGCCACGAGGTCGGCCACCGCATCGGCCCGCCACGGGGTCTGGATCAGCTGGAAGTTGAACGGCAGGTCGGCGCCCGTGAGGTCCGGCCCGTAATAGGCGACCAGCCGCTCCACCGGCAGGTAGATCTCGCCGATCAGCACCCGCTCGCCGTAGTCGCGCAGCACCGCCCGCATGCCGGAGATCACGTCGAAGATCTCGGGCCGGTCGGCGGAGTAGACCTGGGTGAATCGGTTGATCTCGGGCGCGCCCGGCGCGTAATCGGGATTGGCCGGATTGTCGCGGAAACCGGCATCCTTCATCAGGTGCCAGATCACGTCGACCCGGAAGCCGTCGACCCCGCGCTCCAGCCAGAAGCGGAGCACGTCGTGCATGGCCGCCCGCACCGCGGGGTTGCGCCAATTCAGGTCCGGCTGCTCGGCCAGGAAGGCGTGGTAATAATACTGGCCGGTGGCCGCATCCAGCGTCCAGGCCGGCCCGCCGAAATTCGACACCCAGTTGTTGGGGGGACCGCCATCGGGCGCCGGGTCGCGCCAGATGTACCAGTCCCGCATCGGGCTCGTGCGGGACGACCGGCTCTCCGCGAACCACGGATGCGCGATCGAGGAGTGGTTCGGCACGAAATCGAGGATCACCTTCAGCCGGCGCCGATGGGCCTCGGCCACCAGGGCATCGAAATCGGCCAGCGTGCCGAACAGCGGGTCGATCCCGCAATAATCCGCCACGTCGTAGCCGAAATCCGCCATCGGCGAGGGGTAGACCGGCGAGATCCAAACGGCGTCGACCCCCAGCCAAGCGAGGTAGTCCAGCCGCGCCGTGATCCCCGGCAGGTCGCCGACCCCGTCGCCGTTCGTGTCCTGAAAGGAACGGGGATAGACCTGATAGACGGTCCCGCGCTTCCACCAGACGGTGTCGGTCATGCTGCGCCCTTCGCGTTGGCGGCCCAGGCTTAACCGCTGACCCACGCTCTGGCGACCGGCAACGGATGCGCTCCGAGTGCGCGCCGGGCGTGGACGAATCGGCCCGCCGCCGCGCCCCCCTCTTGACGCCCTCGTTCAGGGAATGGCTGCGGCCCACTTGCGCGGCCGGCATGCCCCTCGTGCAGCGCCGCCGCGCGAGGCTGTGTCTGGAATGTCACGATGCCGTGCCATATCTCCTTCGCCGTGCCCGTGCGTTCCGCCGGAACGGCGCTGCCACGACTTCGCCGGAAGCCGACCGCATCGTTGGACGCTTCGGGGCACGGATCGCTCGCCCGTTCATGCGGCGGCAATCCATCAAAAGAGATAATCCGCCCACGATACCCCCGGCGCTAGAATCCGGGGCGACGACTTTGGGGGACCCGCACGTGTTGAACGATGTTCTGACCCGGCCTGTGCCACAAGATGTCCCGCGCGACGAGCGCGCACCCGAGGTTCCGGCCGCGGCCGCCTGGACCGCCCCGGCGCTGTCCGCGAGCGGCGACGCGGTGGCCGACCTGCGGGAATCGATCCGCGCCAAGCTCGCCTTCGCCCTGGGCCGCACGCCCGAGACCGCCCGCCCGCGCGACTGGTTCGCGGCGACCGCGCTGGCCCTGCGCGAGCGGATCGTGGCCGCGGCTCTGGCCTCCGAGCGCAGCGTCCCGAACAAGCGCGTCTACTACCTGTCGCTGGAATTCCTGATCGGCCGGCTGATGTCGGACGCCCTGAACAATCTCGGCCTCACCGAGACGACCCGCAGCGCGCTCCGGGAACTCGGGGCCGATCTCGACGCCGTGCAGGAGGCCGAGCCCGACGCGGCTCTGGGCAACGGTGGCCTCGGGCGGCTCGCCGCCTGCTTCATGGAGAGCATGGCCAGCATCGGCATCCCGGCCATGGGCTACGGCATCCGCTACGACCACGGCCTGTTCCGCCAGTCCATCGAGGATGGCTGGCAGCGCGAGGCGCCGGAGACCTGGCTGGCCGAGGGCAATCCCTGGGAATTCGCCCGGCCCGAGGCGACCTACCCGATCGGCTTCGGCGGCACCGTCACGCTGTCCTCGCCGGAGGAGGGGGTGATCCGGCGGCACTGGCAGCCGGCCGAGACCGTGCGGGCGGTGGCCCACGACGTGCCGGTGGTCGGCTGGCGCGGGCGCCACGTCAACGGCCTGCGCCTCTGGAAGGCCGAGGTCGGCGAGCCCATCGATCTCGCCCGCTTCAACGGCGGCGACCATGTCGGCGCGGTCGCGGCGCGGATGCGCGCCGAGGCGATCTCGCGGGTGCTCTATCCGAGCGATTCCTCGGCCGAGGGCCAGGAGCTGCGCCTGCGCCAGGAATACTTCTTCACCGCGGCCTCGATCCAGGATCTCGTGGCGCGCCACGTGGCCGAGCGCGGCGACGTCCGGTCCCTGCCGGACCACGCGGCGATCCAGCTCAACGACACCCATCCGGCCATCGCGGTGCCGGAGCTGATGCGCGTCCTGCTCGACGTGTACGGCCTCTCCTGGGAGGATGCGTGGCACGTCACCACCCACACGCTGCACTATACGAACCACACGCTCCTGCCCGAGGCACTCGAGACCTGGCCGGTGGAACTGATGGAGCGGCTGCTGCCGCGCCACATGCAGATCATCTACCTGATCAACTGGATGCATCTGGAAGAGCAGGCCAAGCACGGCCGCCAGGATGCGGCCTACCTCGCGTCGATCTCGCTGATCGACGAGTCGCACGGACGGCGGGTGCGCATGGGGCACCTCGCCTTCCACGGCGCGCGCCGGGTCAACGGCGTCTCTGCGCTGCACACCGACCTGATGCGCTCGACGGTCTTCTCGGACCTGCACGCCCTCGATCCGGACAAGATCGTCAACAAGACCAACGGCATCACCTTCCGCCGCTGGTTCCACAACGCCAATCCCGGCCTCACCCGGCTCGCCGTGGAGACGGTGGGCGCGGGCGTGCTGGACAATCCCGATCTACTCCGGGGCCTGGAGGCCCATGCCGAGGATCCGGGCTTCGTGGCGCGCTACGCGGCGGTGCGCCGGGAGCGCAAGGAAGCCCTGGCGGCGATCATCGCCGAGCGCACCGGCATCGACGTCGATCCGGCCGCCCTCTTCGACGTGCAGGTCAAGCGCATCCACGAGTACAAGCGCCAGCTCCTCAACGTGGTCGAGACCGTGGCGCTCTACCAGGCGATCAAGGCCGAGCCGCACCGGGACTGGACACCCCGGGTGAAGATCTTCGCCGGCAAGGCAGCACCGAGCTATGTCCAGGCCAAGCTGATCATCAAGCTCGCCTGCGACGTCGCCAAGGCGGTCAACGACGACCCCGAGGTCGCCGACCGGCTGAAGGTGGTGTTCCTGCCGAACTACTCGGTGAGCCTCGCCGAATCGATCATCCCGGCCGCGGATCTCTCCGAGCAGATCTCCACCGCCGGCATGGAGGCGTCGGGCACCGGCAACATGAAGTTCGCCCTCAACGGCGCGCTCACGGTGGGCACCCTCGACGGCGCCAACATCGAGATTCGCGACCATGTCGGGGCGGATAACATCTTCATCTTCGGCCTGGAGGCCGACGAAATCCGCGCCCGGCAGGCCGAGCCGGACTACGCGGCCAAGGCGATCCAGGCCTCGCCGCGCCTGGCGGCGGCGCTCGACATGATCGCCTCCGGGCGGTTCTCGCCGGAGGAGCCGGGCCGGTTCCGGCCGCTCACCGACGACCTGCGCCGGCGCGACCAGTACCTGCTCACCGCCGATTTCGACGATTACTGGCGGGTGCAGCGCGCCATCGACGCCGCGTGGCGCGACCCGCGCGGCTGGTGGGCGAAAGCGATCCGCAACACTGCCCGCATGGCGTGGTTCTCCTCCGACCGGGCGATGCGCGAATACGCCGAGGAGATCTGGCGGGTCCGCCTGGGCTGAATGCCGGTCGGGCCGAGAATCGGGGTCGCGGATCGCGCCGATCCGCGACCCCGCCGCGCGGGTCGGTGCCCGGCGCGGGCGGGGGGCCTCAGGCGGCGCGGACGCCGCCCAGGAAGCGGCCCACCTCCGCCGAGAGGTGCTCCGACTGGCGTGACAGGGCCGTCGCGGCCCTGAGCACATGGTCGGCCGCGACGCCGGTCCGCTCCGAAGCCTCGGCCACCCCGACGATGGTACCGGTCACCGCCGTGGCGCCCCGCGTCGCCTCGCCGATGGTGCGCACGATCTCCTGCGTGGCGGTCCCCTGCTCGTCCACGGCCGCCGCGATCGCGATCGCCACTCCGTTGATCTCGCGGATCCGGTCGATGATCACGCCGATCGCACCGACCGCGGAACCGGTCACGCCCTGGATCCGGCCGACCTGCGCGGCGATCCCGTCAGTCGCCCTGGCGGTCTTCTCGGCCAGGGCCTTCACCTCCCCCGCCACCACCGCGAAGCCGCGCCCGGCCTCGCCGGCCCGCGCCGCCTCGATGGTCGCGTTCAGCGCCAGCAGGTTGGTCTGCCCGGCGATGGACGCGATCAGCCGCACCACGTCGCCGATCTCGGAGGCCGCCTGCCGCAGCTCGGCCACGAGGCCGGCGGTCTGGTCGGCCTCACCGACCGCCTGCTGCGCGAGGTCGGACGAGCCGCTCGCCTGACGGCCGATCGCCTGGATGGCGCTGCCGAGCCGTTCGGTCGAGGCCGCCACGGCGTTGATGTTGGCCGCGGCTTCCTCGGCCGCCGTCGCTACCGCGCCGGACTGGCTGGCCGTCTCCTGGGCTGTTGCGGTCATCTGGTGGGCGGTACCTTCCAGTTCACCCGCCGAGGCCGAGACCCGGTCCACGATCTTGGCCACGGCCTCCTCGAAGGTCCGGGCGAGGTCCATCATCGCATCCTTGCGCATTGCGGCGGCTTTGGCATCCGCGCGCTGGCGGCGCTCGGCTTCCGCGGCGGCGTTGCGGGCGACCATGCTCCGGATCGCCTCGACCGCCCGCCCGACCATCCCGATCTCGTCGCCGCGCTGCGCCTCGACGATCGTGGCCTCGATATCGCCCCGCGCCATGCGCTGCAGCACGGCAACGAGGCGGTGGAGCGGCCGCGTCACGCCGAACCCGACGATCGCGGCCGAGAGGCCGAGGGCGGCGAACAGCCCCGCGACGGCCGCGCCGATCAGCACTGTCCGCGCCCGTTCGGCCTCCTGATGCGCCGCGATCTTGGCTTCGCCGAGGCGGGCCGCCGCCTCCGCCGCGTAGGCCTGGGCCGCCTGGTCGAACTGCGCCCGGACCTCACGGCTCGCGACGACGCCGACCTGGATCGCCGCAGGGCGGTCGCTCCGGCGAGCGAGATAGTTGGAGCGGTCGAGCAGATCGAAATAGTCCCGGGCGATCGCCCCGATCTGGCGTTGCAGCGCCGCGATTTCCTTACGTCGCGACCCCTCGGCCAGCGTCTCGACGCTGTCGGCCACGGCCTTGACGTCCTCGTCGTAGCGCCTGCGGAAGAGCGGAAGGTCCGCCTCCGGCCGGCCGATGATGAGGTTGCGATTCATGAGTGCGGCATCGACGAATTTCTCGCGGATGCGCGCGAACATCTCCAATCTTGCGAAGTAATAATCGACCAGATACCTGTTTCTATCCTCCATATTTTTTATTCCCGCGAGCGCATAAAAGACCGAACTCGCAGCGACAATCACCATGATGACGATGGGCACGGACATTTTGACATGCAGCTTCGTGTTCCTCAGAATCCGCATGTTGCCCGATCTCCTTCCGCACGCGGAAAGCTTTTTATCACACAGGCTCAATCGAGATCCATGCGCTCCAAGCTGATTCTAAGGATACCAAGGGCAATATCGATATGAAATATTTAGCGTTCCGATGCAATAATTGGAATACAGGAGCAAATACGTCGACACTTTCGAACCGATCGAGCCGCGCAGGCGTGGGATCCCGAAGCCGAGCCGGATGCGCGATGGGCCGGTCGCCGCGGGCCGCCGGTCGGGCTCCGTAAGGCCCGCTGCCCCGTTCGCTCCGGGGCCGGGCTCTCAGGCCCCGCGGACGAGGCCGATCCGCAGCCCGATGCGGCGCAGGCTGCGCCGCAGCCGGTGATGCAGGCGCACCGCGCGCTGGGCGAGGCTCAGCCTGCGCCGGCAGATGATGTGCGACACCCGTCCGAGCCGCGGGCCCGGATCCGGCGTCCCCTTGCGCAGGGCGATGTCGGGACGCTCCGTCGATTGCGCGATCGTCAGCGCGCACGCCGCCGGGAGTGTGACGCTGCGGTACATCGAGCGCGTGTAGTAGGAGAACTCGTCGTAGGCGACGAGGGTGTGTGCCCGCCCGGTCGCGGAATCCTCGATTGTCAGCGTGCCCGCCTGCGGCCCGTAGGTCACGAGGAGGCCGATCACGTCGCGGGGTCGCCCGAGGGAAACGGCGACGCGCGTGCCCTCCGGGATCTCCAGGAAGTCCAGCGGGATGCCGTTGCGGCGCAGGGCGAACGCGCAGGACAGGCCGGGGAGGGTGCAGAGCGGCAGGGACTCGAACCGGCCCGGCAGAGTCCGGAACCGGTCGATATAGGCGTGGCCCGGCGGCGGTGCGCGCAGGAAGCTGTAGACCAGGAGGCCGTAGAGGTCGGCGCCCGCCGGCGTGACGTGGGTCGCGTCCGTCAGCAGATAGGTGATGTCACCCGCTCCCGCCGCCGCCACCGGGGCGGCGATGTCGAGAGAGGGGATCCCGTAGAGGGCGCGGTATTCCGCCAGCAGGCCGGCGACGGGCTCGGCCGCGTAGTCGACGCCGCCCTGGTGCAGGTTGAGAAAGGCGACGGGCAGGTTCCGCCGGGCGGTCGCCGCGAGGATGTCGTCGAGATAGGCCCGCATCGTCGCGCCGTCGAAGTAGCGGACGTTGCCGGTGAACAGCTCCAGGAGCACGCGGTCGCAGGGGATCGCGTCCAGGATCTCGTCGATCAGGGCGGCGATGGAGGGCAGGGAATGGCCGCCCCAGCCGCTGCGGAGGACGGTGACCGGGCGACCCTCGGCCTCGGCCAGGGCGTTGGCCCGCTCCACATAGCCCGGCAATTCCGTGACGCTGTAGCCGAGGCAGAGGACGCGGATCATCGAGGCTCGGATCGGGCACGGGGCCGGCCCCGTGCGGCCGCCCCGGCGCGGGTATCAGCCGCACGCCGCCACGTCGAGGCGGCCGCGGTCAGTCGAGGACGATCGGGTAGCAGCGGGCGCCCACTGAGGCGGCGAGCACCTGCACGGCGCCGACCGTCGAGACGTCGCCCGCCACATGGACCACGTCGGTGGCCCGCAGGCTCGGCAGGTGGGCGCTGAGCGGGCCGGAACGCACGTCCGGCGGCCGCTGGCGGCCGCGGTCGGCGCAGAGCACGATCCGGGAAACGCCGGTGCGGCGCAGCCAGTCCAGGCTCTCGCGCATATAGAGATCCAGGGCGTCGCGGGCACCGACGGCCAGGGCCATCTCGCGGGCCGGCTCGACGTAGCGGGCCGCCCGGGCGATCGCCCAGATCGCGCCGAAGCCGGCGCCGGCCGCCACCAGCACGAGGCGGCCGCCCCCGGGGCGGTACTGCCCCCGGCCGACGGGCCCCTTGAGGCGCACCGGCTGGTCGAGCCGGAGCCCGTCGAGGGGATCGCCCTCGGGGTCGCGGGCGACGTGGAACACCACGTCGTTGATCTCGGTCGTGCCGTCGACCCGCAGGGTCGGGGACAGCGTCCGCGTCGGCATCCCCGCGAAGGTCACCAGCGCCTGGTGGCCGGGCTCGCCGGTGGGGCGCCGGGTCAGGGTCGCGACGACCTCGAGGATTCCGGGGCTGAGCCGGCGGATCTCCGTGACCGTCCCCTTGCGGACGGCGACGGGCGGGGGCGGCGCCTCCTCCTGGCCCAGGATCGGGGCGCCGGGAAGGGGCGGGCGCAGGGCCTCGGCCCGGGCCCGGCGGGCCGGGTGCCGGCGGCCGGACGGCGCCGCGCTTCCCTGGGCGAGCCCCTGGCCGGCGAGCAGGTTGCCGGACTGCGCCTGCAGCGGCGCGATCATGCCCTCGGCCAGCGCCGCCTCCAGCGGCGTGTCGCCGGTCGAGACGCGCACCGAGCGACCGTTGACGACGAGCGAGCAGCGCGCCCCCATGGCTCTCCCCCGCATGCCCTGGTGACGGATCAGCGGGCGCGGATCAGGAGCGAGTCGACCAGGGCCGCCCAGCGCTCGCGGGTCGCGCGGACATCGTCGGTCGGTGCCGATTCGGTGAGGAGCTGGCGCTGCGCCCGCAGCGACTCGACCTCCTGCCGCTGGGCCCGGAGCACCGCCTTCATCACCTGCAATTCGGTCTCGAGGCGGGCGATCTCATCGGCCTCGTCCTGCACGTCCGCCGCATCGTCGGCGAACGCGTCCGTGAGCGCATCGGCGTGGCGTGGGTCGCGGAGGGGCAGGCGGGTCCGGGCCTGCTGCTCCAGCCGGACCGGGCGGGCCATCAGGCGGCGCACGAGGTCCGAGCCGCCTGCCTGCTGGTAACGCCGTGCCGCCTCGGCCATCCGACCCATCCCCATCGCGGGCGCTGAAGGGCCCGCCTATCAACAGGAGCTTGATCGGACATGGTTAAGGCCGACTTAAACCGATCGGCGCCATTCTTCGTTTCGGCCTCTCAGACCGCGTCTGCAGCCGCCTGCTGCATCACGCCGGCGACGAGCCTGTAAGTCTCGGCCCAGGCCTCCCGGATCTCCGGCGTGAAGTCCGAGCCCAGGCCCTGCTCCAGGGTCCACAGCAGGGCCGCTCCCACCGGAGCATAATGGGCATCCTGCGTGCCGTAGGCCACGTGCTTGCGCCCGAGATCCTGGAGCGCCGGAACCACGGTCTGCGGGTGGTTCAGATTGGCCACCGCCAGACCGAGCATCGCCATCAGCTTCTGCTTCTGCTCGGTCATGTCCTCGGGAAAGAGGGCGCGCACCTGCGGAGCGATCTCGAACAGACGACCGTAGAACAGGTCAGCCGCCGTCCCGGCGATGGGTCGCACCTTCGCGAAGCTGTCCTGCACGCATTTGATCTGTTCTGGCGTCATCGCATCCCTGCCACCGCGTTATCGTTGGTCGGCAGTATGCCTGATTGGCCGGTCAGGTGGAATCTCAGGCCGCCTCCGGCGCCGCTCCGACGATTTGGCGGGCCTGCAGCAGGGTCATCGGCTCGCCGAAGGCGGGGCCGAGGGCGTATTCGCAGCCGAGTCCGGCGAGCGCCTGGGCGTCGGCCTCGGACTCGCAGCCCTCCGCCACGATGGCGAGGTTCAGCTCGCTCGCCATCCGGACGATGGAGCGCAGGATCGCGGTCTGACCGGTGCCGATCTGGCGCACGAAGGTCGCGTCGACCTTGATCGTGTCGAAGGGGAAGCGCTGAAGATAGGAGAGCGCCGAGTAGCCGGTGCCGAAATCCGACAGGCACAGGCCGGCTCCGAGGTCGTGAATCCGCGCCAGCATCTGGGCGGCGTATTCCGGGTTCTCCATCACGAGGCTCTCGCTGAATTCCAGCTTGAGCGAGCCGGGCAGGGCCCCGGAGCGGGCCAGCACGGTCTTCACGTCGTGCAGGAGATCGTGGCGCAGGAGCTGGCGCGAGGACAGGTTGCAGGCCGCGAAGATCGGCGGCTCGACCTCCAGGGAGCGCTGCCACGCCGCGAGTTCCAGCGCCGTGCGCTCCAGGGCGAAGATGCCGAGATTGACGATGAAGCCGCTCTCCTCGGCGAGCGGCAGGAAAGTGGAGGCCGGGATGCGCCCGAGCTTCGGGTGGTCCCAGCGCAGCACGGTCTCGAATCCCGCCACGGTCCGGTCCTCCAGCCGCACCACCGGCAGGAACAGGACCTTCAGCTCGTTGCGCTCGATCGCCTTGCGCAGATCGCTCTCCAGCATCAGCCGGTCCGAGCGGTCGGTGCGCATATGGGCGCGGAACACCTCGATCCGGTCGCCGCCGTTGCGCTTGGCCTGGATCATGGCGATCTCGGCGCTCTTGAACACCTCGTCGCGCTTCAGGTTGGCGCCGGCCTCGTAGAGGGCGAGGCCGATCGAGACCGTGAGGAAGATCTCCCGGTCGGCGTAGGTGATGGGGGTGGCGATCGCCCGGCGGATCATCTCGGCGAAGGCCAGGATCCGGTCGGGGTCGCGCTCGGAGAGGAGGATCACCGCGAACTCGTCGCCGGCGACCCGGGCCAGCGTGTCCTGCGGCCGCAGCAGGCGGCCGAGCCGGCGCGACAGGGTCAGCAGGATCGAGTCGCCCGCCGAGAGGCCGATGGCGTCGTTGATGCCCTTGAACCGGTCGACATCGAGCACGATCACGGTCGGCTTGAGGCGCTGGTCCTGGCCGGCAAAGGCGAGCGCCGCGTCGAGCCGGTCGCCGAACAATTCGCGGTTCGGCAGGCCGGTCAGGCTGTCGTGCACGGCGTCATGGAGCAGGCGCTCCTCGGCGGTCTTGATCTCGGTGACGTCCGCGATGGTGCCGACCACCCGGATGACCTCGCCGTCGGCGCCGATCACCGGCCGCGCCTTCAGCCGGTACCAGAAGAACGTGCCGGCCTCCGAGCGCAGGCGGAAATCGTGGACGATGCGCCCGCGCCGCTCCTCGATCACCGTGTCGAGGGCCGCCGAGTAGCGCTCCACGTCGAAGGGGTGGAGCGCGCCGAGCCAGTTGGTCGCCGGCCCCTCCAGGGTGCCGCGGGCGAGGCCGAGCTGGCCCTCGATCTCCGGGCCGACGAAGACCCGGTCGGCGGGCACGTCCCAGTCGAAAACCACGTCGCCGGCGCCGGTCAGCGCCAGGGCGCGCCGCTCCGTATCGGAGACCAGGGCGTGGCTGAGGCCGCCGCCCGCGAAGGCGTGCTGGAGCACCGTGAAGCCGATCAGCATCACGATCAGAACGAGGCCGCCGATGAGGGCCGGCTGCACGAGGTCGCTGCCGATCTGGCCGGTGACCGCGAAGCCCGCCGCCGTGACCCAGACCACCAGCAGCAGCCAGGTCGGCACCAGCAGGATGGCGCGGTCGTAGCCGTTATGGGCCGCGAGGTAGACGATCAGCAGCAGGCCGATGCCGGCCACCGCGGCGATCGAGATCCGCGCCACGCCCGCCGCCACCGGCGGGTCGAACACCGCGAGCCCGACGAGGCCCGCCAGGAAGGCGAGCCAGAAGAACGCCACGTGGCTGTAGCGCACGTGCCAGCGGGCGAGGTTGAGATAGGCGAACAGGAAGACCAGCAGCGTCGCCCCGAGCACCGCCTCCGCGGAGGCCCGGTAGACCCGCTCGGCCAGTTCCGTGACCGGGAAGACCCGCTGCAGGAAGCCGAAATCGATGCAGGCATAGGCGAGCACCGACCAAGCCAGCGCCGCCGCCGCCGGGAAGATGATCGCGCCCTTGACCACGAACACGATGGTCAGGAACAGGGCCAGCAATCCGCTGATCCCGATGATGATGCCCTTGTAGAGGGTCAGGCCGGCGGTCTTGCGGCGGTAGGCGTCCTGATCCCAGAGGCGGAGCTGGGGGACGTTGGAGCCGCGCAGCTCGGCCACGTAGGTGATGGTCGCGCCGGGATCCAGCGTGATGGTGAACTGGTCGGCCTCGGGGTTCTCGTCGCGCTCTGGACGGATACCCTGGCTCGCCGTGATGGCGGCGATGCGCGAGCCGCCGAGATCCGGCCAGATCACTCCGGAATCGACCAGCCGGAAATGCGGGGCGACCAGGATGCGGTCGATCTGCTCGTCGGTGTCGTTGGTGAGCGCGAACACGATCCAGTCGGGCCGGGCGCCGGCGTCGCGCGCCTTCACGACGATGCGCCGGACGATGCCGTCCTTGCCGGGTGCGGTCGAGATCTGGATCAGGTCGCCGTCGGAGCGGTAGCGCTCGATCGCGGTGGTCAGGTCGATCACCGGCGCGTCGAGGGTGACGCGGACCGCCTCCACGGCCTGGGCGGGCCCGCTCACGCCGAGCGCGAGCGCGAGGGCACCGACGAGACCGCCGACCAGGGTCAGGAGGAGGGCGAGGATGCGCAAGGGTGTCTTGACTTCCGGCCGTGCGAGCTTCGGCATCGGCCGCCCGGGCGGCCTCGATCGATAGGCGCGGGCCTAACCTGGGGCAAGGTCGCCCCGCGGCCGGTCCACATGCCGCGGATCGCGCCCCTTTGCGGCCAAATCAAGTTGGGCCCGACCGGAGGGGGCGGTTCTGGGCACGATCCGAATTATCTCAGAGGCTGCCCAACCCGGACTCCCAATCTCCCCCCTCTCCCGAGGGGGCGGGTCGGATCTCCATCGCGTCGGGCGGCGCTCAGGCCGCCCGGAGCGCGCCCGCGATCTTGTCGAGGGCGGGCAGCTTGCGGATCGGGCCGATCGCCGCCAGCGTCGGCGTGCCCTGCAGCATCGCGGCCGCCGCGGCCCGAACATCCGCCACCGTGACGGCGTCGACCTTGTCGATCACCTCCCCGGCGGGAATCACCCGGCCCCAGGCCAGGATCTGGCGGGCGTTGCGCTCGATGCGCCCGCCGGGCGTCTCGAGAGCCGAGAGCAGCGAGACCTTCAACTGCGCCTTGGCGCGGGCGATCTCGGGCTCGCCGAGGTCGCGGGCCGCGCGGGCTGTGGCGGCAAGCGTCACGTCGACGAGTTCCGGCAGGTCCGCCCCGGCGGTGCCGGCGCCGATGCCGAACAGGCCGCAATCCGAGAACGGCCAGTGGAAGGCCTGGATCTCGTAGGCGAGGCCGCGGGTCTCGCGCACCTCCTGCCAGAGCCGCGAGGTCAGGCCGCCACCCAGCAGCTGCGCGAACATGTGGAGCGCGTAGTAGCTTTCGTCCCGGAAGGAGAGGCCCGGCAGGCCGATCACCACGTTGGCCTGCTCGAGCTTGCGCGGCATCCGCCGCTCGCCGCCGCCGTAGACGCCCGGCACGGAGGCGGGGGCGGATTTGGCCGGCAGGGCGCCGAAATGGCGCTCGGCCGCCGCCACGATCGCCTCGTGGGTGACGGCCCCGGCCCCGGCCACGACGATGCGGTCCGGCGTGTATTCCCGGTCGAGATAGGCCCGGATGCCGGCCTCGTCGAAGCTCCGGATCGTCTCCGGCCGCCCGAGGATCGGCCGGCCGACGGGCTGGTCCGGGAAGGCGGCCTCCGTGAAGGCGTCGTAGACCACGTCGTCGGGAGTGTCCTCGACGGCGGCGTATTCCTGCAGGATCACGCCCTTCTCCCGGGCGAGTTCGCCCGCGTCGAAGACCGAATCGGTGAGGATGTCGCCGATCACGTCGAGGGCGAGGCCCACATCCTCGCCGAGCACCCGGGCGGTGTAGCTCGTCCCCTCCGTGGAGGTCGCGGCGTTGATCTCGCCGCCGACATTCTCGATCGCCTCGGCGATCGCCTGCGCCGAGCGCGCCCGCGTCCCCTTGAAGGCCATGTGCTCGATGAGATGGGACAGGCCCGCCTCGTCGGCGCGTTCGTTGCGCGAGCCCGCCCCGACCCAGACGCCGAGGCTGGCGGTGGCGACCCCCGGCATCGGCTCGGTGACCACCGTGACCCCGTTGTCGAGCCGGGTCGTGCGCAGGGACGGCGAGGCGGCGTGCGTGGAGAAGTGCTGGTTCATCGCGGGCTCAGGAACCCCTGGTGATGCGGGCACGCTCGCGGATGAGCGTCTCCAGAGCGGCCTGATCGTTGGCCACCCGGGTCAGGCGCTCGGGCCGGTCCATCAGGTCGGCGAGGTGCGGGGGCAGGGACGGACGCAGGCCGCCGGTGGCCTTGGCGACCGCGTCCGGGAATTTCGCGGGATGCGCCGTGGCCAGCGCGATGACCGGCGTCGCCGGGTCCTTCTCCAGCAGCCGCCGCCCGGCATGCACGCCGATGGCGCTGTGGGGGTCGAGCACCACCCCGGTGGCGGCCTGGGTCAGGGCGATCTCCGCCATGACCTCGGGTTCCGGCACCGCGACGGCGTCGAACTCGGAGCGGATCGCGGCCAGAACCTCCGGACTCAGGTCGAAGCCGCCGGACTGCTTCAGACCGGCCATCAGCCGCGACAGGGCGGAGGCGTCGCGCCCCAGCGCCTCGAACAGGAGCCGCTCGAAATTCGACGAGATCTGGATGTCCATGGAGGGCGAGGTGGTGGGCACCACGCCGCGCAGCGCGTAGGCGCCGTGCTCCAGGGTCCGCACCAGGATGTCGTTGGCATTGGTGCCGATCATCAGCCGCTCGACCGGCAGACCCATCTGCTTGGCGACCCAGCCGGCGAGGACGTCGCCGAAATTGCCCGTCGGCACCGCGAAGGAGACCGGTCGGTGGGGGGCGCCCAAAGCCACCGCGCTGGTGAAGTAGTACACGGCCTGCGCCGCCACCCGGGCCCAGTTGATCGAGTTGACGCCCGACAGCCGCACCGAATCGGCGAAATCCGCGTGCTGGAACAGGGCTTTGACGAGGTTCTGGCAATCGTCGAACGTGCCGTCGACGGCCAGCGCGTGGACGTTCTGCGCCGGCACCGAGGTCATCTGCCGCCGCTGCACCTCGGAGACCCGGCCGTGCGGGTAGAGGATGAACACGTCGACCCGGTCGAGGCCGCCGAAGGCCTCCACGGCGGCCGAGCCGGTATCGCCCGAGGTCGCGCCCACGATGGTGGCGCGGGCGCCGCGCTCAGCCAGCACGTGGTCCATCAGCCGCCCGAGCAGCTGCATCGCCACGTCCTTGAAGGCGAGCGTTGGCCCGTGGAAGAGTTCCAGCAGGAACAGGTTGTCGTCGAGCTGGGTCAGCGGGCAGACCGCCGGGTGGCGGAACGTGGCGTAGGACGCGTCGATCATCCGGTCGAGGTCAGGGCCGGCGATGTCGCCGTCGATCAGCGGGCGCAGCACGCGCTTGGCGGCCTCCGCGTAGGGACGGCCGGCGAGCGCAGCGATCTCCGGATGACCGATCTTCGGCCAAGTCTGCGGCACGTAGAGCCCGCCGTCGCGGGCGAGGCCCGCCAGGAGCGCGTCCGAGAACGAGAGCGGCGCGGCCGCGCCGCGAGTCGAGACGTGGAGCACAGGGTCCTCCGAGGGGAAGGCGCCCCCTCTACACGATGCGGGCGGGCCTGTCGAAAGTCGCGGACGCGCGGCCGGCCTGTCCGGGCGGCGGGTCCGGTCCCTAAACCGGGGCTGAATGGGACGGTTCAGGGCCGGTTTTCCGGCCGGGTCCTAGAGCCGGCTGGCCCCGCGGCCCCCAAGCCGGCGGAGCGGAGATCCCCTCGGAGAGAGCCGACATGACCCGAATCATCACCCTCGCGTGTGTCGCGGCGCTGCTGTCCGGCACGGCCGCTTTCGCGCAGGCCCCACCGCCGCCGCCCGGCGGCCCGAGGCCCGGCCCCGAGGCCGGCGCGCCGCCACCGCCGCCCGGCGATCCGAGGCGCGGTCCCGGTCCCGACGACCCGCCGCCGCCTCCCCCGCCGTCGCGGGCCGCCCACATCGTGCTCGAGCGCGGCGACGCGCGCGTGGACGTGAAATGCGCCGACGACGATTCGACGAAAGCCTGCGCCGACCTCACCCTGCAGATGCTCGACAGGCTCGCGACGCTCCGGCCCTGAGCCCGGCAGGTCCGCGCCCGCCGCAACGGCGGCGGGCGTCCCTCAGGCGCGCGCGCCGGGCGCCTTGATCAGGCGGCAGCCGGTGATGCGCCATTGCCCGTCCGCGTCCCGGGCGAGGCTGTACTCGGCGGTCCAGTCGACGCCGTACGCGTCCTGGATCGCCACCGACTGGACCAGGGCCGCATCGCCCGTGTCCCACGCCTGGCCGAACACGAAGCTGCGGTGGCGGTAGACCGGAGGGTACTGGTTCCGGACCATGCCGATGAACAGATCGGCGTTCGGGAACAGATCCCGGATCCCCGGCGCAGCCTGCTCGTAGGCGGTCTGCGCATCGTCGCGGCCCAGCGCCTGCTCCTGTTTGGCGATCACCGCCCGGGCCGCCGCGCGCTGCGAATCGTCGGCCGCCGCCGCCGCCGATCCTGCGAGGACGAGGACGAGGAGCAGAGCGGACCACGCACGCATCGCTGTCACTCCGGCAGGATCGGACCAAGATTTCTCAATGCCACCTGGAAATGGTCTCCGTTTCGGCGGTGACAATCTTTTCGAAGGCTTCCGGACGATGCTGACGCACGGAAACTTATCTCGGCCGTTCGGCGCGGCCGAACGGGCAGCGCGCACGGGTTGAGCACGCATCGCGGCTCGGTTGTGCAAGCCGCTGGAAAGAGAGGCATTTTCGCCCCGGATGGACGCCGCGGGTTTGACCCTCCGCCGCGGTTTTGCGAGCCTCCGCGCCGACTCGGTTCCGGGGGGAACCGACCGGGCGGAGCGCGGACGATGATGCAAGGCCATGCGGACGAGAGCGCCGGTGCCCGAACAGGGCCGGCCCAAGGCACACCTGCTCCGAACCGCGTGACCGCTCCGGATCTCGTGGCCGGGACGACGCCTGGAGGCGGGCCGGCCATGAGCGTCGGGGTGTTCATCCCGATCGGGAACAACGGCTGGCTGCTCTCGGAGAACGCCCCGCAATACCGCCCGAGCTTCGAACTGAACAAGCAGATCACCCTGAAGGCGGAGGGCTACGGGCTCGACTTCGCCCTGTCGATGATCAAGCTGCGCGGCTTCGGCGGCAAGACCGAGTTCTGGGACCACAATCTCGAATCCTTCACCCTGATGGCAGGGCTCGCCGCCGTCACCAGCCGGATCAAGCTGTTCGCCACCGCGGCGACGCTGTGCCTACCGCCCGCGATCGTCGCCCGGATGGCGGCAACCATCGACTCGATCTCCGGCGGGCGCTTCGGCGTGAACCTCGTCACGGGCTGGCAGAAGCCGGAATATGACCAGATGGGCCTCTGGCCCGGCGACGAGCATTTCGCACGGCGGTACGACTATTTGGCTGAGTATGCTCACGTTTTGCGTGAGCTTTGGGAGACGGGCGTCAGCGACCTCAAAGGCACGTATTTCCAGATGAACGATTGCCGCCTGAGCCCCCGGCCGCAGGCACCCGTGAAGATCATCTGCGCCGGCCAAAGCGGCGCGGGGCTGGCCTTCACGGCGCAGTATGCCGACTACAATTTCTGCCTGGGCAAGGGGCTCAACACACCGACCGCCTTCGCCCCCGTGGTGGAGAAGCTCGCGGAAGCCAGATCCAAAACCGGGCGGCGGGTGACCTGCTACGCCCTGTTCATGATCCTTGCCGACGAGACCGACGATGCCGCGATGGCCACGTGGGCGCATTACAAGGCGGGGGCGGATTCCGAGGCGATCGCGTGGCTCGGCCTCCAGGGCGCAGCCGACACCAAGTCCGGCGGCGACACCAACGTGCGCCAGCTCGCCGATCCGACCTCGGCGGTGAACCTCAACATGGGCACCCTGGTGGGCAGCTACGCCAGCGTGGCCGCGATGCTCGACGACATCATGACCATCGACGGGGTGGAGGGCGTGCTGCTGGTCTTCGACGACTTCCTCAAGGGCCTCGAAACCTTCGGGACGCGGATCCAGCCGCTGATGCGGTCACGCCGGCACGTGACCGCGGCGCCGCTGGCGGAGGTCGCCTGATGGACGCCCCCGCCGGGTATCGCGACCCGAACGGCCACCACGGCGACGTCATCCTGCCGGCCCGCCCGGAGCCGATCGCCTTCGATCCCGCGACCACCTTCCTCATCGTCGTGGACGTCCAGAACGCCTACGCGAGCCCGGGCGGCTACCTCGACCGGGCCGGCTTCGACGTGTCGGGCACGGGACCGGTGATCGCCCGGATCGCCCGGGCAGTGGCGGCGGCCCGGGGTGCCGGCATCCCGATCCTGTGGTTCCAGAACGGCTGGGACCCGGGCTATGTCGAGGCCGGAGGCCCGGGCTCTCCGAACTGGCATAAATCCAACGCTCTCAAGACGATGCGCCGGAATCCTGAAGCGAATACGCAGCTTCTGGCCAAGGGATCCTGGGATTATGCGCTGGTCGACGCCCTGACGCCCGAGCCCGGCGACATCGTCATGGGCAAGCCGCGCTACAGCGGCTTCTACAACACGCCCCTCGACAGCACCCTGCGCGCCCGGGGCGTGACCACGCTGGTCTTCACCGGCATCGCCACCAATGTCTGCGTCGAGTCGACCCTGCGGGACGGATTCCACCGGGAGTATTTCGGGATCGTGCTGGCCGACGCCACCCATCAGGCCGGGCCGGAGAGCCTGCACCACGCGGCGCTCGCCAATATCGAGACCTTCTTCGGCTGGGTCTCGGACGTCGCCGCCTTCGAGGCGGCCCTCGGCACGCCTTCACACGCCGCGGTTGATGCGGCCGGCGTCGACCTGGCCGGATAAGTGCATCGCGCACCCGGCCGGTGACCGGCAGGGTGCGCGAACGCCGCCGCGCTGCGGCCTCCCGCGCGTCCTGCCCGGCCTGGTCGTCAGGTCGAACGTGGGAGGCGCAGGGGAATGCCCAAGCAGGTCGTGATACCGCCGGGGACCGGCAAGCCGCTGGCCCCCTACGTGCCCGGCACGCTGGCCGACGGCGTGCTGTACGTCTCGGGCACGCTGCCGCTGGATGCGGATGCCAACGTGGTCCATGTCGGCGACGCAAGCGCTCAGACCCGCCACGTGCTGGAGACCATCAGGGGCGTGGTCGAGGCCGCGGGCGGCACGATGGAGGACGTCACCTTCAACCACGTCTTCCTGGCGGACTGGGCCGACTACGCGGCGATCAACGCCGTCTACGCGGAGTATTTTCCGGGCGAGAAGCCGGCGCGCTACTGCATCCAGTGCGGCCTCGTGAAGCCCGAGGCCCGGGTGGAGATCGCCTCCGTCGCCCATATCGGCCGCTGATGGCACGGCGCGCGGCGGGGGCGGCCCCGCTCCATCACGACGTGGCTGGCCCGGCGGGCGGCCGTCCGGTGCTGCTCTCGCCGGGGCTCGGCGGCGCGGCGGGCTACTTCGCGCCGCAGATGGCGGACCTGACCGCGCGGTTCCGGGTCGTCACCTACGACCATCGCGGCACCGGGCGCTCGCCCGGCCCGCTCGAGCCGGACCACGACATCCCGGCCATGGCGCGGGACGCGCTCGCGGTTCTGGATGCCGTCGGCCTCGACCGGGCCGACGTGGTCGGCCACGCGCTCGGCGGCCTGATCGCCCTCCAGATGGCGCTGGAGGCCCCCGAGCGGATCGGGCGGATCGTGGTGATCAACGGCTGGGACGCCCTGGACCCGGCCACACGCCGCTGCTTCGCGGCCCGCCGGGCGATCCTGGCCGGGGGCGGTCCGGAAGCCTTCGTGCGGGCCCAGGCGATCTTCCTGTACCCGGCGCCCTGGCTCTCGGCGGAGGCCGAGCGGGTCGCGCACGACGAGGCGCTGGCGCTGGCGCATTTTCCCGGTGCCGAGACCGTGCTGACCCGCATCGCCGCACTGGAGCGCTTCACGGTTGCCGACCGTCTCGGTTCGATCGGCCACGAGACCCTGGTGATGGCGGCCCGGGACGACGTGCTGGTGCCCTACACGCGGTCCGAGCGGCTGGCGGCGGCGCTGCCCGAGGCCCGCCTCGCCCTCGCCCCCGACGGCGGCCACGCCCACAGCGTCACCCGGCCCGAGGCTTTCAACCGGGCGCTGCTGGACTTCCTGGACCGGGACTGAGCGGCCCCTACGGCCGCAGCGCGATCAGCGGCAGCGCCACCGCGTCGATCGCGGCGGCCAGCACCGGGAGCAGGGCCGGCCAGCGCAGGGCCGCCGCGGTGCCGATCCGCCCCCGGGCAAAGGCCAGAATCCCCATCGGCGCCAGCGGTAGCAGGTCCCGGATCTGCAGCCCGCCGAGGCCGCCCGCCGGAGCCAGGGCCTGCGCCGCGACCATCAGCCAGAGACCGAGCAGCGCGCACCCCGAGAGCCACAGCCGCTCCGCGCGCGGGGGAAGGGGGCCGCGCCGCAGCGCGAGCGCCGGCACCAGCAGCGCGGCGGCCCAGAGGCCGTAGAGCGACCAGGGCAGCGGGATCGGCAGGGGCATGGGCCCACCTCCCGCTCCGGCGGCATGCTGTGCCCAGAGGCTCGCGGGCAGGAGGGCCGGCAGGAGGGCGAGTGCGGCGAGCGGCAGCCGGTCCCGGCCGTAGCGGGCCAGCCGTCCCCGCGGCGGGAACGGCACCAGCAGCATCCCGACGAGGGGCGCGCAGGCCGGCCGCGCCAGCACCGCCAGGGCGATCGCCACGACCGCCCCAGCGCGGCGCGCAAGCCCGCGGCGGCCCGTCATCGGCCGGGGACTAAGCAGCGCGGCGGCGAGGGCCGCAAGCGCGAGGACGGGGCCATCCGATCCTGACGCGGCCGCGAGCGAGGCCGGCCAGCAGAGCAGCGCGAACAGCGCGGCCCGTCCGCGGGTCGCCAGGGCCAGGGCGGCAAGCCCCAGGATCAGGAACGCGGCCATGGTGGCGAGCCGGCCGAAGGCGTCGAAGGCCGACAGGGTCTCGCCGGCCAGGGCGGCCCAGGCCAGCGCGAGGCAGACCGGAAGGCCGAGGCCCAGGAAGGCGCAAGCCCAGAACCGGCCGTCCCCGGCGAAGGGCAGGTTCACGGCCGCACCCGCGTCGGCGCCACGGACGCGGTCCGGCCGGCTCTGCCGGTCGGGCGGCGGGCGGATGTGACGGCGGCACTCGGGGTCGCGTACGGCATCGCAAATCCAGGATCGGCACGGCCGTCCCCCGCGGCCCATCGGGCCGTGGCGTACCGGATCAGCCGGCCGTCCGCACCCGCGCATCGCCCAGGAGGCCCGGCAGCGCCGCGGCCAGGAGGACCGCCGCCCGCAGGACCTCCGCGGCCTCTCCGGGGGAGCGGCGAGCGAGCGCCAGGACGAGCCGCAGCGGCACCTGCGCGCCGAAGCTCGCCGCGGTCAGGGCGAGGGCTGTGGCGGCGCCGTGATGCTTGCCGGCATAGAGGATCTGGCTGCGCAGGAAGTAGAACAGCCGCCGCGCCCGCACCTGCCGGGTCGTGCCCTGGCCGACATGGCGGGCGACCGCCCCGGCCACGTGCCGCACGGAATAACCTGCCGCCCGGGCGCGGGCGCAGAGGTCGACATCCTCCCAGTAGACGAAGAAGCGCGGATCAAACCCGCCGAGCGTCTGGAACAGGTCGCGGCGGATCATCAGGAAGGCGCCCATCACCTGATCGACGGGGCGATCCTCGGCGTGGTCCCATTCGAGGAGGAAGTGTGGCCGCACGAGCCCCAGCCGATCCAGCGCCAGGGTGCGGCCGATGAGGCCGAGGGCCGAGGGGGTCCGGGCGCAGGAGCGCGCGGTCCGCCCGTCCGGATCGACGAGCCGTGCCCCGACGATCCCGGTCCGGGGATCGGCGGTCAGGGCGGCCAGAGCCACGCCGAGCGCGTCGGGTGCGACCTGCGTGTCCGGGTTCAGGAACAGGATCGCGGGGGCATCGCCGGCAGCGGCGCCCTGGTCGCAGGCCCGGCCGAAGCCGAGATTCGCCACGTTCTGGATCAGCCGGAGCGGGCGAGGCAGGGCGGGCAAGGTCTCGATGGAGCCGTCCGTCGAGGCATTGTCCACGACGGTGACCTGCACGGACCCGGCATCCTGCGCGGCCGCGAGGCTCGCGAGGCAGGCGCGCAGCAGCGCGCCGCCATTCCAGTTGACGATCACCACGTCGAGGACGGGGCGAAGGGCAGGGTGGTCGGTCACGGCAGATCCTTGGGCAGATCCTTGGGCGGTCCGAGGCGGCCGAGGGCGCCGTCGCGGGCGGCCGCGAGGAGCCGCAGCAGGACGGCGGGCCGCCAGCCCGAATCCGCCCAGTACAGCCCGGCCTGGAGCGGCAAGTAGGCGGCCTGGGCGAGCTTCCAGCGGAGCGGCACATGCGGCAGCCGCCACGCGAAGATCGCGTTGCGCAGGTAGGTTCCCATGCGGAACAGGGGCTGGCGCGGCATGGCGATCCCGGGTCCCCGGATCACCCCGCCGCCGACCCGGTGCGGGATCGCGACGTCGCGGGCACGATAACACCCGTATCCGAGACTCCAGGCGCGGAAGCACCATTCGAGTTCGACCCCGTCGATGAAGAAGTCGCTGCGGAACGGTCCGACCCGGGCGAAGGCATCGAGGTCGATGAGCGAGCCCGAGGTCGCCAGGAACTGCACCGGCGCGAGTCCGTCCCGCTCCGGCGCGCCTGGCCGGGGCGGGTAGGCGGGCGCCTTGTGGCCGCGGGCCGGCGCCGGGGTCGGGCCCACCACCGCGGCCGGGATCCCGGCCTCCCGCAAGCGGTCGCGCGCCGCCAGCAATGCGGCAGCGAGATCCCCGGATGGCTCGGCATCCTGGTCGAGGAGGAGGAGGGTTCCGGCCCCCGCGGCCCGGGCGGCCGCGGCGATCCGGTTGAGCGCCTCCGCGATACCGAGATTCGTTCCTTCCGACAGCACGGTCACGCCGGCCCGGGCGAGGCGCTCCGCCGGCCCGGCCGGGAGGCCGCTGTTGTCGAAGGCGATCACCCCGGCAAAGCCGGCCGAGGCCAGGGCGCGGACGCGCTCCACCTGATCCGGTCCCGGCCGGAACAGGGTGACCCCGAGCACGAGGCGGCTGAGCCGCGGGTCAGACACCGGGCGCGCCCCGGCCGCGATCGCGGTCCCTCACGCCTGTTCCACCGCGGCGGTCGCCGCCTCCAGCGCCGCCGTGATGGCGGCGGCCTGTTCGGCGCTGAGCGGCCCGCGGGCGAGCCGCATCTGCAGGGCGAGCTTCAGCCCCTCCTGGGCGCGCACCACCGAGGGCGGCGGACCGTCGCCCCGGGCGGCCTCGGCCTCCGCCATCCGGGCGAGGATCGCCTCGAGGGTCGGGCGGTTGCCGTCCAGGAAGGCCTGCCCCTCGGGCGTGATCGTGTGCAGCCGCTTGGTGCCCTCCCCGGGGGTCACCGTCACGTGGCCGAGTTCCTCCAGGAGCGTGAGCGTCGGGTAAACCGTCCCGGGGCTCGGGCTGTAGGCGCCGCCGACCCGCTCCTCGATGGCCTTGATGATCTCGTAGCCGTGCCGCGGCTTCTCGGCGATCAGGTGGAGGATGACGAGGCGCAGGTCGCCGTGGGCGAAGAAGCGCGCGAGGTCGCCCCGGCCGCCGCGGCCGAACATCCGCCGTTCGCCGGGCCCACCACCATGGTGGCCGTGCCGCAAGCGGGGATCGGCCCCCATGGGTCCGCGATGGCCGCGGACGCGGCCCGCATCGAAGGGATCGGCGTTGAGGAAGTCGGAGAGATGGGGATGCATGGATTTCGACTCGCTTTCGATATGACGTGATTTTAGATATATCGGAATACGGTCGTCCGCAAGGTTCGCATGTTCAACGCATGGGGTGGCATCCCGGGGCGGCGGGTGCCGGCGACCCATGGTTTACGGATTTGACCGGTTCCGTTAGTGCGACGGGTGTCCGACCGGACGATCGCTCCCGCGCCGCCTCGCGCCCCCGACGCTGCCTGCCAGCTGCCGCCCATGACCCGATCAGAGCCCCGCGCCTCGACCGCGCCCGCCCGGCGGGCGGCCGATGGATGCCGCGCCCCGTGACGGACGGCGGTGAACGCCCTTCCGTAGAGTCCTGAGATGCGGCGCGGCTCCGACGGAACCGGCCGGACCTCGGCCCTGACGCAGTTGAGGCGGCGCCTCAGCCGGCTGCGCGACCCGCTGGCCAAGCCTGGGGCGCTGCACCGCCGCTGGGCAGGCGCAGCGACGGGCGGGGATCTTGAGGCACGCCTGGTCAGCGCGATGGCGCCGCATTTCGACGCGGCGTTCTACGCGAGCTGGTACGGGATCACGGCCGACCCGGTGCGCGACTACCTCGTCCACGGCTGGCGCGCGGGTCGCGACCCACGCCCCGACTTCGACTCCGCCGCCTACCTCGCCCACCGCCCCGACCTCGCCCGCGCCGGCATCAACCCGTTCCTGCACGCCCTCGCGCGCCGCCGCGCC